>JAKSJV010000066.1 GCA_024402005.1 Bacteroidales bacterium
CTTTGCTCTGGTGACTCCTACAGGATTCAAACCTGTAACCTTCTGATCCGTAGTCAGATGCTCTATTCAGTTGAGCTAAGGAGCCGGGTGAGGCGAGAGGCCTCTATGAGAATTTAGTTCTCTTCGTTTTCGGTTGTGCCGGTGAACTTCTTCTCGCGGATGCGGGCTTTCTTGCCTGCGAGGTTGCGGAGGTAGAAGATGCGTGCGCGGCGAACTTTACCTACTTTGTTCACTTCGATGTTGTCGATTGCGGGAGAAGCGAAAGGGAAGATTCTCTCGACACCGATGCCTGAAGAAACTTTGCGGATGGTGAAGGTCTTCGTGGCGGCAGTGGCGCCTTTGATCTGAATCACTACGCCTTTGAATTTCTGGTCACGAACCTTGTCGCCTTCTTTGATTTTATAGGTAACGGTGATTGTGTCACCTGCCTTGAATTGAGGGTATGAAGCAACTTTCTCGTTCTTGAAAGTTTCGTCAACTAATTTGATAAAGTCCATTTCTACAATGTTTTACTGGCAACGTCGGCGTCCCTTCTTACCCTGAAGGCCCGAGAGGTTGCGGAATTTTGGACTGCAAAGATAGTCAATTTTTTATTTTCTGCAAAACAAATCGATTTTCTTGACGGTTTATTTTACCTGAAAACTTTCAGCGGTGCCGAGTCTGTCGACCAATTCACGGTCTTCGCGCGAGATTTTCCTGGGAATGAACACTTCCAGTTTTATATAAAGGTCTCCCGTTCCGCTGCCATAGCCCTGGACGGCGGGGAGTCCTTTGCCACGTAGTTTCACGACGGTGCCGCTCTGTGTGCCGGCCTCTATCCCTATCTTCGCCGGACCGTTCAGCGTGAGGATGTCTATCTCGCCGCCTTTGATGGCCTCTGCTATGGAAATCGTCTTGCTGGTGACAAGGTCTGCGCCCTGGCGTTTGAACAATCTGTGAGGTTCTTCCTGTATAAGGAGCAGCAGGTCGCCGTTGATTCCTCCTTTCTTTGCACTGTGCCCTTCGCCGCGTACCGTAATCTGCATACCGTCTTCGACGCCGGCGGGGATGTTGACCTTAATTGTTTCTTTCTGACGTACAAGGCCGCTACCGCTGCACTTGCGGCAGGGGTTGCTGACAATCTTGCCCGTGCCTTCGCACTGCTGGCACACTGAAACCTGTATGCTCTGGCCGAAGAAACTCTGCACGGCGCGCCTGATCTGGCCGGTACCGTTGCAGGCAGGGCAGGTCTTGACGTCTGAAGGGTTCTTCGCTCCCACACCGTCGCAGTCAGGGCAGGGCTTGTTCCTTTCAAGGGTTATCTCCCTTTCGACGCCCTTCGCGATTTCTTCCAGAGTCATCCTTACCTTTGTGCGGATGTCACGTCCTCTAGGGGTTCTGGAACCGCCGCGTGAACCTCCTCCGAAGCCTCCGAAGTCGAATCCGCCGCCACCGAAATTGAAGCTGAAACCTCCGCCTCCGCCACCGAACAGATTGTTCAGGATGTCGTCCAGGTTGCCGAAGCCTCCGCTGAAGTCAGGCCCCGGATTGTCGCCGAGCCCGGCGTGGCCGAACTGGTCATATTTGCGGCGTTTCTCCGGATCGGAAAGCACGGAATATGCCTCAGCGGCATCCTTGTACTTCTCCTCGGCCTCTTTGTTGCCGGGGTTCTTGTGGGGATGCCACTTCATTGCGGCGTCGCGGAACGCCTTCTTTATATCGTCAGCGCTGGCAGTCTTCGGGATTCCCAGCACTTCATAGTAATCTTTCTTTACTGCCATATTGTCAATCTCCTATTGGCCGACCACGACTTTTGCGTAGCGTATGACTTTTTCTCCGAGGATATAGCCCCTCTGGACGGTGTCATAAACCATTCCTTTCTTGTCTTCTTCCTGAACGGGGAACTGTGCCACCGCCTCCATATATTCAGTGTCGAATTTCTGACCTTCAGTCTCAATCGCCTTGAGCCCCTTGTTCTTCAGAATCGTCAGCAACTTGTTGTAAATCAGTTCCGTACCTTCTTTGGCCGCTTTGCAGTCCTCGGAGTCTCCGAGAGCCTTGAGCGCCCTTTCACAGTCATCAAGCACGGGAAGAATTTCGAGAATAATCTTTTCCGATGCGGTATTGATGAGCTCCAGACGCTCCGCTGCGCTGCGGCGGCGGTAGTTCTCGAATTCCGCCATAAGACGGATGTAATCATCCTTCTCCTTGGCCAGTTCGTCCGTCTTGTCCTCCAACTGCTGTTCAAGGTCTGACAGCTTGCCGTTCAGGCCTTTATCGCCATCCTTGTGGTGGAATTTCTTCTTTTTCACCGGCTCTTTCTGAGTCTCGTTTCGTATATCTTTTTCTTCCATAATCTTGAAATCAACGCGCTTAATCAAATCAAAATGCCTGCCACATTGAAATGTGTGCCAAAATGGCAGGGCGCAAAGTTAGCAAGATTTTTGTGATTTTGTGTTCTGCGCTATAATGTATATATTTGTAAGATTTATTGAAATTTTCATACTATGTCACTTACTGGAGTATTCAAAGTGCTTTTCGGAACCAAGGCAGACAGGGATATGAAGGCCATCAGGCCTATGCTCAACAAGGTTCTGGAAGCTTACCCGAAGATTGATGCGCTGACGGATGACGAGCTTCGTGCCAAGTCCGCCGGGCTCAGACAGATAATAAAGGACCGCACTGCGGAGGACGAGGCACGCATCGCACAGATACGTGAGCAGTTGGAACACGAGCTTCCTCTGGATCAGAAAGAGAAACTTGCCAAAGAGCAGGATGTCCTGGTCAAGAAAGTGGACGACACCATCGAGGTCGTGCTGGAGGAGATATTGCCTGAGGCATTCAGCGTGATGAAAAGTACGGCGCGCCGTTTTGCGCAGAACCCGGTGATTCGCGTGAAAGCCACCGACTTCGACCGCGATCTGGCTGCGCAGGGCAAGGATTTCGTGACAATAGAAGGCGATACTGCGGTTTGGGTGAACCACTGGATGGCCGGTGGCAACGAGGTGACCTGGGATATGATTCACTACGATGTGCAACTCATAGGCGGCATCGTGCTGAACCGCAGTCGCAAGAACCCAGCCAAGAAACCGGGCGAACGCGACCGTGAAGGTTGTGTGGCCGAGATGGCGACTGGTGAAGGTAAGACGCTGGTGGCAACGCTGCCCGTTTTTCTCAACGCGCTTGCCGGCAAGGGCGTGCACGTGGTGACGGTGAATGACTATCTGTCAAAGCGTGACTCGGAGTGGATGGGGCCTCTGTACCAGTTCCACGGTCTGAGCGTTGACTGCATCGACAAGCACGAGCCTCACTCGGAGGCAAGGAAGAAGGCCTATGCCTGCGACATCACTTTCGGTACGAACAATGAGTTCGGTTTCGATTACCTGCGCGACAATATGTGCACCAGCCTGAACGACCTCGTTCAGCGCAAGCACCACTATGCCATTGTCGATGAGGTGGATTCGGTGCTCATCGATGATGCGCGTACTCCTTTGATCATAAGCGGACCGGTCCCTAAGGGTGACGACCAGCAGTTCGTGGAATACCGCCCTTATGTGGAACGCATCTACAACCAGCAGAAGGCGCTGGTCAACAATATCCTTAACGATGCCAAGAGAATCATCGCCACCGGCGACGAAAAGGAGGGCGGGAAACTGCTTCTAAGGGCATACAAAGGCTATCCTAAATACAAGCCTCTCATCAAGTTCCTGTCGGAGCCGGGTATGAAGCAGCTGCTGCAGAACACCGAGAACTATTATATCCAGGACAATGAGAGCCAGATGCATATAGTTACTGATCCTCTCTACTATGTAGTCAATGAAAAGCAGCATACCGTGGATCTGACTGATAACGGTCACGATATTCTTGCCGGGACTCTGGAGGACAAGAATTTCTTCGTCCTTCCGGATGTGGGCAGCGAGATTGCCGACATCAACAGGAACACTGAGCTTTCGGCACAGGAGAAAGTCGAGCGGAAGGATGCCGTGATGGCCGATTTCGCACTCAAGAGCGAGCGTGTGCACACGGTGAACCAGCTGCTGAAGGCATACACTATGTTCGAGAAGGATGTGGACTATGTGCTTGTGGACGGGCAGGTGAAGATTGTGGATGAGCAGACAGGCCGTATTATGGAGGGACGCCGCTGGAGCGACGGACTGCATCAGGCGGTTGAAGCCAAGGAGGACGTGAAGGTGGAAGCTGCTACACAGACTTTTGCCACCATCACCCTGCAGAACTATTTCCGTATGTATCACAAACTTGCGGGTATGACCGGTACGGCGGAAACCGAAGCCGGTGAGTTCTGGAGCATATACAAGCTGGATGTCGTTGTCATTCCTACCAACAAGCCGATTGCGCGTGATGACCAGAATGACCTTATATACAAGACCAAGAAAGAGAAATATGAGGCGGTCATCAATGAGGTGGTCGATCTGACTGAAAAGGGCCGTCCCGTCCTCGTGGGCACTACGGATGTGGAGACTTCGGAATTGCTGAGCCGTATGCTGAAGCTTCGCGGCATCAAGCACCAGGTGCTCAATGCGAAGGAGCACGCGCGTGAGGCGGAGGTCGTCGCACACGCTGGCCAGAGTTCTACGGTAACCATCGCCACCAATATGGCGGGTCGTGGTACGGATATCAAATTGTCTCCGGAAGTGCGTGAGGCCGGCGGTCTTGCGATTCTCGGTACGGAGCGTCACGACAGCCGCCGCGTTGACCGTCAGCTTCGCGGGCGTGCCGGACGACAGGGTGATCCCGGTTCTTCACGCTTCTATATCTCATTGGAAGACAAGTTGATGCGTCTTTTCGGTTCTGAGAGGATCGCCAGCGTTGTGGATAAACTCGGTATGCAGGAAGGTGAGGCTCTGGAGTCTTCAATGCTTTCCAACGCAATAGAGAAGGCGCAGAAGAAGGTGGAGGAGAACAACTTCGGTATCCGTAAGCGCTTGCTTGAATACGATGATGTGATGAATTCCCAGCGTGAGGTGGTTTACACCAAGCGTCGCAATGCCCTCAGCGGTGAGCGCATAGAAATAGATGTCCTGAATATGATGCAGGATATGGCGGAAATCCTCGTGGATACTACTGACGGCTATGACTATCAGATGTTCGAGGAGACTGTGATGAAGGCCTTGTCCATCGACCTCGGCTTCGATGAGGAGTTTTATGACCACGCAAAGCCCCAGGTCATTGCAGACAAGCTTTTCGAGCATATGCAGGAGGTGTATGCACGCCGTATGGATACAATTTCGCAGAAGGCCTATCCTGTCATCAAGCAGGTTTATGAGAAGCAGGGCCAGATGTACACGAACATCCTGATTCCTATTTCGGACGGTATCAAGCAGCTGCAGCTTGGCGTTAACCTTGAGAAGGCTGTGAACAACGAGGGCAAGGAGATTGCGCGCGAACTCAGCAAGACGATGACCCTCTACAACATCGATGAGCTTTGGAAACAGCATCTGCGTGATATGGATGACTTGAAGCAGAGTGTCCAGAATGCTTCATACGAGCAGAAGGACCCTCTTCTTATCTACAAACTGGAGAGTTTCGAACTGTTCAAGAATATGTTGGAGGAGATGGACAAGCAGATATTGTCGTTCCTCTTCCGCGCCCACATACCTCTCCGTGACCCGGATGAGGTGCGTCAGGCTCCTGCGCGTCAGCCCCAGAGGGTAAATTACCAGACTTCACGTACCGACCTTGTGACCAACGGCGACCAGAAGGTAAAGACTCCTGTCCGCGTCGAGAAGCAGGTGGGACGCAACGATCCCTGTCCGTGCGGTTCGGGGCTCAAGTACAAGAACTGCCACGGAAAGGGACTGTAATAAAATTCCTTACATATTATGAAAAGATTTTCAGCACTTTTGTTCTGTATATTCTTCGTTATTCTGGGCTTCGCCAGGGAAAGGGAGTATATATGGAAGGCCGGAAAAATGCCTGACAGCCAGGCCACACAGATTGCGGCGATGACTACGGATTCGGAAGCGGAGGGTTTCAAGCCCGACAAGTTCCGCATTCCATACCTGGAGTGGTTCGATGCACCGCCAAAGGACAAGCGCACAGGTGCCTGTATGATACTCATTTCCGGTGGCGGCTATTACAGATGTTGTGACGTTGTCCCCATTCAGAGATGGTACAAGGCTCTTTCCGAGGCGGGCGTACAGTGCGTCAGCCTTGTGTACCGTACTCCGAGACCTGTGGGACTGCCGTATTATCAGACTGCCTGGGAGGACGGGCAGAGGGCTGTGAGAATGGTAAGGAGCGAGGCGAAGAAGAGGGGATTTGATCCGGAGAAGATAGGTGTGATATCGATGTCGGCTGGCTCCCATCTGGGGCTGCTGCTGTCTACGAGTTCTCAGACACCGGCCTACGCACCGGTGGACAAGATCGATGAAGTGCCCTGTCATATCAATTGGGGCATATTGCACGCCCCGGCATATCTGACCACGGATTCTCGCGGGACAAAGGCTGCCAGGGAAGGATACGGCACTGACGTTCAACTGGATACAATTTTCCATTTCGATGCCAAGACCTGCCCGCTGAGCCTTCATCACGGCGGTAAGGACCCCTATACGCCCAATGGCTCGACTCTGGTTTACAGGAAGCTGCGCAAAATGGGCGTGCCTGCCGAGCTGCACCTTTATCCCGGCAAGGGACACGGTGTGTTCGGGATAGAGCGTGGTGTGGAGTTCCTGCGCCAGATGGGTTTTCTCGGGCCTTTGGGTGAAGAGGTCAAACTTATGGACCGTTTTGCATCTGATTCGGCAAGGGCGGAAGTTATCTGGGATAATGTCTGGCCGGAGGGTCGTACCCCGGATTTCCAGGAACATCAGTGCACGCCTTACATAGAATGGCATATTCCGGCTGTCTTGAAGACCAAAGCGATACAAATCATATACTCTGGTGGAGGCTATTCCAGGAATAACCCTGATGGATTCGAGGTGGCTCCTGCAAGACGGTATCTGAATTCCCTTGGGATGACGGTGGTTACGTTGAAGTACAGGACGCCCAGACCTTCGAAGGAGAGCGGACTGTCAAAGCATACCACGGCCTGGCAGGATTTGCAGCGGGCTATACGCATAGTCAGGAGCGAGGCTGCCGCGCGCGGACTTGATCCCGACCATATCGGCATTATGGGTGGTTCTGCAGGCGGTCATCTTACCGTTATGGGCGTGACCTCTTCTATGCACAATTCCTATCTGAAGGTGGATGACATCGATAAATTGCCCTGCAACGTGCAGTGGGGCATAGGCATTTATCCTGCCTATATACTTTCCGACGGTGCGAATGGCCGCAACAAAACCGGTGGAAATGAGGATACGGATATCCTTAATCCCGAATTTTCATTTGACCTGAATACGTCTCCTATGCTTTTTATCCACGGTGACGCGGATCCTTATGCGGCGATGGGCTCAGTAAAGCTCTGGGAGAAGATGCGCTCGATGGGCGTTCAGAGCGAACTCCATACCCTTGCCCTGCGCAAACACTGTTTCCAACGCACCGCATCCCACGGCACCGGCAGCTACACCTATCTCGATAGAATCAAGGAGTTCCTGACATCGCAAGGGATATTGCAATAAAGAGAGGCGCAGCAAGCTTCGATGTCACCATTGGTGTGTTTTCAATTCCAGGTTGTTCCAAAGGCTTTGTGCTGCCGAAACAGGGCTTTACATCCAGTCATCCAATATTGTGGGCCGTCCAATGTTCCATTGAGGCTACGCAGAGGAGGATTTATTTCAACATTCAGATGAAAGAGTGTCCATCAATTCTGTATTGAACCAAACATACTCCTTACCTATCTTGTTTTTGGCAAGTAAACCGATAGATTCAAGTTCTGACAGGTACTTTTTTGCCGTATTGACGCTCTTTATCCGTTCACAGACGAGATTTTTGGGACGTATATATGGTTGTTCAAACAATTTTGCAATATCAATCTTTGACAGAGAAGGTTTATGAGACCGGATCTGCTGTTCCATTTTTATCATCAAAGAGCGTATCTGTTCAATTTTATATTTGGTGAAGTCCGACGTCTGAATAACAGCGGTAAGCATAAAGGTCAGCCATTTCTTCCAGTCCCTCATTCCTGTGACACCGCTCAATGCATAGGAATAGTCGTCCTTATTTTGAATGATGTATGAACTGAGGTACAAAATAGGCATATCGAGAAGACCTTTGTCAATAAGATAAAGGATACATAGAATTCTTCCTGTTCTGCCGTTACCGTCACGAAATGGGTGGATTGCCTCGAATTGATAATGGGCCATTGCCATCTTGAGCAGAGGATCGATTGGAAATCGCTGATCATCGTTCAAAAATTCCACTAGTTCGGCCAGCATCTTTTCTACTACGCCTTTGCCTCTAGGAGGCGTATAGAAAGTTTCGCCTATTAAACTGCCCCATCCGCGTTTTTTTATAACTATATCCGCCTGATACGGTCTAATGCCATCGTGGGACTGCTTGACTTTCCTATAAATTTTGATGAGAGAATCAACGGTTATCCCGCCCTCTTCCCTGATGGCGTTGAATCCTTCCCTCAACGCTTCCCTATAATGAAGAATCTCTTTCGCGGGCCCCTGTATGGTTTCATCCTCCTGATATGCCAAGGCTTTGTACAACTCATCATCTGTAGTAAAAATATTTTCAA
>JAKSJV010000067.1 GCA_024402005.1 Bacteroidales bacterium
GCTCCCACCTTCAGATACAGGTCCTTCGATTTCAAAGTCCGTTCGGCAATGTCAAGCTCCGTAAAGAACGGATTGAATTCTTCATTTCCCTTATACGGATTCTCGAAGCCCGTGTAATTGAAATTCAAGTCGAACTTGTACAGGCTGTCAGGTACGGCGACCTTCATCACCTGCCTGTCAACATTCTGAATACGGCTCTCATAGGTATTGGTGACCTGAACCGTAGGATTCAGATTCGAATTCTGGGCACAAAGCAATGCGCCCGAAAACAATGCGGCAAATATTATGACTCCCCTTTTCATTGATTCATCTCATTAAGTTTGTCCAGCCTCAGTTTCACCTGATCGGGTATCTCATCCTTGGCCGAATAGGCATCCGCAATACTCTGGAACGTCGCCCTCGCCTGTTTGTATTTCTGTTGCTCCATATAGGAGTCCCCCAGGACGATGAAAGACTTGGCAAGCCAATACTGCTGGCCGCTCCCGGACCCGCCGAAGGCATAAACCTTATCCTCGACAGCCTTGAAGTCCGCCTTGTCGAAACAATCCTGTATGACCATATAACTGGCCTCTGCCCCTTCCGCGGTCTTAGGCTCGGAAACCAGGGACGCAAGACATTCGAAAGCCTCGTCGCGACGGCTCAGGTTCAACAGGCTTTTGGCCTTTATGAGCCTTGCCTCACGCTGCTCGGCAGAAGAAACATAGCCATCCGCCAGAACCAGCCCCGCTGCATCGAGGGCGTTTTCATAATTCTTGTCCTTGAATGCGCTGCGCACCATACCCACCTTCGCGAAAGAGATCTGCGCCGGAAGTTTGGCAACAGAGGAAAGTGTCTTGTAGGCATCGAAAGCCACATTGAAATTGTCCAGCGAGAAGTTCAGCTCCGCATACATCTTCAACGCCTCTTCGTAATGTTCGCCCTGCCCTCTGTCAATAACCGATTTATAGCCGTCACAGGCGTGCACCTTGTCTCCGAGATAACGGTAGCATTCGGACATCAGGAACTCCGCTTTCGGAATATAGGCGGAAGAGGGGAAATTCTGACGGAAACTCTGCAATGACGACAATGTCCTTGCATAGTTGCCTGAATAGAAATCCTGCTCTGCGGCAGAGAAAATCATATTCTGTTTGTCTTCTTCGCTTTTTGTCGCGCCCTTGCCTATCTGCTCCAGATATGCGAGATAGAGGCCGGGGTTGTTCTGCGACTGATAGATGGACTCGATTGCAAGCAAGGCGTCATCATAATAGCCCGATTCCGGCAATTTCTCAACTACGGTCTTGTATGCATCAAGAGCCCCGTCTATATCCTTGAGGCTGCGTTTTACAGTACCTGTCTCGAGCAGAGCCTTGGCCGCGAACACGGACCCCGGCACGCGTGAAACCACCTGCTCGAAAACTGCCAGCGCAGCCCTTGTCTGCTTCTTGTCCTGCAAAGCCCTCCCGTACTCGAACAGCGCATCCGGATAATATGCAGCCGTAGAATCGGCCTTCGTCACGTTTTCCAGCAGCTCGATCTTCCTGTCGATCCGGTTGGACAAACCGCAGGCCACCGCACATTGGTAATACGGATAAATGTCATTAACGTCAAAGTATTTGTCAAGGACCTCCTGATATGCCTGAGCGGCCTGTTCGTACTTATTCTGGGCAAACAGGCAGTCGGCTTTCCTCGTCAAGGCATCTTCAAGCACCGTCTTGCCGCCGTCAGAGCAATAAGTATCGAACCATTTTGCCGCAGAATCATAGTTCTTCCGCTTGAAAAAAGCATAAGCGACATTATAAGGCAGCAATTCGCCCTGAACCATACCGTAGAGCGCCTGATTGTTGTACAGTTCCCTGAACTGCTCCGCGGCATCCACATACTGTTCATTCCTGTAATAGGCTTCCCCGAGCGAATATCTCGCCAACTGGTTCACCCTGTCGTTTTTGGGAGTGTAATAAGTGACGGCCTTCATACATTGGACTGCACGCCTGTACGAGCCGTTGTCCAGCAGTTCCGCGCCCCGCAGATAGTTTGCGTGCACATAATTCAGCCTGTCCTGCCCGCTGAGCACGTCTATATTGTCATACGCATTGATGGCCGACTGATAATCCCTGTCCGAAAGTGCGGCAAGAGCCATATACGAATAAATCTTCTCGCCGCGCACCCTGTCGGAATATTTCTTCATATAGTCGGCGAATACGGACGTATCCCCGTTCAAATCGAAGGACAGTTTGGCATAGTTGAACATCGCATCTTCAGTCATCTTCCCGTCGAAATCGAGCTTTGATGCCTGACGGAACGCATCCAGCGCCGCAACTTTGTTTTTCTGTTGGATATAGGAAAAGGCGGTGTTGTAAAAAGCTATCTGCCCCAAAGAATCCGTTTTCTCCGGCATTGCAGAATAGTTGTCTATCGCACCTTGCCAATCGCCTGTCGCATATAGCAGGCATCCGGCATAGAAATAGTCGCCCCTGGATTTGGCCCCGCCATCATCCGACACCGAATAATACTTCTTCGCATTGGCCTTGTCCCCTTTCACGAGATACGATTCCGAAATGATTCTGGCCAGATGCGCCTTCCTGTCGACAGGAACATTGCTTTCGAACATCTCCACGCCCTTTGTCAGAACATAATCGTAGTTTTCAAGTTCGTAATTGCAATTTACGGTATAATACTCGGAGATGTCCCGGAATCTCTCGTCCGCAGATGATTTTCCGAACCAGTCGAGCGCCTTTTGGAACTCACCCCCGGTATAATTTATGTAACCGGTACAGAACTGCGCCGGGGCCGTATAGTCGGTGAATGACAGATGGCCGATCTTGCCGTATTCCCGAAGCGCATCCTGAGTATTGCCGGCCTTGTAGTGGCAGTACCCCTTTTTGAAACAATACTCCGCTTTCAACGGGTCGGGATATTTTGTCGGGTCCAGCAAAGACAGATCGCCGAGCGCCGCCTCATATTCTCCGGTATCGAAATGGTCGAAAGCCCTCTCGAGCCTCACGTCACCGGCCAGAATGCCAGTCGGATAACGTTTCATATAATTGTCGGCCATCGTACGATAGCCGGGCGTTCTCTGCTTCTGCGCACATAGTACGGCATATCCGTCCACAACGGCATCAGAGCCATATTCAGGCATCGCTTGTAGCATAGTCATCGCGCTCGAATACAAACCGCCTTCGTACAAATCGACGGCTTTTTGAAGCTGGCCGGTCCAGGCGTTGCAAAAAGGCGTCTGTACCAGAGCCAGGCAAGTGCAAAAAAATAATCCGTATATCTTGTTCATCCTATACCTCAATTTTTCACAAAAATAACTATTTTTGCACAAAAATTTATGCTTTTATGTCACTTATTGATGAAAAGGTCGTGTCGGACGGTTTGACGTTCGACGACGTTCTGCTCGTACCGGCATATTCAGAAGTCCTTCCAAGGGAGGTTGACCTGCATTGCAGATTTTCACGCAACATCGGTCTGAACATCCCCATCGTCTCGGCGGCGATGGACACGGTCACCGAAGCCACTATGGCCATAGCCCTGGCACGGGAAGGCGGCATAGGAGTGATACACAAGAATATGACCATTCAGGAACAGGCAGCCCAGGTACGAAGGGTGAAGCGTGCGGAAAACGGTATGATTATGGATCCTGTGACGATTCACAAGGACCAGACGGTGGGAGATGCGCTGCAGATGATGAGCGACAACCACATCGGGGGAATCCCGGTGGTGGACAAAAACCGCAAACTCGTCGGAATCGTCACCAACAGGGACGTAAGATTCATTACGGATATGACCCTTCTCATCAAGGATGTGATGACAAGCCGCAATCTGGTTACCGTCCCCAATGACAAGACGGACAGGGAGTACGTAAAACGCGTGCTGCAGGAAAACAAGGTGGAAAAGCTTCCCGTGATAGACAAAGACGGCAGAATCGTCGGACTTATCACTTACAAGGATATAACCAAGGAACAGATTCATCCCAATGCCTGCAAGGACGGCAAGGGAAGATTGAGGGTCGCTGCAGGAGTCGGAATTACGGATGATGCCTTGGAAAGGGTCGCCGCCCTCCTTGCCGAAGGTGTCGATGCGGTCGTACTTGACAGCGCGCACGGGCACAGCAAGGGTGTCATAAGCAAACTGAAGGAAATCAAGAAAGCATTTCCGGGCCTGGATGTGGTGGTAGGTAACGTTGCAACGGCCAAAGCCGCAAAGGACCTTGCCAAAGCCGGTGCCGACGGCATCAAGGTGGGAATAGGCCCCGGTTCCATCTGCACGACACGCATAGTCGCCGGAGTCGGAGTGCCGCAGCTTTCCGCGATTTACGAAGTATCCTGCGCCCTCAAGGGAACAGGAGTCCCGATGATAGCAGACGGCGGTTTGAGATACTCGGGAGACATAGTCAAGGCTCTTGCGGCCGGTGGTGACTGCGTTATGTGCGGGTCGATGTTCGCCGGTACGGAGGAGGCTCCCGGCGAAACGATAATCTACAACGGGCGTAAATTCAAGACCTACCGCGGAATGGGCTCACTTGACGCTATGGCGGCGGGAAGCAAGGACCGTTATTTCCAGGACAAAGAGACACAGACTAAGAAACTTGTCCCCGAAGGCATCGTAGGCCGTGTTCCCTACAAGGGTACGCTGGAAGAAACCGTTTACCAGCTGATAGGAGGTTTGCGTTCGGGTATGGGCTACTGCGGAGCACACAATCTGGAGGAACTGAAGAAAGCCAAATTCACGAGGATTACCGCAAGCGGTATGGCGGAGAGCCATCCCCACGACGTTACGATAACAAAAGAAACACCTAATTATTCCAGAGGAGAATAAACAATGTATAACGGAGAAAAACTGAATCCGTCAAAGTTCATTGAGGATTCGATCAAGGAAATCAGGCAGCAGGTCGGCAACGACACTGTGATTCTCGGCCTTTCCGGCGGCGTGGATTCCACCGTCACCGCCCTTTTGATTGACAAAGCCATCGGACACAAGCTGATATGCATTTTTGTAGATCACGGCCTTCTTCGGAAAAATGAATTCGAAGACGTACTCGCCCATTATAACGGAATGGGACTCAATGTCATAGGCGTCAGGGCCGCAGACCGTTTCTTTGCCGCCTGCAAAGGCATCACTGATCCTGAGGAAAAACGCAAGGCCATAGGCAAGACCTTCATTGACGTTTTCGCCGACGAGGCCAGAAAGATAAAGGAAGCCAAATGGTTGGCCCAGGGCACCATTTGGCCCGACATAGCAGAGTCTTTTTCAGACAAAGGCACAATCAAGAGCCATCACAACGTGGGAGGTCTGCCGGAAGACCTGAACTTCGGGCTCGTCGAGCCGCTGAAACACCTCTATAAATATGAAGTCCGCGAGGTCGGCGCGGCACTCGGTCTCGACAAGCATTTCCTTGGCCGCCATCCTTTCCCTGGCCCCGGTCTCGGAGTCAGATGTCTGGGCGAACTGACACCCGAACGCATACACATCCTTCAGGAAGCCGATGCGATTTTCATCAATATGTTGAGGAAGGAAGGCCTTTATGACAAGATATGGCAGGCAGGAGTCATCCTGCTTCCCGTCCGCAGCACAGGCGTGACTGACGGACGCCGCACATACAGCAACGTGGTTTCCCTGCGTGCCGTCAATTCGGTTGACGCGGTCACGGCTGATGTCATCGACCTCCCCTTCGAATTCCTGCAGAAAGTGGCGAAAGAAATAATCGCACAGGTGGACGGAGTAAACCGCGTGGTATATGACATTTCTCCGAAACCTCCGGCAACAATAGAATGGGAATAGATATGAAAACAAAAGAAAGAAGAACAGGAACCGTATCCAGAGGCATCAGATGCCCGATAATACGTCAGGGCGACAATCTTGCCGAGATAGTTGCAAACAGTGTTCTTGAAGCGGCCGGGAGCGACGGATTCACTCTCAATGACAGGGACGTGGTCGCCGTAACGGAATCCGTTGTCGCCAGGGCGCAGGGAAATTATGCGGAAATCGATGCAATCGCACAAGATGTCAGGACAAAGACAGGAGGAAGCACTGTGGGAGTCATATTCCCCATACTTTCCCGCAACCGCTTTGCAATCTGTCTGAAAGGCATCGCTACCGGCTGCAAAAAAGTCGTGCTTATGCTCAGCTACCCGTCCGACGAGGTCGGGAATTCCCTCGTAAGTCTGGACGCCGTGGATCAGGCCGGAGTCAACCCGTACTCCGACGTATTGACGCTCGAACAGTTCCGCAAACATTTCGGCTACGTAAAGCACGAGTTCACGGGTATTGATTACATAGAATACTACTCTTCCATCATACGGGAGTGTGGTGCAGAGGTGGAAGTCGTTTTTGCCAACCACGCGGAAGCCATACTTGACTACACGGACACTGTCATCACCTGCGATATACACACCAGAGCACGTTCGAAACGCATTCTCAAGGCAGCGGGAGCAAAAATCGTCCTCGGGCTTGACGACATTCTGAATGCTCCGGTGAACGGCAGCGGCTACAATGAAGATTACGGTCTGCTGGGTTCTAACAAAGCCACGGAGAACACTGTCAAGCTTTTCCCGCACAAATGTCCGGAATTCGTCGATGATATCCGGGACAGGATATTGAAAGCGACGGGCAAAAAGGTGGAGGTGATGATCTACGGAGACGGAGCCTTCAAGGATCCTCAGGGAAAAATCTGGGAATTGGCAGACCCGGTAGTTTCTCCCGTTCATACCGACGGCCTTTCCGGTACACCCAATGAGTTGAAACTCAAATACCTGGCCGACAACGATTTCGCCGACCTGAACGGAGAAGATCTCCGCGAGGCGATCAGCAACAGCATAAAGACAAAGGATGCCGACCTGAAGGGCCGTATGGCATCTGAGGGAACGACACCCAGGCAGATTACCGATCTGCTCGGCTCCCTGTGCGATCTGACGTCAGGATCCGGAGACAAAGGAACCCCGGTAGTCCTTGTACAAGGATATTTCGACAATTACACCAGTGAATGAAATGGATAAAATTCTCTTGGAATTTAACGATGCAACGATAAGCAACGGAAATTCGTCCGTAATATACAACTTCAATATGGTTGTATCCGAAGGCGATTTCGTCTATATCATCGGTAAAGTCGGCAGCGGAAAAACTTCGATCATACGGACAATAATCGCCGAAAATTCATTGCATTCCGGCTCCGGCCGCGTCTGCGGGTTCGACTTGTCAGAAATCAAGGAAAGAAACATTCCCCAGTTGAGGAGGAAAATAGGCATAATCTTCCAGGATTTCCAACTGCTGATGGACAGGACGGTGCACGACAATCTGGAATTCGTATTGCGCAGTACCGGTTGGAAAGATGATATTGAAATCGAGAAACGGATCGCCAAAGTCCTTGACGATGTAGGAATGGGTACAAAGGCACACAAGATGCCCTACCATCTTTCCGGTGGAGAACAGCAGCGCATCGCCATAGCCCGCGCCTTGTTGAATGACCCCGTACTGATACTTGCTGATGAACCAACAGGCAATCTGGACACGGAGACGGCCAAGGGCATTATGGAACTTTTGTGCAGGATAAACAGGGAAAGCAGGACTGCTGTTGTAATGGTGACCCATAACAATTCTCTGGTAGAGACATACCCCGGCCGCATATTCATCTGCAGCCACGAGGAGTGCCAGGAAAAATTGCAGTGAAATGACGACAGGACAGCGCTACGAGAATATACTGGACTGGTTCAGCGCCAACCGGCCTGATGCCGCTTCGGAACTGGACTTCGACAGCCCGTACCAGCTGCTTGTGGCAGTTATGTTGTCCGCACAGTGTACGGACAAACGCGTCAATATGGTGACGCCGGCCCTTTTCAAGGCCTACCCCTCTCCTGAGACGCTCGCCAAGGCTTCTGTCGAAGAAATATACGGGCTCATCAAGTCGATATCCTATCCTAATTCGAAGGCTGCCCATCTGAAAGGAATGGCACAGAAGCTTGTCGACGACTTCGGAGGGCAGGTACCACAAACGGTAGAAGAACTGCAGACGCTGCCGGGAGTCGGGCGCAAAACGGCCAATGTCGTCGCATCCATCTATTTCAACGCGCCGGTAATCGCCGTCGATACACACGTTTTCCGCGTCGCAAAGAGACTGGGCCTGTCAGCGGGCAGGACTGTGGAAAAAGTCGAGGAAGACCTCACCAGAAACATTCCTGAAAAGCTGCGGGCCAAAGCCCATCATTGGATCATACTGCACGGAAGATACGTATGTACGGCCAAAAACCCTTTCTGCGACCGGTGCGAGTTGCGTCCCTGGTGCAGAGGATACAAGGAGATAAGGTTCAACGACATACGCACCAAGAAGAAAAAATAAAAAGGCGGGGCCATAAGCCGGTTTCCGTTTTATGCTGCCATTTATCTACGCAACCTACCCCTCGGCGGGTACGGGCAGTACCACAAATGCCGATATATTTGGTTTTGCAGGCCCCGGTGGCGTCTCCCTGCGACATCGCTGCCGTCAGGTCGTGAGCTCTTGCCTCACGGTTTCACCCTTGGTCTCCTTGCGGAGGCCGGTCTGATTTCTGTTACGCCTTGCCTGAGGTTACCCCCACCTGTGATTTCCACAGCGGAGTGCCCTACCTGTCCGGACTTTCCTCTGACCCTACGGCCAGCG
>JAKSJV010000068.1 GCA_024402005.1 Bacteroidales bacterium
TTTTCATAGGTGTTCTTTGCCACCGTCCACACATTCTTCCTGGCGAGGAAGTTACCGCGGGTCCTCTTGAGGATCTTTTTGCGGCGAGCCCTTGAGGCTACATGATTTACACTTCTTGGCATAAATTTAAATTTTTAAACATTACTACATTCCCAACAAAGCTTTGACCCTTTTTTGATCGGCCGGAGTAATGACGGCAAAGTGGTCCAGATTTCTCTTCTGCTTTTTGGTCTTCTTGGTGAGGATGTGGCTGTGATAAGCGTGTTTCCTCTTTACCTTACCCGTTCCGGTAAGCGCGAAACGCTTTTTTGAACCGGAGTTTGTTTTGATTTTAGGCATAAACTTAACTTTTTAACGGTTGATTAATAATTATGAATGTCCATCACTGGATTATTTCTTTTTTACGGGTGCAATCATCATCAGCATCCTCTTGCCCTCAAGTTTCGGCATCTGCTCCGCACGGCCGTACTCTTCGAGCTCGACGGCAAAACGCAACAGCAGTTTCTCACCCTGCTCGGCATACACGATGCTGCGTCCCTTGAAGAACACTGACGCCTTCACCTTGCTGCCCTCCTGCAGGAACTCCTGCGCGTGCTTGAGCTTGAAGTTGAAGTCGTGGTCATCGGTATTGGGACCGAAACGTATTTCCTTGATTACAATCTTGGAGGAGTTGTTTTTCATCTCCTTGGCCTTCTTGCGCTGCTGGTACAGATATTTCTGGTAGTCCAGAATCTTGCACACAGGGGGATCGGCCTTAGCTGAGATTTCCACCAGATCAAGCTCCAACTCATCCGCCAAAGCCATTGCCTTCGCAATGGGGTAAACACCCTGTTCGGGAATATTGTCCCCAACCAGGCGCACTTGAGGAGCCTTTATCTCCTCGTTGATATTAAGCTCGTCCTCGGCTTTCTGTTTCACCTGAGGCTGACGAGGCCCTTGCTGCGGGCGTGGTGCCGCAGGTTTGGGACGATAAGTTGACTTGAACGGTGCGATAAAAGTATCCTCCTATTTGTTTAATTGTTGTTTCACTTCATTCGTGACGAGAGCGGCAAATTCTTCAGAAGTCATCACACCAAGATTGGCGCCTCCCTGCCTCCTGACAGATACCGTTCCGTCATTTTCCTCCTTCTCCCCGACTATCACGATGAAAGGTATGCGCTTTAACTCATTGTCACGTATACGCTTACCCATCGTCTCGTTACGAGAGTCCACGGAGGCGCGAATTTCGGCATTATTTAGCAAATCCGCAACTTTTTTTGCATAATTCTCGAATTTGTCGCTGACAGGAACGATTACGACCTGCTCCGGAGTAAGCCATAAAGGCAACTTGCCGGCGGTGTGCTCGAGAAGCACGGCGACAAAGCGTTCGAGACTGCCGAAAGGCGCCCTATGTATCATTACAGGGCGGTGAGGTTTGTCATCCGCACCTACATATTCCAATTCGAAACGCTCCGGAAGGTTGTAGTCCACCTGGATTGTACCCAGCTGCCAGCTGCGGCCGATGGCGTCCTTTACCATAAAATCGAGCTTGGGACCATAGAATGCAGCCTCGCCGTATTCGACCACGGTGGGAAGACCTTTTTCCGCGGCGGCATCGATGATGGCCTGCTCGGCCTTCGCCCAATTTTCATCGGTTCCGATGTATTTCTCCTTGTGATTGGGGTCACGAAGGGAAATCTGAGCTGTATATTTCGTGAATTCCAAAGTCTTGAACACATAGAGAATGATATCGATAACCTTGAGGAATTCCTCTTTCAGCTGGTCGGGACGGCAGAAAAGGTGCGCGTCGTCCTGCGTGAAACTGCGTACACGGGTAAGACCGTGAAGCTCGCCGCTCTGCTCATAACGGTAAACCGTGCCGAATTCCGCGAAACGCAGGGGCAGATCCTTGTATGAGCGGGGTTTGCTGCGATATATCTCGCAGTGGTGAGGGCAGTTCATCGGCTTCAGCAGATATTCCTCACCCTCCTGGGGAGTGTGTATCGGCTGGAACGAATCCTTGCCGTATTTTGCATAGTGGCCTGACGTTACGTACAGGTCCTTGTTTCCTATATGAGGAGTAATTACCGGCAGGTAGCCGTATGATTTCTGTATCTTCTTCAGGAATTCTTCAAGACGGTTGCGGAGGTCGGCACCCTTAGGCAGCCACAGGGGCAGACCCATTCCGACGCGGGAAGAGAAAGTGAAGAGCTCCATCTGCTTGCCTATAAGGCGGTGGTCACGTTTCTTGGCCTCCTCGATCATTGCGAGATATTCCTCCATCAGGGATGCCTTGGGGAAGGATATGCCGTAGATACGGGTAAGCTGTTTGCGGTTTTCATCCCCGCGCCAGTATGCACCGGCGATAGCCGTTATCTTCACGGCTTTGATGATGGATGTGTCGCTGATATGAGGTCCGCGGCACAAATCGGTGTAATCGCCGTTCGAATAGAAGGAGATCTTGCCGTCCTCAAGTTCGCTGATGAGTTCGACCTTGTATTCATCGCCTTTCGCCTTGAAGGTCTTGAGGGCCTCGTCCTTGGACACCATCCTGCACTCGAAGGTCTCTTTCGTCTTCGCGAATTCCATCATCTTCTTCTCGATAGTGGCGAAATCGGCCTCGGTGATAGTGTATTCCCCGAGATCCACGTCATAATAGAAACCGTTCTCCACCGCAGGGCCTATTCCGAATTTCACTCCGGGATAAAGGGCCTCGAGGGCCTGTGCCATAAGATGCGAACTGCTGTGCCAGAAAACTTTCCTGCTTTCAGAGTCTTCCCAATCGAAGGGTTTGTTGGTTCCGTCAGGGTATTTTATATATGCCATATCGTACTACTTTTGCATAAACGCACAAAGTTACGAATTTTTTCATATTTTTGCACTACAAAAACCGATAAATTATGGCACAGGACATCAATTTCAAAGCCCTTTGGACAGCGGCTGCCATTCCGGGAGTCGTACTTGCAGCGATAAGCACCGCCTATTTGCTGGCAAACACATACATCACAATGGCCGCTTTTCCGGGAAGCAGTGCATTGGTTTTCATTCTCGATCTGGCGAAAATCGTCGGATGCATCTGGCTTATGAGACTCTATATGATACGTTTCAGCAAGGATTTCGACACAGCATCCGCCAGTGACCTGAGGCATTTGGGAACGCTGATCGCCGTCCTTTCAGCACTTATTTTCGCCACGGCTTCGATGGCTTTCTACAAATACAATCCGGAAATCATAGGAGAGGCTATGGATACCGCCCTGGGTATGTATCAGGACAAACTGGATTCCAACTCAATGAATGCCCTTGACAAGATGATGGAGAATCTGCCCCAATTGATATTCTTCAGCCAGTTTATCTACTGCACCTTCTACGGATGGGTGCTGTCCGCCATTCTTGCCGGACGCATAATTCCAAACAATCCCTTTGCAGGCCGCAAGGATGACGGTGTCGACGAGCAATAATCAGAAAATGAACAAGAATTACGACATATCCATAATAATCAGCCTTTTCAATGAGGCCGAATCACTGCCGGAGTTGTATCAGTGGATACGCAAATCGCTGGACGGCAAATACAATTATGAACTGATTTTCGTCGATGACGGCAGCACGGACGGCTCCTGGGAGATTGTCAGGGGCTTCCCTTCCGACGGGCCTGCCGTCCACGGAATACGTTTCCGCCGCAATTACGGCAAGTCGGCGGCCCTGTATGAAGGGTTCAAGGCGGCCACCGGCAATGTCGTAGTTACTATGGACGCCGACCTCCAGGACTCTCCGGAAGAAATCCCGGCAATGTATGACAAGGTCACAGGCGAGGGCTGGGACATAGTGAGCGGATGGAAACAGCACCGTCAGGACAACAAACTCACGAAAAACCTTCCTTCGAAGCTCTACAACGCCACCGCGCGCAAAGTGACAGGCATCAATCTCCACGATATGAACTGCGGGCTGAAGGCCTACAGGAACGAAGTGGTCAAGAGCATAGAGGTCTATGGCGATATGCACCGCTACATCCCCTTCCTTGCGAAGAACGCAGGTTACAACCGCATCACCGAAGTCCCCGTTCATCATCAGAAACGCAAATACGGCAAGAGCAAGTTCGGCCTGGACCGCTTCGTTCACGGGATTCTTGACCTTTTGACCCTATGGTTCATGGGCAAGTTCGGCAAGAAACCGATGCATTTCTTCGGAGGCACCGGAATACTCAGTTTCCTTATCGGCGGAATACTGGCCCTCTGGCTGATAATCCGCAAATTGGTCTATCAGGCGAACGGTTATGCTTTCCGCGCCGTCACCGACCAGCCGCTTTTCTACCTGGCCCTTGTGATGGTCATCCTGGGCGTGCTCCTTTTCTGCACAGGCTTCATCTGCGAGATGGTTTCACGCACCTCCGGCTCCCGCAACGATTATAGCATCAAGGAAGAATTCTAGAATCACCTGCACAGGGCGAGGAAGCGGCGGCAATAATCGAGTTGGAAGCTGTCGAGGCCCATATCACGCTCGAATGAGAGGGTACGCAGGAGAAGATAGGGGCCGAACTGACGTTCGAGGGTGGCGTCATCGGGAATGCGTCCGGGAGTGGCACCGGCATCGCCGCCAGGAATACCGCCATAGTAATATTTCTTGAAGGCGTTCCAGAATTCAAGGGCCTGCGAATCGGTGATATGATACACCTTTTCAGTGGTCCCCGGCGGCATAAGATGCGTGGAGAAATAGAACATCGAGAGGTCGAACAGCGGGTTGCCGTAGGCAAAAGTGCCGAGGTCTATCATATAGTCACGTTCACCGTCCGTAATCAGGTTGCCGAAATGAAAATCGCCGTGCAGATAAGTGCAGGAGACGTCATTCCTCTCCATATCGACTAAAATCCTGTCACAAGCAGCCAGATAGGCCTTATCAGGATTCTTGCTCACTCTCCACAAATCGCGGTAAACCGAAAGGACGGACTTGAATTTTGTCTTGTCGGCAACGGTGGTGTGCAACAGACGGCCCACTTTCGCCAGACGCTTCGCCATATCGTCAAGGCAAGCCGGGTCCTTCCCCACCGCCGTACAAAACGACACCTTGTTCCTTATCCGAGGAATTATCAGACCGAACCTCTGTCCGTCGGTAACGACTTCCAAGGGTTTTATGCAGGGGAAACCGGCATCATAAATATCTTTCGCCGCAAAGAACTCCTCTTCGGCAAGGCTTAACGGCAGATGCGGTGACAACAATTTAAGGAGCACGCCGTCATCTTCCTTATGAAAATAACTTTCCCCCTGGGCACCGCCACCGCTCAGGACCCAATCATCAAGATTTATATGCTTAGGTTCCATAGCCCGCTAGAACAACGTAGGCTGGTTTTCTTCAAGACCGGAAATAACCTTTTCCATTACCGCTTCACGACACAAAGCCGCCCGCGATGTCTTTTTCAGAGATTTCTGGTAACGCGTCAAGGCGTCCATTTCCTTGTCATTCAGATGCAGGACAACACGATGCCTGCGCACAAGGGCCTCCTTTTCCTTGCTGCGGAAATCAGGAGGAAGCGTATGAGGATTAGGACGTTTCATTGCCTGGTTTTCGTATTCACGGTATTCATTGCGCGTGATACCCCGTCAGTTGCAAAGAGTTTCACGCCCTCTATTACTTTTACGGAAATTTCCGCCATTTGTTTCAACTGATCCTCCGAAAGTTTTCCGAGGACGAAATCTATCTGATCGCCACGGGCATAATCATTGCCTATCCCAATCCTTATCCTGGCATATTCCTGACTTCCAAGGAGTTCTGCAATATTCTTCAAACCGTTATGCCCTCCGTCAGATCCACCCGCACGCATACGCACCGATCCGAAAGGAAGATTCAGGTCATCACAGATGACGATGACGCGTTCAAGCGGGATTTTCTTTTCCTGCATCCAATATCTCACAGCCTTGCCGCTGAGGTTCATAAACGTGGACGGTTTCAGAAGAGTCAGTTTATGTCCCCTGTGCGAGACCTCCGCTACCGAACCGTAACGGTCGGGGGAAAAAACAGTGTCGGATGCCTTTGCCCAGGCATCCAACACTATAAAGCCCATATTGTGCCTGGTGTTTTCATATTCGGGGCCTATATTGCCCAGACCTACTACAAGGTAGTTCATAACATCAGGCTTCAGATTTCAGCAATTAGGCAGCTTCGCCCTCTGCGGAAGCACCTTCAACGGCTGCACGGGTAGAGCGTACGGAGCAGATGATGGTAGCTTTGGGAGAGAGGATGGTCACGCCGTCGAAGTTCAAATCGCCTGCGACAATCTGCTTGCCGATTCCCAGAGGAGAGCAATCAACGTTCAGGGTATCAGGCAGTTTGTCCAATTTTGCAGACACTTTCAACTTGCGTGCGGAAACGAGAAGCTTACCACCGAGTTTCACACCCTCGGCAAGACCGCTAACTACAACGGGAACATCGATTGTAACAGCCTTTGCAGGATCAACCGCAAGGAAATCTGCGTGAAGAGCCTCATCGGTTACGGGATGATACTGAACCTCGCGGAGAACTGCAAGCTGCTTTGCGCCCTCGATATCAAGCTCCACGATATAGGAATTGGGAGTGTGGGTCAAAGTTTTGAGATCCTTTGCAGAAATTGTGAAAAGTTTGCTTTCTACGCCGTTTCCATAGACATTGCAGGGAACGTTTCCTGCGCGGCGGATGACTTTGATGGCCTGTTTGTTGCCGACTGTGCGGTTCTGGCCTTTCAATGTTACTTGTTTCATTGTTTTTAATTTAAAATGTGTTACTCAGTCATTCCTTGCGGAAGACCCCATTGCACCAAAAGTCCTTCGACTTTTATTTGGGACGGCAAATATAGGAAGAATTTTTCTATTTGACAAGGGAAGTCGCTTTGTTCCAAGCCAATTCCTCATATGAGTCATTCAAAACCGGACGCTTGGAACTTGGCAGGTACATACTCAGCCCACAGCAGTTCTTAAGTTTGAAATTTTCACCGGACACATTGAACTTTTCAGTCTCCGCGTGGTACATCACGCAGTTTCTGAGAGCCACATCAAGCAGGGACAACTCCGAAGTGGATGCACCCGCTTTGGCAAGCGCATCCTTAAGGTCGAAGAAAAATCGTCTGGACTGTAAGTCACAATAATACTGCACACCTCCACTTTCTATACCGGATTTCTGATTAAGAGTGGCAATGGCGTCCCTGTATTTTTCAAAAAGGCCTGTGCATACGGTGGCAAGATCGTCAAGATGCACACAATCAATCGCTGAAATGGTCGCTGACCTACCGGATTTCCTATACTGTTCGAAATAATCGGTACAAACCCCAACCACGTCAGACGGCTGCGAATACAGCAGACGCTGCAATATGGTCTTGTAAGCAAAACCGTCACTTAGAACTTCCGTAGGCGAGAATGCAATGTAATCCACGACATCCCTCAATTCATAGGCCACCTCAATGCCCCCCATCAGGCACATATCGAAGACTATGTATTTGAAATGCATACCGTTATCCCTTATCGCACCGGCAAAATCGACAAGCTCCATCTCCAGGCCTCCCCCTTCCGGCAAATCCTGGAAGCACAAAGCCTTTACCTCCGGATTGTCAACCGTATAGAACGTATCACCATATCCCTGTGAGCCCACATTGTCGTTATTCGCCATCCTGGGAGCCCACAGAATACCTTCTTCCTTTTCTTCGGGATTCAGAAAATAGCCGGCAGGAAGCCACCCGTTGGCGTGAGAAGTCATTATAATTCCGTATTCCCTTGCCGGAAATTTATCCTTGACAGTTTGTAGCACCAAGCCGAAAGTCTCTGCAGAAGCGCTTGACTTTGATGAATACACCGCCAAAGTGTCATACACAATCTTACCGTTGACAGTTGTCACATCCAGCAGCACAGGATCAGTGCATCTGCCGTATTTCAGATGAGAAAAAACAATAACCTTGTAAGCTCTCGACAGAAACCGCGTCGGAGCATCCTGGCACATCTCCTTTATATCCTGTGCAAGACTGGAGCTAAGGTTATTATACCCCGCCGAATACAACAGCAGCACCTTCTGATATGTTCCTTCCGGCTGCGGGGCATCCTTCGAACACGAAACCAGGCAACCCGTGACAAGCACGGCGAGCAACCACAATATGACGGTTCTACCTTTCATACATCCGACAAATGTACTATATTTGCAAAGCAAAAACAAATTATGAAGATGAAAAAAATCGTAAAGATGCTCTCTATCGCAACAATGATTGCCGCCGCTGCGGGCTGTGCAAAAAAAGATGAAAATTTCAAATATCTGATTGATGAATTCGCCGACATCCAGGTTATACGCTACCAGATACCCGGTTGGAACGACCTTACCCTCAAGCAGAAGGAATATGTCTATCACTTGAGCGAAGCAGCAAAATGGGGCCGCGACATCATCTGGGACCAGAACTGCAAGTGCAATCTTGAAATCCGCCACGCCATCGAGGCCATAATCAAGACGAAAGGTGAAGGAGACGGCTCTCAGGAATGGAATGACTTCCTGGTATATGCAAAACGCGTGTTCTTCGCCAACGGCATACACCATCACTATGCAGAGAACAAGATACTGCCGCAGTGCAGCCGCGAATAC
>JAKSJV010000069.1 GCA_024402005.1 Bacteroidales bacterium
CATACGAGCATCTCTGCAAGATGCGTGAGGAAATCATCAGCCTCGGCATCGTTCCCCCTGTAGAGAAGTGGAACAAGATGAACAAGAACCTGTAATCTGCATCCATATATTATACAAAACGGCCAAGGCTCTGAATTTCAGAATCTTGGCTGTTTCTTTTCGTGCGGAAGACGAGACTCGAACTCGTACAGGATTAACTCCCACTACCCCCTCAAAGTAGCGCGTCTACCATTTCGCCACTTCCGCGATTGGGATTGCAAAGGTAGGCAATAAACTTGAATTTGCAAAAAAAACTTAATAGTCCACCTTGAGGTCCTTGATGACCTGGGCCATAAGTTTCTCCGTTTCTTTCGTGGCCGGAACCAGCGGCAGGCGCAACTCGTTGCGGCACAGCCCCAGTGCTTTGAGCGCCGCCTTGGCCGGTACGGGGTTACTCTCCACGAAGCAGGCCTTGAACAGCGGCCACAGCCTATGGTGCAGTTTGCGGGCGTTTTCAATATCGCCGGCGAGAATTCGGTGGGTCATATTAGCCACCTCCTTCGGGGCAATGTTCGATGCGACGCTGATGACTCCCGATGCTCCGGTGGCCATAAAGGCAAGTGTCATATCGTCGTCTCCGCTGAGTACCTGAAAGCCTTCCGGAGCTTCGCGCAAGATGGCCGAAACCTGCTCGTAATTGCCGGAAGCCTCTTTTATCGCGATGATGTTCGGGACATCATTCGCAAGGCGAAGGACTGTCTGAGGCAGCATATTGGCCCCCGTACGCCCCGGTACATTGTAGATTATGACCGGTTTCTTCGTCGCTGCAGCGACAGCCTTGAAATACTGGTACTGTCCTTCCTGGGTGGGTTTGTTGTAATACGGAACGACAATCAGAAAGGCGTCCGGACCATAGGGCTCCAATACCTTCATCGCCGATATGGTGTCCTGCAGCGAATTGGTACCGCCGCCTACGATCACGGGTTTTCCTCCGCACTCTTCCTTGGTTATTTTCAGAATTTCAATGCGTTCCTGATTGTTCAGGCAGGGAGTTTCACCTGTCGTTCCCAGCGGAACGAGAAAATCCACACCGCAGCGCACCTGGCGTTTGACCAGAGCGCGGAATGCCTGGAAATCCACATCCGTGATTTTGAAGGGTGTCACCAATGCGGTGCCACAGCCCTGAAGGTTAAGCTTTGCCATATTTAGAACCTGTTTTGAAATAATTAACTTTCTTATTTGAGTATCAAATCCTTGAATTCATATATACCGTCCAACCCTTCGGTCATAAGCGCGGCCTGCACCGCTCCTTCTGCGAAGCCCTTGCGGGAAAAGGCCTCGTGGGTGAGCGTTATCCTGTCGCATCCTCCCGTAAAGCTGAGCTCGTGTATCCCCGGGACTTCGCCGATGCGGCGGCTCTCGATATCCACAGTGCCGTAATCACCGGCTTTCTCCACTATCCCGGCGATGCTTTTTGCCGTACCGGAAGGTGCATCCAGTTTATGGATATGGTGCGTTTCCACTATCCCCGCCTTGTAGCCGAGTCCTGACAGACGTTTTGCTGCAAGTTCCGCAAGGGCGAAGGTCACGTTGACCCCTATGCTGAAGTTGGATGCGTAAATCAATGTCGTGCCCTGTGCCTTGAATGCCTCGAACACCTTGTCGGCAATGTCATACCATCCGGTCGTTCCCACGACGACCGCCTTGAATTTTGCCGCGAGGGCAGGGTAGTTCGCCTTGAAAGCGTCAGGCGTGGTGAAATCTATACACACCGCATCTGCGGCCACATCGTCGGGGAAGGATGATATGTCCTCGCTCCTGCCGGCACATTCGATGCCGCGAGAGGCGAGTACTTCCTCCACCATATGGCCCATCTTGCCGTAGCCGCTAATTACAACTTTCATTTTCAATCAGGTATTTGTGGGTTTCACGCAAGGTCTCATCCATTTTTTCGCGGTCCACGACGAAACTGATATTCACCGATGACGCTCCCGGACTTATCATATATATCTTGCTGTCGCGCAGAGGTTTGAACGTCATTTTCAGTATGCTGTTCATAA
Organism: Bacteroidales bacterium; assembly: GCA_024402005.1. Classification (GTDB taxonomy): domain Bacteria; phylum Bacteroidota; class Bacteroidia; order Bacteroidales; family UBA932; genus Cryptobacteroides. Next base: position 2,040 of record JAKSJV010000069.1, read on the forward strand.
TTATTGCGTTGCTTCCTATTGCGGAAATCTGCGCCTTGCCCTCATCGATGCACGCGAAGGCGAATTCACCTGCCGCCTCCAGCGCCTTGTCCAGATTCTTCTGGCACGAATCGGTAGTGATGCTTACTCTGGCATTGTTGGTGCTGATCAGGTCAACGGCTATTCTGTATTCGGAGAATATGTCGAAAATCCTCTTGATGAACCCGGCGGTGTTCATACTTTGGCGGGGTGACAGGGTAATCACCAGGATATTGTTCTTATAGGACACTGATTTGACGGGCTCCGTCACCTTATCCTTGTTCAGGATAACGGTACACTCCCCGTCAGGATTTTTCGTATTGAGAACGTACACCGGAATGTCGATGGTTTTTGCCGGTTCCAGAGTCAGAGGGTGCAGCACCTTTGCTCCGAAGTGGGCCATTTCAGCCGCCTCTTCATAAGAAATGCGTTTCAAACAGCGGGTGGTGGGCACTCTGCGCGGGTCCGCCGTGCGTACGCCGTCCACATCTGTCCATATTTCCACTGCCTCGACTTCAAGCGCCCTGCCTATCAGAGATGCGCTGTAGTCGCTGCCGCCACGCCCCAGCAGAGAGGGTTTCCCGCTTCCTGACGAGCAGATGAATCCCTGGGTGACAACGGCTTGCGGCCTCTCTCCTTCGGGGGTCAGGCCATCGAAAGCGCCATTTACGGCATCGGGTGTCCGTTCGTTTATCTCATCCGTATCAGGCTCCGACTTTAGCGGGTCGCCTGTAGCGATGATGAAGTCCCTCGCATCGATCCGGGCTGCAGGTATTCCATTGCAGCAGAGTGCGGCCCGGACTATGACTGATGACATCAGTTCACCTGTGGAAATGATTGCGGCCTTGTCACGGTCGGAAAGTTCAGTCGCAGAAGATGCTGTTTTTTCTACGAAATCTATGAACGTCTCGACATCCTTCTGAGTTTGGATACACAGCCTCCTGTCTTGTTGGATAAGTTCACGTATCAGGCTGAAATGCCTGTCTTTCAAGTCCTTGATAACATCCTGCAAGCCCTCGCCACCTTGGGCGGCCTTGTACAGCATATCCGTGACTCCTGACAAGGCGGACACCACCACGACAGGCTTTTTGTTCAGCCTGGTGCGGACTATTTCAATGACATTGCGCTGTGCCGGCGCAGATCCCACCGAGGTTCCACCGAATTTGAGGACTATCATCTACCAGGTTCTTTTACCGCGTATAATATAATGAAGGACGAATGACAGGACAAAGGTTGCGACACCGATATAAGGTATGTAGTCATTTGAAATGTTGAATCCTATCTCGGCGACGAAAATGTATGTTACGCATACCGCAGTCATAAAGCAGGCGGGTATCATCGTCAGCAGATAGTACGGGCGTTTGGGTGTCGCCACGACCTTTTCCGGGTCAAGGAGTTTGGCATAGCCGTATTTGCGGCTCAGGTAGTCCGTCGCCGTCCAGAGGGTGAAGCAGGCAAGAGCCTGGTTGGCCCATCCGAAGTATCTCCATATCACGTTGAATCCATCCTCGTCGGCAACGTTGTACCACAGCAGCAATGTTGCAAGAGCAAACAGGGGAATCGCGATATAGAGGCGGTTCATCTTCTTCTTCTGGCTGAGGTGGAAGAAGTCCGCCATTATCACGCGTGCGCTGCGGAATGCCGTGTCACCGCTTGTAATCGGGGCTGCAACCACACCAAGTATGGCCAGAATGCCGCCGACAACTCCAAGCCAGGATTTTGAAACGTAGTTCACGACCATAGGTGCCGAACCGTTCGGGGCTCCTACTTCCTGCATACCTCCGTCAAAGAAGAAATATGAAGATACCGCAGCCCAGATCAGGGCAACGATGCCTTCGGTAATCATCGCTCCGTAGAAAATGGGCCTTCCGTATTTTTCATCCTTCACGCAGCGTGCCATAAGAGGGCTCTGCGTACTGTGGAAACCGCTGATGGCTCCGCAGGCGATGGTTATGAAAAGGCAGGGGAATATGGGCTGGTTCTTAAGCCCGACCTCAGGTCCCCTGTTCTGCAGTCCGTCCCAGAATTCAGGTATTGAAGGCCATTTGATGAACAGGCCTACACACAGTCCTGCAGCCATAAACAGCAGGGCAAATGCAAACAGCGGATAGATTTTGCCTATTATCTTGTCGATAGGCAGCAGAGTTGCGATTATGTAATAGAGGAACACTATTATCACCCACAGCATAATCGCAGTGCTCTGGGGATCCATATTCAGGTACCCGCTCAAATTGCTGCCGAACGGGACCAGATCCCCCAGAATCTGGGCGGGCGAATAGACGAAGACCGCTCCCACCAGCAACAGCAGCACCATCGAGAACACCAGCATTATGGTCCGTATGATCTTTCCGAAGTAATGGCCTATGATGTCAGGCATCGTGTATCCACCGTGCCGGAGCGAGAGCATACCGCTGAAATAGTCGTGTACCGCTCCCGCGAAGATGCTGCCAAGCACTATCCAGAGGAAACTTGACGGCCCGAACTTGGCTCCCATTATGGCTCCGAATATCGGCCCTGTTCCGGCAATGTTCAGGAATTGTATCATGAATATTTTCCAGGCGGGCATAGGGACGTAGTCCACTCCGTCCGCTTTTGTCATCGCCGGAGTCGGGGCGCCGGACGGGCGGAATACGTGTTCTATAATCCTGCTGTAAAATATATAGCCGAGAATCAGAACGACAAGACTTATCAGAAACGAATACATAATCTTGAATAATTGACTCGCAAAGTTAATATTTTTCAACGAAAGTGCTAACTTTGCAGGGCTATGAAAAGAGGAATTCTTACAATCGCGGCAATCATTATTCTGATGTGCGCATCTTCCTGCTCCAGGTGCAATCGTACCGGTCAGATGATTCAGTGGCGCGACCGCGGCGCCGTCGAGGCCGCCCAATCCCTTGATTCAACAATTTTAACGAGCAGTGAAGCCTCACTTACTTTGATCGAGTAGGCGAAACGGAATCAGCCACATAATAGACAAAACCTCTGGCCACGGCGGGCTTAAGCCCTTCTGCTCGGGCCGAAAGCATCAAAATGCTTTCTGTAAACCCACTCGCGACTCCCGGCCTGACGGAGGGGCCAGAAACATCTATTTGGGCGCTCTCCGAGCGCTGGCCCGCCACGAAGTGGTGGGAGGGGCCGATTGCAACGCAATCGGGGTTTTGGCATTATGTGGCTGTGAGTGAAGCCCTAACCCTCTAGCTCAGCAGAATGATAAGTATCTGGGCGACGAAAACGCGGAGGAAAGTGGTGAGAGGGTAGACAGTCGCATAGGCCGCAGCCGGATTGTCATTGTCCATCACCGAATTGGCATAAGCCAGCGCATTCGGGTTGGTGGCGATACCGCAAAGCGTACCGACGTTCTTTGCGAAGTCCAAATGCAGCACCTTCTCGTTGAACACCCCCATAATGATAAGCGGGACGGCGGCCAGCAGGACTGCAAGCCCCGCCCATTTGAGTCCCTGCAGACAGAAGACGTTCTCCACGAAATTGCCTCCTACGCTGAAGCCCAACGAAGCGAAGAAAAATGTGATGCCGAACTGCCCCAGCATAAGGCTTGCCGCGCGCGAGGTATATGTCACCAGATGTATCTTGTGCCCGAAGGCACCCATTAGAATGCCCATTATTATAGGCCCTCCTGCAATACCGAGTTTGACAGGCATCGTTATTCCGGGGATTATGAAAGGAATGCTTCCCAGGAATACGCCGAGGAAGATTCCGGTAAGCAGCGGAATAAGGTGCGGTTCATCCAGACGGCGCTCCTCGTCTCCGACGAATTTCGCCATTTCCTTTATCCTGTCCTCGCTCCCGACGACTGTCAGACGGTCCCCGAATTCCAATACCGTATGGGCATCCGGAACCAGTGTGATTCCTGCGCGGTAGATTCTGGTGATATTGACGCCGTATTTGTTCCTTAGTTTCAAATCTCCGAGATTGTGCCCGGCCACGTCGTCTTTCGTTACCCTGATGTGCTTGCTCACAAGGGTCAGGTCTATTTTGTTCCAGTCTATGTCGGGGCTGTTCCAGTCGGTATTTTCCTCGTGCCCGAAGAATGATCCCATCTGGTGGAAGTCATCCTTGTCGCAGATATACATCAGCCTGTCCCCTTCGCGGATGACGGTGTCTGAAACGGGTATTTGCACGGCTCCGTCCCTCCATACCCTGGAGATTACGAAGTTCAGCGGGCTGGAAAGGCAAATCTCTTTTACCGTCTTGTTGAAAAGTTCCTTGTTCAGGACGAGAGCCTCGCCGACGGCGGTGTACCTGTCGCTGTCTTTGCCGGAACTCTTTTCCGCGCTCTTTGAGAAAACGGCCCTCAACAGCATCACCACAAGTATTACGCTGAGTATGCTGAAGGGGTATCCCACGGCATAAGCCGCACCTATGGTATTCACCGTTTCAATGCCTCCCGGGTTCATATCCAGAACCGTCTGCTGGGCGGAAATGAGGGACGGCGTGCTTGTCACCGCACCCGAAAGCAATCCCACAGATTCCGGAATCTTCATATCGAAACACCAGGCGAAGACGACGGCCAGCAGAGAGCCGAGTAGGATTGTTGCTATGGCGATGAGATTCAATTTGATGCCGCCTTTGCGCAATGAAGAGAAGAAACTTGGGCCGCACTGCAGACCGAGTGTATAGACAAATATGACGAGACCGAAGTTCTTGGCAAAATCCATCATTGCCGTATTGACGCGAATACCCAGGCGGCCCGCGAAATGGCCGACGAGTATGGCCGCGAAAAACACGAGGCAAGTGCCCAGGGAGATGCCTCCGATCTTCACTTTACCGACGGCAAGTCCGAAAATGGAAATAATGGCGAGAAGCAGAATCGTCTGCGCCACGCTTTCCTGAGTAAAAAGTTCAATCAGCCAGTCCATATCAATATATCAAGTATCCGGCCACGCCGGCTGCCGCAAGCAGCAGTATAGGGTTCAGTTTCGTCCACATGGCCAGGACGAATGATACGGCAAATATAATCCAACTCTTCCAATCCGGAAAATTATCCCTGGAAATCATAAGCACCGCCGCCGCACCTATGAGCCCCGCCACTGTCGGGCGAAGCCCGCTCATAAAGCCCTTGAATGTTGCAGAATCGCTGAACTGCCTGTAAACGTGACAGAGAGCCAGCACTATTATAAAGGAGGGCAGGACCACTGCAACGGTGGTTGTTAATGAGCCGCAGATGCACAGGAATTGATTGTAGCCCGCTTCTTTTATAACGCTATATCCTATGTAGGTGGCCGAGTTTATCCCGATGGGGCCCGGAGTCATCTGGCTTATGGCGACGATGTCGGTGAACATTCTGTCTGTAATCCAGCCGTACTGCGTAACGACCTTGTGCTGGATGAGGGGCAGCATCGCATATCCGCCCCCTATGGTGAAGAGGCCGATAATGAAGAATGTGCTGAACAGTTCCCAGAAAATCATCGCTTGTTAAAATAATATGACACAGCCAGTGACACGGTGATGACCACGACAAGTATATATATAGGTGAGACTTTGAGGAATGCCACAAGACACAGGGCCGCAGCCGTCAATGCGAACTGCCACCATTTCTTGCAGCTTCCCTGTACCATTCTGATCATAGGAACGGCTATGAGCGCCACTACGGCGGGTCTCATTCCTGCGAATACGCGCTGGACGATGGGCTCGTCGGCATAATTGCTGAAAAACAGCGCAATCAGCAGTATTATTAGGAAAGGAGCTACACAACTGCCTATGGTGGCTATGACGGCACCTAAAGCCCCGCGTAGTCTGTACCCCGTGAAAATGGAGATGTTGACGGCCAGAAGGCCCGGAGCTGCCTGTGACAGGGCGATGAGGTCAGGAAAATCCTTGTCGCTTATCCATCCGCGCGAGGTGACCTCTTTCTGTATGATAAGTATCATTGCATAGCCGCCCCCAATGGTGAATGCTCCTATTTTCAGCATCACCAGGAACAGCCGCCACAATGAAATTTGTTCCTCTTTCTCCATAAGTGAGACAAAAATAATCAAAAAAAGTGAAAAAAAATTTTGCATTATTCAAAAAGTGCGTATCTTTGCAGTCCCTTTTGAAACAAGGGCAAGTTCATTGAAAATACTGAAAGACAAATTTTTGTACAAGCAAAAGTACCGAAAACTAAAAAATTCGAGAAGCGTTAATTCTTTTAAAAGGAATATAACAACAGCGTCAGGACAAGCTAGTGAAATAAAAATTTTACAATGAAGAGTTTGATCCTGGCTCAGGATGAACGCTAGCGGCAGGCTTAACACATGCAAGTCGAGGGGCAGCGCGGGTGGCAACATCTGGCGGCGACCGGCGGAAGGGTGCGTTACGCGTGAGCAACTTGCCCGTATCAGGGACATAACCGGTGGAAACGCCGACTAATTTCCCATAACAAATCGGATGACATCGTCTGGTTTTGAAAGATTCGTCGGATACGGATAGGCTCGCGTGATATTAGCTAGTTGGTGAGGTAACGGCTCACCAAGGCGACGATATCTA
>JAKSJV010000007.1 GCA_024402005.1 Bacteroidales bacterium
CCCGACCCTCTGCTTGTAGGGCAGACGCTCTAAACCAACTGAGCTATGCTCCCGATGAAGATCTTTTCCCGTTTGGGACTGCAAATGTAACACAAAATTTTGAAATGCAAAAATTTTTTGGAATATTTGCATACTTTTTGATATGAATCGGAAAGTAAAACGGGGATGTTTTGGTTTTGACAGCATCGTCCTCGGGCAGTAAGCATACCGGGCGTTGGGGGTTTGCCCGTTAATCTCAGCCTTCAAACTTTTAGTAGGCAACTACTCTTATTCATACGCTTGCTAATCTCCCAAGGAGATTGCATCAATCCGCGGGGCCAAGGCTGCTCCGCCGACGTATGCCCCTCGATTCTTTATGCCGGTTCAGAATCGGTCCAGGGACATCATCAAAACCGGACGCTCGGAACCACTCCTCTAACGTTCCGCTAAGATTCAGAGGATAAGCCTGCGGTGGCCTGCCTTCCGGCAGCCTCAGGCCGACAATCAAAGAAAGGATAAGTATGTAGAAAGCTTCTCGGAGAGTTGTTTGGACGGCGGTTCGAGTCCGCCCATCTCCACAAAACAATATTTATAGAATTTATATGAAAACATCTGAACTGATCACCATCCTGCAGCAGGAACTCAAGGAAAAAGGCGACAAACAAATAATTATTGCGGCCAACAGGCACAGCTACTACAACGCCAAGATCGTCAGCAATGAGGCCAACACCACGCTGGCGCTGTTCGACAAGGTTGAGGATTAATTCCTGATTCCGTATGCAGAAAATTGAGGTGGCGGGAAAGATTCCGCTACCTCAATTTGTTTTTCTCGAAATGGGCACGCACGAAACTGAAATAGCAGGACACACCGATTGCCTCGAAGATGAATGCCGCCCAGAATGCTGTGTGGTAGTTGCAGAATGTTGACAAGGATGAATCGGCGAGCACGCCGCCCAGCAGTATGCCCATTCCCCCGCCGAAGTCCCAGGATGTCAGGATGGAGGAAATGGCCGTTCCCCTTTTGTTGTTTTCCGCCAGGTTCACGAACATTGTCTGATATGCCGGCCACATATGTCCGTTGCCCATACCGACAATAAAGGCTGTGATGTAATAGGCGGGAAGGGTATGTACGGAAGCGAAAAGCAGGTAGCCGCAAAGAGAGATGAGCACTCCCATCGAAGCGTTGCGCGATACCTTGTTCTTCCTCAAAGCGTGGGCGCCGGTAAGACGGGACACTATCAGGCCGATGGCGAAAAGGGAGAAGAACAGACCCGTACCCTGCATTATCCCGAGTTCCTCCTTGCCGTATATTGCGACATAAGTCTGCATAATGCCGTGAGCCACAGCAAGGAACACCAACGATAAAGCCTCCCTCCAACAGTTTGTCAGGAAGAACCTGTCCAGGGAGAGAACGGTTTTCGTAGGAGCCTTGATTTCCTTTTTCTTCAGTTTGACCGACGAAGCGATGAACAGGCAGCCTACGGCCATCGCCAAGGACAGCCAGAAGAGAACCTGGAAATTGTGTCCTGACGCCTCCAGAACGAAAATGGCCGCCGCCGGGCCTATGACGGTGGCTATGTTGTTGCTCAAGCCGTAATAGCCTATACCCTCTACACGGCGTTCAGCAGGCAGGACGTCTATCGCCACCGTATTGGCCGAAACCGTCAGAGCCCCGAAAGGAAGGCCGTGAAGCGTGCGGAATATGGTAAATACAAGCAACGAACCGGCAATGACGTAGCCACCGAAAACAAGGGCAAAGAGGAAGCTGAAAATCATCAGCACCGTCTTGCGCGGGAAATTGTCCACGATGTAACCGCTGAACAGGCGGATGACTATGGCCATTATGGTGTAACCGGCCAGACAGAGTCCTATCATATGCTTGTCGGCCCCGAAGTTTTCGCTGAGATACAGCGGCAGCAGCGGGACAATCAGGGTGAAAGCGAAGTGCAGCATAAAGTTCACCAGCCACACCTTGATGTAGTTGGAATTCCAGAGTTTGGGCTGCTGCGCCGCTATTTCCGTCTTCCGTCCACCCATATCCACAGTCTCCACATCAGATATCCCCAGCAGAGGAAAAGTAGCATATACACCCACAAGGGCAATGACGGATGAAAGGCCCCGTCGTGCATATATTTCTCGAAATCAGGGATATCGGCATAATAATATGCCCCGGCCCCGAAATCCAGCCCCGGAACAAGCCCGAAGCCGTTCAACATTATATAAATGCAAAGCAGCAGGGTAAGGCACCCCACTGCTACGGTTGCAATTCTGAAAATCCTTTTAGGCATTCCTCCGTCCTAATCAAGAGTAGGAATCGGGAACAGCACTCCGCTCAGAAGGAGCCATACGGCAAACCAGGTAAGCGCGATGTTGAACGTCTGTCCCACTATATACAGCCACAGAGCCTTGCCGCCCTGCATCTGTTTCCATATCGTCTTGAAATTGGTGTCAAGGCCTATGCAGAGGAAGGCCATCACGAACGCCCAGTTCTTGTACTGGTCCAGAACCTTGTTGATGGCGCCGACCTGCTCGCCGCCGTAAATGGGCATAATCACGAACGAGGCGATCAGAGATGCGGCGAAAAAGCCTATGATAAACTTCGGAAAACGTGTCCATATCTCTGAAGGTCCGACGGTTACACCTGCCTGGCGGTCAACGTGCATTGCGAAGAACAGTGCCACGAAAAAGGCGATGAAACCTATGAGAATGTTCTGGATGGATTTGACAAGGACCGCAGATGTCTGTGCCTCGGGGCCTAAGGCCGTACCAGCCACAACCACTGCACCAGTGCTGTCCACCGTTCCGCCTATCAGCGCGCCTCCCATAAGCTGGTTGACGCCGAACGCACGGAGAAGTACAGGCTCGAACACCATCATAAGTATGGTGAAGATGATGGATATGCTTATCACCATTCCGAGGTCTTCCTTCTTGCATTTGGCGGCGGCTCCGGTTGCAATGGCCGCACTTGTACCGCATACGGACGTGGCCGAGGCCATTGTTATCACCATAGACTTGTTGCCTATCTTGAGTACCTTGGTACCGAACCACCACATAAAGATAATCACGATGGGAGTGACTATCCAGGCTATTCCAAGGCCGTAGAGACCGAACTTGGCAATATTGCTGAAAAGGACGCTGAAGCCCATTATCACAAGGCCCGTCTTTATGTAATATTCAGTCTTCACGGCGGGCTTCATCCAGCCGGGAGTTCCTACGGTATTGGATATCAATAGTCCCACCAGAAGTGCCCAGAATGCCCATTCAAGATATCTGTTGAGCGTGAATTCAGCACTGACCAGACGTACTACGACAGCAAGTGCGAATATTCCGAAAAATGCGGGAAGGAACTTCTTCGTACTCTCCCCCATCGCCTTGACGCCGATGGTGAAAAACAGGCCCAGAGTTACCATAGCCATCAGCAGGGGTATCCAGAATCCATAGCCCTTGAATTGCGGAAGGAAAGTTTCTTTGAAAGCAAAGACTGCATCCCCGTTTGTTTCGCCAAAACCCCAGGTTTTGAACTTGAGAGCGGAAAAGTCGAACCATCCGGTCAGGCAGGCTACGCAGGCAATCGCTATTATGGCGAAGCCTATCCATACCGCCAGCCAGTCTTCCGTCAATAGTTTTTTACAAGATTTCATAACTCGTTTTTATGTCAAACAAACGGAGCAAAGTTACTAAAATAGTGGCAAACAGCCAAAATTCGCTATCTTTGCAGTCTGTTAAACAGTTTTTATGGACCCCAAGAACCTGGAATTTCTGCGCAAGGCCGACAAGGTGTATTTCGTCGCGATGAAGGACGAAATCGACGATACGGACATCAAGACCCCCATCGTCTATACGGGTGTCGGCAAGGGCCGCGCGACACGCGCAATCGTGCGCTACATTTTCGACAACTACGAGCGCTTCGCTTCGGGTAACGGCCCCGTAATCGTGTCCCTGGGCACGGCTGGCAGCGGAAAGTTCCGCAAGGGCGAGATAGTGCTGGCCGACACCTTCACAAATATCGGCGACCCTTTCATCCGCGTCCCGTTCTCCTTCGACACCCTCCCCGTCCCCACTGGCATCAGCTGCGCCTCGTCCGACTATTTTATAGGAATGGAGAATTTCAGCCAGGAGGAAATCGACAGGTTCCATAAGGATTTCGACTGTATGGAGATGGAAGCCTACGCCATCGCCTCTGTCTGCAAAGAGCTGAACATCAAGTTCGTAGCCGTCAAGTGCATCAGCGACGGCGCCGACTCCCGCGTCACGGATTTCGACACCGAACTCCCCCGCTTCCGCCATATCATCACCGACTTCGCAAAGGGGTTGGAATAAAGCCGGCTTATTTAAATAATTCGGCACTTATTGCTTACTATTGCCAAATTATTATTATTTTTGCATCAACAATACAATTGGAGATGCAAAATAAACGGTTCGATATCGGAGATCTTCTTAAAACAGGAAACAAATTGACGGTGAGGGACTTCACGGCCATAATGCCTGAAGTTCCGATGCCTACAATCTATTCCAGAATCAGGGCGCTTACAAAATCGGGGATAATTTTCCCTGTCGCCAAAGGGCAATATGAAGTAGGATTTCATATGGAATATCATCCAGGTATCACCGAACGCATGCAAATCATTTCAGACATATTGCAATCCGAATTCATAAATGAACCCTTCTGCATTCACGAGAATGGAAGCACCCTGTTTGTAGAAATCGGGAAAAATGCAGTGAAAAAAGCCATTGAAGCCCTCAAACAGAATCTCAGCCCGGTGTTATCCCTGCATCAATATCACATTGTAGCTGAAGCCGTTTCAGACTGCATCGTAGTGAAAAATCTGATTACCGAAGCACCCATCATAACGAATCACGGCGTCAATGTGCCATCGCTCGAAAAAACACTTGTCGACATTGTTGCAGACCAGGAATTCACACTTGTATCAGATGACAGGATACAATTCGATTATCAGAAGGCCTTTGAGGTCTATCGTCCCGACAGGAACAGGATGCTGCGATATGCTTCACGGCGTGGTATCCAGAATTCCGTAGGCAGGTTCATTCAAAACGTAAACCAGTCACGTGTGGACCTGATTGCCAAAATACAGAATTTTCTCGTTCCCCAGCCAATAGATCGTGCTTGGGTTTTCGGTTCCTTTTCCCGTGGAGAAGAAAGCGAGAACAGTGATATCGACCTGCTTGTCGAATATGCCAAACCGAATAAAATAAGCCTTCTGGATATGGTGGGGATAAAACTGGACCTGGAAAAGTCAATTTCCAAAACCGTAGATTTGATAGAAGACGGACATTTGCTCCCTTTTGCCATCGAATCCGCCAACAAAGACAAATATCTGATGTATGAAAGAAGAAGCTAGGAACAAAGGACGTCTTGAACACATTCAAATGGCAACGAGTTATTTACTTGAGGCCGATAAATCCGGAACGATTGATGGCATTCAAGAAAAGTCGATTCAATATTACGGGCTGGTAAAACTTCTCGAAATAATCGGCGAAGCCTCAAATATGCTTACGGATGATTTTAAAGAAATGCATCCACAAACAAATTGGAGAGCCATTATTGGGCTTCGCAATGTATTAGTGCACGGATACTATCACATTGACCTCAACGAACTCAAGAACGTCGTAAAAAACGATATCCCCGCCCTTCACAGGCAGATCACCGAATATCTATCAGAATTCTAACCGACTTCGCCAAAGGGTTGGAATAAAGCCGGTGCGTGACCGCAACCCGCTAGTCTTCCCCGCAATAATCCCCAAGCGAATAGGAATAGGTGTAGTATTCCGTAATAGGGACGACGGCCGAGGCCTCCACCCAAATGTAGTTGGTGAATCTCATCCGCTCGTTAAGGAAAGACAGATAAATCTTGGAACTTCCGTTCACTGGAATACGCCCGTTGCAGGACTGGGTGCCCACTGTCGAATAATCCACATCATAATTGATGTCAGTGATTGCGGTCGTACCATCCTGGAACTTCTTTGCAGAAGATTGGTTGCGGATTACATACATACTGCAATAGCAATCCTCTTCCCTCAGCGGACGGTTGTCATCAAGCACCATATCGATAAGGCTCGAGCCGTGGGCAGAATTCCACAAAGGAAGCCCCAGAAACTTCACTTTGTGGTAAGAATAATTGATATTCTCGTCAAATTTACCGTCCGCGTCCTTTTCCTTCTGGCTGGTTGAGATGCGGAGGGAATAGAGTATTTCCTTAGTTCCGGACGGCACAATGATGGGGACAATGGCCCTGTCGCTCCCGGAAAAAATAGATTTCAGCTGACTGCTCAGAGTGAAAGCCCGCACACCGTCAAGCAAAGGAATTGTCTTTATGCCATTGACTCCGAATGCTAGAAAATCACCTTTGCTGCATTCTTTCCTCTCCAGAGATACGGTCTTCAAGGACTCCAGCCTCGAAACATCCGCCAGTGAATAAGACAAATCTATGTCAACGTAATTTGCAGTACCGGGATTCAGTTCAAAATAATACACGGCAGAGTGTTCTACCGGCATTTTACCTTCTATGGCCGTCTTCCCGGAGAAGGTCCGCTCAATTGTTTTGCTGTCGGCATTGGCAATCCGAAGGGATACCGGAGATTTGGCTTTAACGCTATAATGAATCGTATCGCCCCTTTGGAGAGCCGCCGCGTGATATACAGTGCCCTCTACAAGCAAATCGTCATCTGACACAATGGAAATCTTCTTTTCCCTTGCGAGCCATTCAATATCCGAAAGCGCCTCGGCTTTATATTCACCAACCTGCTTCTTCAGTTGCGCACATTGCGAGGCTGTAACGCTGTCAAGCCCGATGGGATTATAGTCATATGACAACGCCTCGGCTGCCGCCCTCGCCTCCCGGATGTCTGAAACTGATGAATGCGGATTCAAGGATTCCATACGAGAGGCCAGTTCGTTCAACTGCTTCGATGCCGCTACATACCCGTCCTTTGCCTCCTTCTTGCATTTATATCCGGAACAGGAAGCCAATACGGCACAGGTTAAGACGATAAAAAATACTCGTTTCATTTCTTCTTAGTTATTGTTTTGATGACAGCACTTCCTATTTTCCTTTCAAGCCCCTGCTTGGTCATAGGGATGCCTGTCTTTCGTGATATACTCTGCTTGACTTTAGTCACGCCTAAGGCGCGCTTGAGCGAAAATGATACACCGGGGATTTTCATATGCGGTCAGTCTTTATAATCCTCAAAACCAAAACATTCCTTCGGGCGTGTGACCATTTCAGGCGGAATGGGTTTCTCCACGCCCGGTTCAAAATGCCTGTTCAGCACATCCGCCATGGTCTTTATCTTGGCCACCTTATCTTCGCTAAAGTAGAAAGGAGCGCACTCCAGACGCAAGGCAAAACCATTCTTACAAGGAATGTGATGAAGGACATTCGTCTTTCCAACAACATAATAATCATTCCTGTCCGTCTTGAGATCAAAACTCTTTTCCATCACATCTGCAAGATCATCGGCGAAGGAATCAAAAAGTTCGGAGTCCTTGATGGTACAGCCCGCATCATTGAATCCGGCATCGTGCTTTACAGGATTGTAGCAAAGATGGACCTTATGTTCTCTGGAAGCAGGGCCGACGCAGAAAGCCATCGGAATAACCCAGGAATCCTGCTCTGACGATAACTGCTGGATATCATCAAGATACTGTCTCATATTCGGGCAGGCGTCTTCAGATTCAATATTATAGTATGAAACAGAGTTGTTGATATCTGTCTCTATTTCCTTTGACACATAATTGAACCCACCGATTTTCGCGATGTGATATGCCACCCAACTGGTAAGAGGCTCGTCATAACCGCTTGTGCTTACGATTGTAACCTTTGAGCCACGGTCTATACAGCATCCATACGGGCGGTTGCAGACGCAACCGGCCACAACGACCTTGTCGGCAGGAGCATCTTCGGTATTGTATGCTTTTGCAAGGTTATATAGATGGAGATTAGGCGTTTCCTTAACAGCCTCGACCACCTGCGCCTCCGTAAGGTACTGCTTCATAAGCAGGTTTGCGAGAGGTTTGAAAGGAGGAACGACAAATAGATTGGTATAATGCTGATCCTTTTCCCACCGCAATGCGTGTCTGATTGCTTCAGCATTGTCGGCAATTTCTATATTGTGGTTGTTCGCCTCGATTACTTCCACGAACCCCGAACCGATAAGGCCTGCTGGCACGGCAAAAATTGCAATTCCGAGAATACCGACAATCGCCGCAATGAAATGCCCCCAAAATGTTACTAGCGGAAAATCAGCGATTTTTCCCGGATCGCCCAGATACTTTGCGAATGCCCAGACAAGTGTCTGCCACCCGTTCTCGCATAATTCAGGTTGGGCATCGTGTTCTGCAAAGTACAGCAGAAATGACAGAATAACAGTCAATATGCTCAAGAATGCGAAACTGATGGTAAGTTCTTGCTTCTTTGACGCAACTGCCTGCCCAAGAATGCGGAAGGACTTCATATACCGGAAAATCCTGAACAGCCTCGCTGTTCTCAAGACTTTCAAAGCGCCGACAGGGAGCTTGATGAAGAAACTCAGGTAGAACGGGTACGTGGACAGTATATCTATCAGTCCGTAAAAACTGAAGCAGTATCTGACTCTGCCCCAGAACCCCTTGTATCTGGAATCAAGCAAGTCCGCAACCCATATACGAAGTGTTACCTCTACAGTGAACACTATGGTCGTAAAGACGTCGATGAAACGAAGGACACCGCCATATTCCGCCGAAATGCCCTCAAACGTAGACAAGAACACCTCCAGCGAACTGATAATAATCAGCGCGATTATCGTCCAATCTGCAATATTATGCCATATCTTCGTATGAAGATTGTCATCGAATACGCATACGAGCTGATGTTTGAATTTGTCGAGTCTCTTCATTATTTCTTCCAATGCAACAGCTATTTCCTTGCGCGTTCGCGGGCAAGATATTCCTTTGCCCGTTCGATATCGCGCTTTATGCTTTCGATATGACGGTCGTGAGCAGCCGCGTGGTCAATTTTGGATTTTCTGTAATTCGCTTTTGACGACGGCGAAGAAGCATTGGCAATGTACCTTGCATACATTTCATTATCCTTCTTCTTTGCTTCCTTTTCCTTCTCGAGCCTTGCCCGGAGGTCGATGATCTGTTTTTTGTAATATTCTACGGACATAATATGATTAGATTATGCAAGTTCTTTTGCTAAGTAAAAAAATGATTTTAGTAAAGGTTTGTTTTCTAAAAAAGGTAGTTGATCGAGGGATGTTGATGAAATATGAAAGCCATCAGACGCAAGATAGCCCTGTTTTGACACAAAATCATACTCCTCGCGATTTAGTACCAATGACAGATTCCCACGAACTATTTTTCCGGTAGTCCATAAAAGCCTGTCAATATCATCATATGTAAGGCCATTAACATTGATGCTATCTCTAAGAATGTTAATTGCTTTAATAAAAGATTCAATCGACAGCAACGATACCTGTGTTGGACAGTCTTTACGTGGGAAAGAACAATAATTCCATATTTTCGGATACATTTCCCTAGCTATGGAATCGTATATCGGAAAATTACCTTTCGTTTCAAAGTATGCGTATTTCGTGATGAGAGACACCGCAGTTCCTTTGTCCTCACCATCTTTCCCGATACCGTAACATTCATCAAACAAATTGGAATGCCCATTATTGATTGAAAACTCTGCTTTTGTAAGTTCAAGAGATGACAGTTTTTTGAATTTCTCTGATAATGATTTTCCAGCATGTAATTCTGTCAATACTTTGGCTAATTCGTCCAGTCCGTAATATCTGCGTCCCATCTGTGTTGAATACAAACTGTCAATGACGGTAAGCTTAACCAGAATACTTGAATAGGAGTACGGATTTAGGATGCAGTCAAAAATTGTAGTTATGGCATTTTTATCGGAAGTATACAGAGAATCTTCTCGTCGCGCCTCCTGTATTTTAAGCAATATCTGACGGATCTTAGCTATATTGTCGTAACTGGAATTGCTATTAGAAATAGCCGAAGGCTCTGTAATGGTATTTGATGAGTTTCCGTTTAACTTTTGGATCAGAATCCAGCCAAAGTATCTCGTATTCCAATTGTCATCATACTCAATTTTTGCTTCACGAGCAACGTGGCGCAATGCAGCAATAACACTTGGGAAATTGCCGCCTTCAACATTGATTGCCCCATTGGAAAGACGATATATGTTGATCCCGCAATAACTTGCAGAATCAACATTCTTTTTATCTTTTTGAGTATGTTGTGGCATACACTTTATCTGTATTTGCCTTTTAAACAACCTTTTTTCTCACATTCGGCATTAAACGCAGACAGCGTTTTTTCGTCAGAGCTTCCGCTGGTATAGTAGCCATGACCGTCTGCTGTGTAGTAACACACCTGGGCATAAAGTCCAAAAACAGTATCAAATTCTTTCTCTAAGGATTTAATCTTCTTGTTTCCTGAAATACTAATATCCCCACCTGAGTCTGCGCGCCTTACTGAAGCCAGAGTTTTATCTTCAGATAATTGAGATTTTGAGACCTCATTTCTCATATAGCTATAGAAAAGGCATAACTGAAGATACGGGAATTTCTTATTGAATTCTTTTTGGAGAGTTCCTATCTTCTTGTTCCCGCTTACGGATATTTCAGTAACAGTCTTTACTGTTGGTTTGGTAACAGACTTAGTTCCGGTTTTCTTTACTACAGATTTGGTCGTAGTTTTCTTTGTGTCAGGTTTAGCAGTCGCGTTCTTGACAGCCTTTTTTGCCGTTGTTTTCTTTGCAATTGTCATAATCGATGAATATTGTGAATACATTGGCAACCGGAGGCACGGTCAGGCGCCTCCGGCTATATGAAACGAATTACTCTTTTGCTGCAGCGCAGAGAGTAGAGTCGTTGTTGGCGAGTTTGGTGTCGTCAGCATTTGCTACCTGCACACCGATGCCCCAAGCCTCAGCGAATTCCTTCTCGAAGTTGCCGACAATCTTGTTGCCTTTAACTGCGAGTTCGCCACCCTTTGCGCCTTCTGCGCGGATGGATGCGAGAGTTGCAGCGTCATCAGCCATCTTGCCTTTGCAGGAGGGGCTCATATAAACGCGGAGAGATGAACCGAAAGCCTCTTTAAATTCAGCTTTGAGTTTGCGGACGGTTGTACGTCCATTGATTTTAAGTTCTGCCATAATGGTATAAATTATAAATTGTATAATCCGCCTACTCTTTTATGGATTTTCAGCCTCCTCCATGTGATATTTACTTCTATTTGCCTTCTCCTCTTGCGAGCTGTCCGATTGTCAGCTTGTCATATTCTTTCTTGTTCCCGCCATCGGCATCTTTAATCTGCACAGTAACGCCAAATTTATCAGAGAACAGTTTCTCTGCCTCGCCGACTTTCATACTGGCTTTAATCTTAAGGTCATCGGCCTTTGTATCGACGTTCTTTGTGGTTTTCTGGTTAAGTTGGTTCAACGTAAGGTCACCATCCGCTATCTGGGTGCCTTTGTAGAATACCAGATTCACTCCGAATGACTTCTTGAAATCTGCTGAAAGAGTTTTAAGCTTCTTGTTAGGAGCAACGGAGAACTCAGCCTTGCTGAAATTATCCTTGATGTTGTTTAAAAGTCCCATGATATATATGAAATTGTATTACACCATACACAAAAAAGGGCGTGCCTTGCCCGGTAGTGGTCCTAGGAAAACCAAGTTGGTGCAAGTCACGCCCGAAAACTCCCTGAAAGAGAGTTTTATCCTCGGGCGTTTACGACCTGTTCCTAACCAACTGTTCTTAAGAATTTCCTAGGTTCCTACACAGTCAGAACAAAACGCAAACGCTATTTTTGTCTTATGTCAACGACGGATAAACCGCCTATGCCACAAATTTAGCAATAAAATCGTTACTTGCAACAACTGCTCTCAAAGAACTTGCAAAAGCAAAGGTAAAGAAAGAAACACCCTACGCAATTTGTCTTTTTATGTCATTTTAAGGCAACGCAGAGGCGGCGAAGTATGGGAAGTTCCATAGTGGCCTTGCGGGACAATGGGGGTGAATCGGCATTTTGGCGATATGCCGGCGACCGTAAGGTCGGCAGGCAGATTGACGAATGCCGAGAGGGGTGGTATCCCCCCTGACGTTCCGCAAGGTCAGCTATGGACTTCCACGAAGCCGCCAAAGCGAAACGTCCGGAGAAGTCACTGGGGATTGACGGTAGTGCAACCGCCACACAACACAGATTCACTCCTGCGGCGGGAGGGGAAATTCGGCGTTGTATTTGAGGGCGATGTGATTGATCAGCTCGGCCGAGCATTCCTCGGGGCACTCCGCAATAAGTTCTCTCCAGAATTGATTGTATCTGTCAATGAGGCCTCTCCACAGTTCCATTGCCTCGGAATGCGTGGCGGCGTGGGAGATCTGCTCCTTCGCAGAAGCGATCTCGGTGTCATAATATGCATCCGCGCGCTCTTTGAACGAATCGGTAAGGTCGGCCTTCCGGGTCTGTTCCATTTGTGTCAATTCCACTTGATTTTTCCAACTTGCCAGGTTATAGGCAGGTATGCAAAGGCAAACAAGCACAAGCAGGACAGCGGCAAAGACCGGCAGACGGCGGGCACGCATCCAGGCCCTGCGCAAAGCCGCGACGGAACGGTAACGCCGGCGCGGATTCCGGTTTCCGGCACGACGCGAAACGCAACTGAAACGGCAGCCGAAGATGTCACGCATCAAAACACCTATCGAATATATGTCACTCCTCGCATCCGTCGGCAACCCCGAAAGAAGCTCCTCCGAAGCATAACGGCGCGTACATCCGCGTTCCCGGGCAAGATAATGCACATCATCGTCAGCAAAGCCGAAATCAATAAGTTTCAGGCTGTTGTCAGTACGGTTGACAAGTATATTCGCCGGAGACAGGTCATTGTGTATCAAGCCCTTCGAGTGGATATACCCGACGGCATCCAGCAACTGGGAGAAAATACGGAGGCGTTCCCTGAACGATGGACGCTCGGACAGCCATTCGTCCAAAGGTCTGCCATCGACGTATTCCATCACGATACAGGGGCCGACAGGACTCTCGCTCTCGTAAGTGAACACATACACCACGAAAGGATGTACAACGGACATCATCATTTCATACTCACGCTTGAGAGCCTCGACATCCCTGACACCGTCGGTAGCCGCAGCCTTCAGAATGAAACGCTTGCCAGCCCTTGCCGTAGTGTATATCCGTCCACGCGGGCTTTCCCTTAAAAGAAATATGTCCGTGTACCTGTCCGAAAAATCGATATTCACATCGACCTCCCTTAAAGTTTCACTTTGCATTGCAATCCGTATTGATTCGCAAATATAATGTTTATACCTTTGCCATACAATCAAAATCTGTTGAAGAAATGTCAGTAAAGACGAACATACCGCAAATCTACGCCCTGAAAGAAGCTGTCGAAAAGTCATTCGGAATGCCTCTGCGCACCCACGACGGATTCCTGGCCCTGGTCGGAAAGATAGAGAATACACTCCACGAACACATCTCGGAAAGTACTTTGGAAAGGATGTGGAGCTACTCCACCCGCGAAACGGATGCACTCTCGCTGCGCACCCTGGACGTGCTCTCAAAATACGCCGGTTATGCCTCCTGGGACGACTTCTGCCAAAGGCTCAAAGACGAATCACCGGTAGAATCCGAAGAACTGATGAGGGACGGGATACTCACGGCGGACCTGGAAAAAGGAAGCGTCATACGTCTGGGCTGGCTTCCAGACAGGGTGATTGAAGCCGAGTACCTCGGCGAGTCAAGATTCATCATACGTTCTTCCCTGAACTCCAGCCTCAAACCAGGCGACAGCTTCAAATGCCTCCAGTTCCAGAAAGGCTCCCCACTTTTTCTCGACTGCTTCCGCAGGGAAGGCGACGAAAAAGAGCACCGCTATGTCGCAGGCGAACGCAACGGCCTCACGGTCATTGAGATTCTTTCGTAATTATTTCCGCCAGAACTTCGAGGTAATGTCCTCGCGATGGTGATAGAGGCGCTGGTTGGTGTTGCGGTTGTTCAGAGGACCGCGCTCCGGAATGTAGGGGCCGACCTTGACATAGTCGAAAAGTTCGAAAAAATCATCCTCCACCTCGTTGCGGCCGCTGTAAACAGCGCGTTCGAGACCAGGGTGCGCACCGCGCAGATATGAGGCGATGGAACGCACGGCCTCAGGATCCCGACCCTCGCCCAGCAGAAGTACGCAATTGATGCCGAAATTGTCATCGATCAACCTGTCCAGGACGGCCGGAGTCAGCTCCTCCCCTATATCCTCCTTCAAAAAAGGAGAATGGCATCCTGTGCAATTACCCCGGCAATTGGAAATCTCCAAAGCCAGGGTAACTTTACCGGGTATTTCCTCCATCACGATGTCCGTGAGGGAAGGCACGTATTTAAGCATCAGTCTTCAGGGGTGGTTTTGGCCACATCCTTGGCGGTATAGTAGCGTATGCCGGCCTCCTTCTGACGGGCCTCGCTGAAAGATGATATACGTTTCAGATAGCCGATGATGCGTGTCAGGTAGTCCAGATTGGTGCTTCCGCACTTGGGGCAGACGGTAAGGGTGTCCTTGCTGATGAAACCGCAGTCGTTGCATACGGTGTTACGGCAATTGAAGGTGAAATAATTCGTTCCGTAATGGGCCGCAGTACTCATAAGCGAACGGTACTGCTCCTTGGTAAGATGCTCCGCAATGTTCATATGCAGGGCGCTGCCGCCGTCCAGATAGCGCACGAACTCTTCTCCGTGAAGTTTGAACTTGTCTATCATCGACACGTTCTCATCCTCCGGATTGTAGAAATACGAGCTGTACAGGTTATGCTTGGCGGAAACGAAATATCCGTCCTTCTTGTCCCACTTGTAGTTCTTCGCCGCAAGATTTTCGGCAGGCACGAACTCGGTATTGAACATAGCGTCCGGAGTGCGGTCCTGGCGGTTGCTGATATTGATGGTCTCGAGTATGGTATTCACGAAATGCTTGTACTCATCATTCGGAGACACCTGAAGGCCGAGGAACTCGGCAGCTTCGGTAAGTCCGTTGACACCCACCGTAAGGTACTGCTTCTTCATATTGATGAAGCCCGCGCGGTAAACGTCCAGCATATCCGCTTTCAGGAAGTCCTTGATTATCTCATTGAAGGCAATCTGATATTTGTGGACGCGCTCGGTCATCGCACGCACGTCGGCGGCGATATAGTTTTCGTAAAGGTCTTCCTTATTGATTACGGGTGTACCCGGAACCGGAGCACCGGAAGTAAGGTTTATACCCTTCTTTTCCATATAATAGCGGCGCGTCGCATCCTGAATCAGACGGTTCAGGTTGATGGTCATAACCGATTTGGAACCGGTGGCAACTGATGCCGTACCCATAGAATACTGGTGGGTGGTCACGTTGTGGGCAGGATCTTCCATATCCTTCAGGGAGTTGCGCAGACGGCAACAGCTGGAAAGTGAATCCGGGCTATTGGAAAGGTAGCAGAAGAAACTGTGGCCCTTGGCCCACATTTCCGCCGTGAAGTCAGCATATTCCTGATCGACGAAATCGTTCTTCCCGTCTGTCAGAAGAGCCATAGTCTCCACAGGGAAAGTCAGGATGTAATGCAGGCGCTCTTCATTGAACCAGTTCATAAAACGCTTCTGCAGCCAGCTGAGGGTTTCCCAAACAGGCGCAGTGCCGTCAGGAAAGCGGAAATCGCCGAACACGCCCTCGAAATACGGCTTGTCGAAATATCCTATGTTCCAGAATACCGTCTGGTATCCGCGGTTGCCCGCAGGCATATTCATAGAATGCACCACCTGCTGGAAACAATTGTCTATCACCTTGGCAAGAGTCCTCTGCTTCTTGTTGTTCTCGACAACCTCGTCCAGCCTCTCCAGATAGTTGTCTCCGTAATCCTTGCGTATGAAATAGTCCAGATACATCAGGAATTCGGGGGTTGCGACAGCGCCCATAAACTGCGACGATACACTATAGACCAGGTTGATGAACTCACCGCAGAAGGATTTCAGGTCCGTAGGGGCCACGGATACCCCGCCGAGTTCCCTGAGGCCGCTCTCCAGGAAAGGATACATCGTGATGGCGACACAGTAGGGATAGCCTGGCGTACCGCTCTCGTCGTGCTTGTACAGCACGTGCGATTTCAGGTCAGTGATATACTGCTGGGCAAGGTCGCGTCCGTAAATGGACTTGATCTTGTCCACCATAATATACCTGTTCTGCTTGATATTGTTCTCCTTGTAGAGTTCGTTGCCGAGAGTGACGATATTCTTGGACGTAATGTTGGCATTGGAATCGAACTTGCTGCCGGTTGCGGCATTGGAGGCGGCGATGTAGTCACGTATGAAGTCGCGCTTCTTGCGAAGGTCCACATCCGCATCGAATTTCTCGATATATGCCAGCGCCACTTTCTTGTTCAGGCCCATAAGAGCCTCTTCCACCTGACGGCGTATCTCGCTGCTGGCGATACCGTCATAAATATAAAGGTTGCTGATAACGGAATTTACTATTGCATCTTCGCAATACTCCCCTGCCGTCTTGTAAGCCTCGTGAATTCCGCGACGAAGCTTCACCTTGTCGTATTCCTCTAACGACCCGTTTGTTTTTCTTACGTCCATAACTGAAAATCAACACTCGTCTTTTGGGTGTTGGTTGGCAAAGTTATGTAAAAGAACAGCTAAAAATGCAGAGAAAAACTGCGAGTTTTCAACAAAGTTATCCACACCGTCAATGCAACAGCTTGGAAAGGGCATCGACGTCCAGATGTCGTCCGACGACAACGCCGGATTCGTCCAGAAGGAACAGTCTCGGAGTCTGAACGACGCCGTAAACCGTGACGAAATCAGAGTCGCCTCCACGCAGATGGCAAACGCTTGCGGAGGATGAGGAAAAATTCAATTTTTCAGCAACGTAGGCATTCCAGTCGACAATATCATCTCCGGTATATACGGCAATAATATCGGCATCCGGATGCTGCGACAGAATGAATTCCTTCAGTTTCAGACTCGTCAGCAGGCATTTCGGACATTCCGTGCTGTAGAAGTATATTATGCTCCTGCGCCCGTTTGAAAAAGGGAAAGTCACGTCATTGCCTTCAATGTCGGTCATAGTCGACATCGGTACCTTGCAGCCGATAAGGCTCTGACGGTTCACGAAAGCGAAAAGTCCGGCCTCCTCGAATTCATCGATACTTGAAAACAGCGTCTTATACGAAGCGAACCAACTGTCATAGATATGTACCGCCACGTTCTCGCTGCCCATAACATTCGAAGTGCGGAAATGCCGGTAGGCCCTGACCGCCACGCTGTCCCTGAGAACGCTGTCCTGCACGCCGGATATCATGGCATCGACCTCCAGACAGGCAGCCGGTATGGAAAGACGGTCGATGGCGGACAGATATTCATCCTGCCGGTCAAAGAGTTTGACCTCGGTAGTTCCGGCCTGTTTGTCCCGCTTCGGGGCCATAACCCCGCAAGAGGCAATAATCAGAGCCGTAACAAAAAATATCAGCGGATGTTTCACAGTTTTATGCCTTTCGGTAGAAACGCAGACGTATCGCCGCCGTGTTTGATGAGGTCGCGGACGGCGGTGGAAGAAATATGCGCGTATTCCTGCGCCGTAGGAATGATTATGGTCTCGATTTTGGAATTGAGTTTCCTATTCGCATCGGCTATGGCCTTCTCATTGTCGAAATCCACGAAATTGCGGACTCCCCTGACGATATGGTGTATACCGTTGGCCTTGCAATAATCCACGGTCAGGCAATCGTATTTGTCCACAACCACCCCGTCAAGACCTTCAGTGGCCTGGCGGATTATTTCGATCTTCCGGTCATCGGAAAACATTCCGCGCTTGTCCTGATTGACGCCGACGGCAACCACGACCTCGTCGAACATTGTCAATGCCCTTTTCAGAATGTTGAGATGCCCCAATGTGAACGGGTCGAAGGATCCCGGAAACAACGCTTTCTTTTTCATATCGTCCAATCTATAGGAGTTTTACCGTGCAAAGATAACCAACTGTTTGCTTTTGAAAAATGTTTGCATCCGAAAAATGCGCCGCCTGCCAGCGGTGAAGGATGCGCAGCTTCGAGAACGCAGTGCCTTGAAACATCCACAAGTGCCTTTTTATTGCGGGCGAAATTTCCCCAAAGCAGAAAGACAACCCCGTCGCAATTATCACTGACATAGCGTATTACAGCGTCCGTAAACTCCTGCCACCCTATTCCGCTGTGAGATGCGGCGGCCCCGGCACGTACTGTGAGGATGGAGTTCAGCAGCAACACGCCCTGGCGCGCCCAGGGCTCCAGATTCGTCCTGCCGCTCATTGCAATGCCGCAATCGGAGCTGATTTCCTTGAAAATATTCTTCAGCGACGGCGGGGCCTGGATTCCGTCGGGGACGCTGAAACTGAGACCCATCGCCTGACCCGGGTTATGATAAGGGTCCTGCCCCAGGATAACCACCTTGACCTTGTCCACCGGACACAATTGAAAAGCCCGGAATATATCACCGCCCCTGGGATATATGACCCTGCCTTCCGCCTTTTCCCTATGCAGATAATCGGCAATACCCTTGAAATACGGCTTGTCGAATTCAGGTGCAAGCGCCTTCTTCCAGCTTTCCTCTATCTTGACGTCCATTGTCAGAAAACGAAGTCGATGACGTCGGTAATTGTCCTGACATAGTGGAATGAAAGTCCCTTGACATAAATCTCCGGAATATCCTCCACGTCTTTGCGGTTCTCTTCACTGATGACTATGGTCTTGACCCCCGAGCGTTTTGCGGCGAGAATCTTCTCCTTGATGCCGCCTACGGGCAATACGCGCCCACGAAGCGTCATTTCTCCGGTCATCGCGATTCCGCTCTTTATCTGCTTGCCGCGGAAGGCTGACAGCATCGAAGTCACCAAAGTGATGCCGGCTGACGGACCGTCCTTGGGCGTAGCGCCTTCAGGGACGTGAACGTGGACATCCTTCGTGCTGAACTCCTTGTAAGTGAGGCCCGCCATTTCGGGATGCGCCTTTATATATTGGTAGGCGATGGTCGCCGATTCCTTCATGACGTCTCCGAGGGAACCTGTCATAGAGAGCACGCCCTTGCCTTTGGAAACGCTGGTTTCGATGAAAAGTATCTCCCCACCCACCTGGGTCCAGGCAAGGCCGGTGACCACTCCGACAGCCTCATTGCCTTTCTGACGGTCGAAACTTGCCAGCGGAAGGCCGAGGTACTCCTTCAGATCTTCCGGCTTGATTGCAGGCTCAGACTCCTGCTCCATAGCCTTTTTCTTCGCGACCATACGGCATATCTTGGCAATCTGCTTTTCAAGTCCGCGCACACCGCTCTCGCGGGTATAGTCGGAGATTATCGCCATAATAGTATCCTTGCCCAATTTGACCGCGTTCTTTGCAAGTCCGTGCTCTTCAAGCTGTTTCGGCACCAGGAAGCTGTGGGCGATATGATATTTCTCCTCAGCGAGATAGCCTGTCACGTTGATCATTTCCATACGGTCGCGCAGAGCGGGCTGTATGGTGCTGATGTCATTGGCCGTCGTGATGAACATAACGTTGGACAAATCGTAGTCGATGTCCAGATAATTGTCGTGGAAGGCGTTGTTCTGCTCCGGATCGAGAGCCTCCAGCAACGCCGATGACGGATCGCCCTTGAAATCAGCGCCCACCTTGTCTATCTCGTCAAGCACTATCACGGGGTTTGACGTACCCGCCTTGTCGATGGCATTGAGGATACGTCCCGGCAGGGCGCCGATATATGTCTTGCGGTGTCCGCGAATTTCACTCTCATCGTGAAGACCGCCCAGTGAGATTCTCTGGTATTTGCGTCCCAGAGCCTTGGCTATGCTCTTGCCGAGAGAGGTCTTTCCTACCCCCGGAGGGCCCCACAGGCACAGAATGGGCGATTTCATATTGCCTTTCAATTTGAGAACGGCAAGATATTCTATGATACGCTCCTTGACCTTGTCCAGCCCGTAATGGTCGGCGTCCAGAACTTTCTGCGCGTGCTTCAGGTCGAGATTGTCCTTGCTGAGCTCACCCCAAGGCAGGCCTAGCATGAACTCGATGAAATTGTACTGCGTACTGTAATCGGGGGAACTCGGGTTGAAACGCTCCAGTTTGGCCATCTCCTTCTCAAATATCTCAGCCACTTCCTGCGGCCATTTCTTCTCGGCGGCGCGGGCACGGAACTCCTCGAATTCCGTTTCCTCATCCATACCGAGTTCTTCCTGTATGGTCCTCAACTGGTTGTTCAGATAATATTCCCTCTGCTGCTGGTCGATCTCGCTCTTCACCTTGGAGTTTATTTCCTGCTTGATTTTCAGCAGCTGTATCTGCGTGTCGAGGGCGCTAAGGAGTTTGAGTCCTCTTGTCTTGATATCGCCGTATTGCAGAAGTTCCATCCTGTCGGTGAAATTCTCGACCTCGACGGTAGTGGCGACAAAATTCACAAGGAAAGTGAAATCGTCTATGCCGCGCAGGGCATCGGCAGCCTCCTTGGGCGCGAACGAGCTCATCCTTATCACCTGTCCGGCCTTTTCCTTCAGGGATTTTGCCATCATCTTGACGGTATTGTCGTCTGCCTCGGGCTCCAGATCGTGAGGGTATGACACCAATCCCACCATATAGGGATTGTATTTGGTGATGCTCAGCAGTTCAAAGCGCCTGTAACCCTGAAGTATGGCAGTAACCGTACCGTCCGGCATATCTATGGTCTTGAGGATTCTGGCAACAGTTCCGAATTTGAAAAGGTCCTCCGCCTGGGGTTCCTCGACAACCGCATCCAACTGGGGAACGGCACCTATGAAATTATCGTGCCTCTGGGCATCCTCAATCAGTTTCATACTCTTCTCCCGACCGATTGTGATGGGGAATACGGCCCCGGGGAATATAACGGCGTTCCTCAGCGCCAGAATCGGGAGAGTCGATGGCAGCTGCCCCTCCTCTATCTTAATGTTCTCCCCACCTTGTACGACGGGAATGATGCTGACTTCAGCACCCATCGACGAAATCATTTTCTCCATATCTATCATAGTTGTCACATATAATGTTCATCTTATCTGCCAAAATGGCAGAATAAACTCAAAATAAAAGTACCGCGCATATATGGTCAATCACCGTGCCATAATTTTTTTTGGTATTTGTAAAAAACTTCATATCTTTGCATCTCGCTTGCAAAAGTAACTAATTATTAGAAATATACAATTATGACAAAAGCTGACATCGTAAATGAAGTTGCAAAAGCAACAGGCATTGAGAAAGTAGTGGTAGCCACAGTCGTTGAAGCTACAATGGAATCCATCAAGAAATCCGTTAGCAAAGGCGACGCCGTTTATCTCCGCGGTTTCGGTTCCTTCATCGTGAAGAACCGCGCACAGAAGGCTGCCCGCAACATCACCAAGGGTACCACCATTACTATTCCCGCACACAAGGTACCTGCATTCAAACCTTCAAAGGCATTCACAATTAAAAAATAACGACTATGCCTAACGGTAAAAAACATAAACGCCACAAAATGGCTACGCATAAACGCAAAAAACGTTTACGCAAGAACAGACATAAGAAGAAATAATCTTCTTCAATGGAATCTGCTGAGGCTGCAAAAGACCTGATAGTCGATGTGGAGCAGACTGAAGTCGCGATAGCGCTTCTCGAAGACCACCGCCTGGTAGAGTACAATAAAGAATCAATCGGAGGCAGGAGTTGTGGCGTCGGAGACGTTTATCTTGGCAAAGTCAAGAAAATTCTACCGGCCCTGAACGCTGCCTTCGTTGATATCGGTGACACCAAAGAAGCATTTGTACACTATCTGGACCTTGGGCTGCATTTCGACGCTTTCGACCGGTTTGTCAGGAAGCTCAATCCCAACACCGACGCAAAATCATTGTATCAGGGTATCACAATAGGTCCTGCGCTTGCAAAAGAAGGCAGGATCGAGGATGTGTTGTCCGTTGGTCAGCTTATAATAGTGCAGATTGAAAAAGAGCCCATCAGCACGAAGGGCAGCCGTCTGACAGCCGAGATATCGATAGCCGGACGCAATATCGTGCTTCTGCCTTTCGCGGAAAAGGTCAGCATTTCCCAGAAAATCGAGTCCCGCGAAGAGAAACGGCGGCTCGAATCGCTTATCAAGGCCATACTCCCGCACAACTACGGCGCGATTATACGCACTGCAGCAGAAGGCAAGTCGGCATCCATCCTGGACAATGAGCTCAAGTCGCTGATAGACAAGTGGGAAGGTTCGTGGAAGGGTCTCGCCCGAAACAAGAGCGTACACGCCCTGTTCTCCGAATACAACAAAACGACGGCCATTGTCAGAGACCTGCTGAACGAGAGTTTCAGCAACATCTACATAAATGACAAAAACACCTGCGACGAGATCGGCAAATACGTTGCGCTTATCTCCCCGGAGCAGGAAAAAATAGTCAAGTTGTACAAGGGTAAGGAGCCCATCTTCGACCATTTCGACATCACCCGCCAGATAAAGAGTTCGTTCGGCAAGGTCGTACCCTTGAAACAGGGGGCCTACCTTGTAATCGAGCATACCGAGGCCCTTCACGTGATAGATGTCAACTCCGGCACCCGCGCAAAGAACAAGGAGCAGGAGGAGAACACCTTCGACGTCAACTGCTATGCAGCTGAAGAAATCGCCCGCCAGATGCGTCTGAGGGATATGGGCGGCATTGTAATAGTCGATTTCATCGATATGGAGGAAGCCGACCACCGGACCAGACTCTATGATTATATGGTGGATCTGATGAAGAATGACAGGTCCAAGCACACGGTCCTGCCTCTGACCAAGTTCGGCCTGATGCAGATCACCCGCCAGAGGGTCCGTCCCGCGACAGAGATTTCCACCGTTGAAGTGTGCCCCGTATGCGGTGGGACGGGCAAAATCACGGCAAGCATCCTCATTGATGAGAAGATCGAGAGAGAAATTTCATTCTTCGTCGAGGAAAACGGGCTCAGACATTTTACGCTCAGCGTCAATCCCCTTCTCGGGGCATATCTTACACGCGGATCCCTCTTCCATCCTTCCATAGTCCGCAAATGGGAGAAAAAATACGACTGCCACGTGGCAGTCGTAGAAAAATCGACTCTTTCATTGCTCCAGTATGAAGTGGGCGATAGCGAAGGAGTCAAACTCGAGTAGCAAAAACTACATTTCCTCTTCTTCAAGACGAAGGTGGTTCACGTAGATGGCTTTCATCTTGGCCATACGCGCTTTCACTGAAGGTTTGGTGAACTCCCTGCGTGAGCGCAGTTCGCGCACAGCGCCAGTCTTTTCGAATTTGCGTTTGAATTTCTTCAGCGCCTTCTCGATATTTTCACCATCCTTTACCGGTACGATAATCACTGTAAAATCACCTCCTTTTTCGTCATTCCGACTATTTTCGGAATCTGTTCCCCCGAAAGGGATTGCAAAGATATAAAGAATTTTTCAGAGCGCAAAATATTCCTGCCTCAGCCAATATTCGAACAAAGGGTCCTGAATATGAGGAACATCCTGTTCATCGAACCAAACAAGTTCTTTTTTGACCAGCGCATCTTTGACCCGCTTGACATTGGCTGATGAATTGAGACAATACCTGTCGATCACGCCCGCTGTGCTGAACCTTGTCTCGCCGTGAACTATGGCCTTGAGCAGGCTGAGCTGGAAGTCTGTCAGAGAGCATACGGCATTGAAGAAATGAGGGGTGTAAACCGAAAGCATTATCCTCATAGCATCACTTATCGTCCCCTTGTTGACATACCCCTTGGCCATAGAATCCACTATGGAGAAAAGGTGATTGACATACCGCATATTGCACCTGAGCATCCCGGCAGTGCTGACGACAAGATCCTTCTCCAGCACCTTTCCGGTCAACTGGAAATTGTGATAGACAAAATCCGCTATCAGGTCAGGATTGACGTCTGAAGGGATAATCCTTTCCACAATATGCCAGAAACAACGCCTGACGTCGAAAATTTCGCGAAGCCTGTTGAACCGGGAGCCGGTGAAGATGAATACATAATCATTGTCCTGCCTCTCTATGACCTTTTCCATAGCATCCAGGATGGCATCATTGTCCGGAGAGAAAAGGACATTCTGGAATTGTCTGACCAATATGACCAGTTTGGCCTGCTTTTGCTCCGCCAGAAATGCAGGAAAGTCAAAAGTTTTCATAATGTCGACGTCATCAGGCATCCAGTTCATTGAAACCGTGAGTCCGTGGGCATCGAACTGGTCCTGGTCGAAGACGAAATGCGCGCCAGCCAGACCGGATTGCACAAATTCCCTGTATTCGGACGGCGAGGATCCGCAAGCCTTGAGCAGACCGTCAGAGAATGAGACCAGCAGGTCTTCCGTCGTGCGGCAGCGGGAAAAGTCGATTTCAGCAACTATCATTTCCGGGGTCTGCATTTTCATCTGGGCAAGAGTCTGCTGCACAAGAGACATACACCCGCAACCCGGTTCTCCGTACACAACGGTACTGTTCCCGCCGGACAGAAGGTTGCGCAGGATATCGACATCGTGTCTTCTGCCGACGAATCTGCTCCCGGTGACGGGAGAATCATATACAAAACTCGTATTCATATCCACAAATGTAGTCAAAAATTTCTTTGTTATGAAAAATAATGCTATATTTGCAGGCTGAATCAGAGGATAGTCAGGCTCGATAAAGAGGCTCTTGCGGTCCGCCTGCTGTCAAAAACTTTAAGTTTTTTGTTTTACAATGTACGCAATTGTAGAAATCGGAGGTCACCAGTTCAAGGTTGAACCTTCACAAGAAATCTTTGTTAACCGCCTTGCGGATAAGAAAGGTGCTGCCATCGAGCTTGACAAAGTTCTCCTGGTGGATGCTGACGGCAAAGTGAAAGTCGGCAATCCTTACATAAAGGGAGCAATCGTCAAGGCTACCGTACTTTGCGATGAGTGCAAAGCCGACAAAGTTCTGGTTTTCAAGAAAAAA
This sequence comes from Bacteroidales bacterium, assembly GCA_024402005.1. Lineage (GTDB taxonomy): Bacteria > Bacteroidota > Bacteroidia > Bacteroidales > UBA932 > Cryptobacteroides. The sequence goes on from JAKSJV010000007.1 coordinate 24,955, forward strand.
CGTCGTAAAGGTTTCAAAAAGCTGAACGGACACCGTCAGTATCTCACTAAACTTCAGATCAACGAAATCATCTAAAAGAAAGAGTTATGGCACATAAGAAAGGTGTAGGTAGTTCAAAGAACGGCCGTGAATCAGAAAGCAAGCGACTCGGACTCAAGAAGTTCGGTTCTGAGGTTGTAAAGGCTGGCAACATCCTTGTCCGCCAGAGAGGTACTCAGCACAATCCCGGTCTCAACGTGGGAATGGGAAAAGACCATACTCTGTATGCTCTTGTTGACGGTACTGTACAATACACAAAGAAGGCAGAAGGCAAATCGTACGTGTCGGTAGTTCCTTTCAAGAACTAACGCCCCGGGATTTGTACAAACATCGAAAAGACTGTACCCCGCTGCGGGCACGGTCTTTTTTTGTAATCAATCAAAACACAATATAATATGCTAACAATCAAAGCACTTCGCGAAGATACCGAAGTAGTCATAAAAAAACTGGCCAAGAAAGGCTACGATGCCAAAGAAGACATCAAGGTCATCCTTCAACTGGATGACGAACGCAAAAAGATACAGCAGGAGCTGGATGATTTGAAGGCCGAACAGAACAGGAAGGCCGCTGAAATCGGGGCCCTGATGAAACAGGGACAGAAAGATGCCGCCGAAAAAGCCAAGGAGGCTGTTGCGGCTCTGAAAGAAAAATCAGCGCAGCTTCAGGTAAAGGCTGACGAGAACGCAAAGGCACTTGCCGACAGGATTGTGCTTCTGCCCAACACTCCTTGCGATCTTGTTCCGGAAGGCAAGACAGCCGAGGATAACCTTGTGGTAAAACAAGGCGGCAACATCCCCGACCTCGGTCCGAATGCCCTCCCACACTGGGAACTTGCAAAGAAACTCGACATCATCGATTTCGATCTCGGCGTAAAGATAACCGGGGCGGGCTTCCCCGTATATAAGGGAAAGGGTGCAAAACTTCAGCGCGCCCTCGTCAATTTCTTCCTCGAGTGCAACACCGAGGCGGGATATCTGGAAGTAGAGCCGCCGGTAATGGTGAACGAGGCCTCCGGTTTCGGCACGGGCCAGATTCCCGACAAGGAGGGACAGATGTACCACGCCACAGTGGACAATTTCTATATGGTCCCGACAGCCGAAGTACCGGTGACCAACATCTTCAGGGACGTTATCCTGCAGGAGAAACAGCTTCCCCAGAAAATGACGGCCTACACGCCCTGCTTCCGTCGTGAAGCCGGTTCTTACGGAAAGGACGTCCGCGGCCTGAACAGGCTTCACCAGTTCGACAAGGTGGAGATTGTGCGCATCGAAAAGCCTGAAAACAGTTATGCCGCCCTGGACGAGATGGTTGCACACGTTGAAAGCATAGTGAACAAGCTCGGTCTCCCCTATCGTATCCTGCGACTGTGCGGCGGTGATATGAGTTTCACTTCCGCCATCACATACGACTTCGAGCTCTATTCGACGGCTCAGCAGCGCTGGCTGGAAATCTCATCGGTTTCCAACTTCGAATCATATCAGGCCAACCGTCTGAAATGCCGTTACAAGGATGCTGAAGGCAAGACACAACTTTGCCACACATTGAACGGAAGCTCACTGGCACTGCCCCGCGTGGTGGCCGCCTTGCTTGAAAACTGCCAGAAAGACGGCAAGGTCATCATACCCGAGGCGCTGCGTCCTTTCACAGGTTTCGACGTAATCGACTAAACAATGGCCGGCTCCGCCAACAACTCCCAAACGATATTGGGGATAGACCCCGGCACGAATCTGCTGGGATACGGAGTCATTTCAATAGAAGACAAGCACCCTCATTTTCTGGATATGGGGGTGCTTGACCTTCGTAAAGAGAAGGACCCGTACCGCAAACTGGGTCTCATCTACGAAAAGGTCAGCTGGCTAATCGACTATTATCATCCCGATGCCGTGGCCTGCGAATCCCCTTTCTACGGAAAAAACGCCCAGGTGATTCTCAAACTGGGACGCGCGCAGGGATCCGCCATAACGGCAGCGTCGCACAAGGGCATCAAGGTCTTCGAATATGCCCCCAGGGAAGCGAAGATGGCCATCGTGGGCAACGGTGCAGCCAGCAAGGAACAGGTGAACGTTATGGTCCAGCGCACCCTGGGGATTTCTTTCGACCCGAAATATCTCGATGCCACCGATGCTCTCGGCATAGCCCTGTGCCATCATTACCACAGTTCCTCCCCTCTTGCCGGCATCAAAAGCAAGGGCGGATGGGAGAAATTCATTGTCGAAAACCCTGGCAGAGTAAAAAAATAGCATATTTTTATTAACTTTGTACGATATTGTGTGTCTTGATAAAGACAAGAAATACCGTGCGATGAAATTAAGCATTAAGTTATTGATTGCAGGAGTGTTGATGTTGTCGGCAACATCGCAGCTTGCACAGGCTCAGAACATCACTGCCAGACTGTTGGAAGCAGGCAGCAAGGAGCCCCTGCCGTACGCTACCGTCTATATTACGAAACCCAACGCGGCCAAACCGGCCAAGTATGTACTCAGCACATCCGAAGGCAAGGTCCTCATCGAAAATGTGGCGAGAGGAAAATACATTTTCAAGGCCGAGCTTATGGGCTACAAAGCCCACTCGCAGGAAATTACCGTAGAAGGCAAGAATCTTGTCCTGGGTGATATTATGATAGAGCCGGATTCGAAAATGTTGGAGGCCGCAAAGGTTTCCGACGTAGGAAACCCCATCACCGTAAAGAAAGATACAATCGAATATAATGCATCGTCGTTCAAGACCTCGGACAACGATATGCTTATTGATCTGTTGAAAAAGCTCCCCGGTGTGGAGGTCGAGGCTGATGGTACGATTACTGCAAACGGCGAAACCATCAAGAAGATAACGATTGACGGCAAGACCTTCTTCCTGGACGACCCCCAGCTGGCCACAAAGAACATCCCGTCCAAGATAGTTGAAAAGGTAAAGGTTATCGAGAAGAAATCCGACCAGGCCATTTTCACCGGCATCGATGACGGCGAGGAAGAGACCATCATCGACCTGGGCATCAAAAAAGGTATGATGAAGGGATGGTTCGGCAACATTATGGGCGGTGGAGGACACGACATCCCGACACCTCTCAAGACAAAGGACCAGTGGAGTTGGGATGACGCCAGGTGGCAGGGAGCCGGCTTCATAGGCAATTTCACCGACAAACAGCAGATAAGCGTCATCCTTAACGGCAACAACACCAATAACCGCGGTTTCAACGATATGGCCGGCAGTATGATGGGCAATATGCGCGGAGGCGGAGGACGCGGAATGGGACGTTTCGGCGACGATTCAGGAATCACCACAAGTTGGATGGGAGGCATCAACGGAGCCTGGAACCTTTTGGATAACAGAATGGACCTGGGAGCCAACTATCTGTACAACGGCAGTGACAAACTGCTCCAGGAACAGAGCGAAAAGAACACTTTCGTAAACGCCGACACGACGCTGAACTACCTTACAACTGGTATCAACCGCACCAGGACACAGGGGCACAGACTGGGAGTCAGGCTGGAGCACAAGTTCTCCGACAACACTTCCATCATTTTCGAGCCTCAGTTCAATGCCGGCTACGGAAATTTCAGCGAGTATTCCGATTTCAAAACCACAAATTCAATAGCAGGGCATGACAAGGAAGAAGATGTCAACAACGGTTTCAACCGCAATGAGGGTTACAACAAGAACTGGACAGCCAGCGGATGGGCCTTGCTGCGACAGAGGCTGGGCAAACCGGGGCGTACCATTTCCCTGAATGTCAGATACAATTTCAGTAACAACGATATAACGGACGGCATCAATCAGTCCCTGACCAATTCTACCTTCCAGAAAGACACCGTCAACCAGAGTTTCACACAGAATTCACGCAACAACCAGCTTTCAGGCCGCATCGTTTATACGGAGCCCCTATGGAAAGACCTGTATCTGGAAGTGAACTATCAATATACCTGGAGACAGCAGACATCTGAAAAAGAGACCAATGACATTACGGATGGAGAACTTATGTCCGATGCCAATGGCCTACAACGCTTTGTGCGAACTGCTAAAAGCAAAGACCGCCTCAACGAGACCTACTCGCGCGACGTAATAAACAAGTCAAGCGCTCACAGGGCCGGAGCCAACCTTATGTACCAGAAGAAAAAACTCAGGGCACAGCTCGGTTTCAGCGCCAACCCCACATATACGTTCAACCATACCAGTTCGCGCGACAAGGACTACACAAGCAATACGCTCAACTGGGCGCCTCAGGCCTCATTAAGTTACGATTTCAATGACAATTCCAACGTCCGTTTCTTCTATAACGGGCGCAGCGAACAGCCCTCGACGGCGCAACTGGTTCCTGTTCCGGACAACTCGGACCCTATGAACGTTTCTCTCGGCAACCCCGGTTTGAAGCCTTATTTCAATCACCGGATCAGGGGGACGTTCCGCTACACGAACAAGAAGACCTTCCTCTCCATCAATGCCTTCTTCAACGGAGGTTTCACGCAGGATCCCATCTCCAACACCACCTGGTATGACAACACAGGTGCGCAGTTCACTATGCTGATGAACGGACCGGTAAGCGGAAACGCCAATCTCAGGTTGATGATCAACGCCCCTATCGCGAAGAGCAAGTTCAGTATATTCAATATGTTGAATGCAGGGTACAACAATTCATCCAACGCGATGGCAAAGGGCCAGATAGATATGTCACAATACTTTATCGACGGTGACAAGTTCAATTTCGACTACGACAATTTCCTCAAAGACTATGAAAAGGGAAAGTTGAATGACAAGTTCAATATGAACAATACCCAGACTTTGTCACTCACAGAAAGAATACGGTTCACATACCGGAACGACATAGTGGAGGTCACTCTCGGTGCCCGTACAAGAATCAACAAGAGCTGGTATACGGTATCCGCCAGCAACAAGAAAGCCACATTCTCCAATCAGGCGGATGCCTCGATGAACTGGACAATCCCCGGAGGGGTGAACCTGATTGCTGATTTCCGCTACAACTGGTACAACAACTACACTACGGACCAACAGCCGACTGCCGTGCTCAATGCTGAAATCAGCAAGCTTCTGTGCAAGAAGAAACTCACTCTTTCGCTGAAAGGCTATGACCTTCTGGGCCAGGCCAGGAACCTGAACATCAAGGATACGGACAACTACCATCAGGAAATCACCAACAACACCCTGGGACGCTATATAATCCTGTCCCTCACCTACCGATTCGGCAACTTCAACAAGTTCAACCAGACCGTCAGCGGACAGCGCGGAGGTAGAGGCGGATATGGAAGAGGGCCGATGGGAGGAGGTCCCGGGCCTCGCTAGACACAAAAACGATCATGACAAAGAAAGTAACGTCAGTTCAGATAAACGAAGTCCCGAAAGTGGACACGATGGTTGCGTACAACGACAAGCTCGTAATGTACGACAACCTGAATTGCAAACTGTCGGACGTAATAACCCCGGACGTCAAAGTTTTCTTGTCAGCGTTCCCACTGCGTGCGGACTTCACCGTGGTATTCCTCTGTGTCAAGGGCCGTTTATCCATCAAATGCAATCTGGAAGAAATGCAGGTGACGGACGGCGGTCTTATGGTAATCGTACCTGGAACCATAGTCGAAGCCATCGATTTCGATATGGACAGCACATTGGCCGTAATGGCCGTACCCGACCAGGATTACGCTCCCAACAAATCCTACCACAATGCCACATATGAGCCAACGAATTTCACCGCCCCTATGGCCGTACAGCTCAATGAAGAGGTTATGAAAAGCGGTATTGAAAGTTACAAACAGCTGAAAAACGCACTTATAACTTTCGGAGACAAGATTACTCCCGACCTTATCAAGGCATATATTATGGTGATGGGAGGCCTTGCCGCAGTCAGCATACAGAAGTGGTTCATAGAGCACCCTGAGGAAAAGAAGACAAACAAGAACAAGGTACTGAAAGAATTCCTGGAGAGGGTCAAACGCGATTACCGCGAACATCGCGATGTCGCCTATTATGCAGAGGAAGCCGGTTTGAATCCCAAATATTTCTCGCAACTGATATTCAAAAGCAGCGGCAAGCGCCCTATGGACTGGATACACGAATATGTAGTGCTTGAGGCCAAATCAATGCTCAAAAGCAGGGAGTACAAGATATCCGAAATCTGCAAACTGCTGAATTTTGCAACACAGCCGCAATTCAACAAGTATTTCAAGGAAG
>JAKSJV010000070.1 GCA_024402005.1 Bacteroidales bacterium
CGAGCAGCACGGAAGCCATCGGTACGAGCGAAGCGAGTAAACCAATCCACAGCCCGCGAAACTATTTGTGAGCCTATGCATTGCACTTTACTGCGAGCCAAAGCCGCCGGCTAATGCAGTGAAGTGAGGAGGGAGTGGAGCTGATGGGTGGGAAGACCCATAATGGTGTAGAAGCTGCCTTCGATGCGGGTGATGCCGACAAGGCCTATCCATTCCTGGATGCCGTAAGCGCCGGCCTTGTCTAGCGGGGAATAATGCTCGATGTAATAATCTATCTCGCTGTCCGACAGTGTGTTGAATGTGACGGTGGCCGTATCGCTGAGAACCTTGCAATCCCTGCAGGTACGTACGCATACCGCGCTGACCACGTGATGGGTGCGCCCGCTGAGCTTGCGCAGCATCCGGCGTGCCACCTCAGGAGTGTGTGGCTTGCCCAGGATTTCTCCCTCACAGATAACGACAGTATCGGACGTAACGAGAACTTCGTCATCGGCAAGTGGCCTGTGAAAGCCCCGTGACTTGCCTTCGGCAAACAAGGCCGGAACGCCATATGCATCAGCGCCTTCCGGAACAATCTCCTCGAAAGAAGTCCTGGAATCCACAATGAATTCCAAGCCCATTTCCGTCATCAGTTCACGCCGGCGCGGTGAGCCGGAAGCAAGAATGATTTTCATCGGATTTTTGTTTTGAAAGCGGGGCTGCGTCAGCTTCTGGTGCCGTTACCGCCGATAGGGAAGCCCTGCTGCGGCTGATTGTCGGAAAGGGATATTGTAGAGAACTGGCTCTCATATTTGGCTATGTTGTCCTGCAGGGCCAGAAGAAGCCTTTTTGCGTGCTCGGGATTCATAATCAGCCTCGAAACCACTTCAGGCTGGGGAATGCCAGGGAGCATCGCTGCGAAATCAAGGATGAATTCGTTGCGGCTGTGGGTGATGAGGGCAAGATTCGAATATTTGCCCGTGGCAATCTCAGGTTTGAGATTGATGGAAAATTCTTTCTTTTCTTCCATAATATCGTGAGTTTTTTGTATCGTATTGCCAAATAGAGTTCGAACTACGCTTCGACCAATCGCAAATTTAGCAAAAAAAATGTATATTTGTAAGTTTAATGTAGCAGAGCGCAGTTTTATGGAATTGGATGCAAAATACAACCCTTCGTCCGTTGAGGACAAATGGTATTCATATTGGTTGAAGAACAAATTCTTCCACAGTACTCCCGACAACCGTCCGGCATATACTATAGTTATTCCTCCGCCCAACGTTACGGGCATATTGCATATGGGACACGTGCTGAACAACACGATTCAGGATGTGCTGGTGCGTCACGCCCGTATGACAGGCTACAATGCCTGCTGGGTGCCGGGAACCGACCACGCCTCGATTGCAACCGAGGCAAAAGTGGTGAACAAGTTGGCAGGGATGGGCATAAAGAAACGTGACCTGACCCGTGAGGAGTTCCTCAAATATGCCTGGGAGTGGAAAGAGGAGCACGGAGGCATCATTCTGGAACAGCTCAAGAAACTCGGTTCTTCCTGCGACTGGGACCGCACGGCTTTCACGATGGATGAAAAACGCAGTGAATCCGTGATGAAGGTGTTTGTGGACCTTTACGAAAAGGGCCTCATCTACAGGGGATTGCGTATGGTGAACTGGGATCCCAAGGCCCAGACCGTACTTTCCACCGAAGAGGTGGTTTATCGTGATGAGAAATCCAAACTCTATTATCTGCGCTACTATGTTGCGGATACCGACACAAATCCCGTAAAGCCTACGGGAGAGGAAGGGGAAGTCCTGCACAAGGACAGCGAGGGCCGGTATTATGCCATAGTGGCCACAACACGTCCCGAGACTATAATGGGCGATACGGCAATGTGCATCAACCCCAAGGATCCCAAGAACCGGTGGCTGCGCGGACATAAGGTGGTCGTTCCTCTTGTGGACAGGGTTATTCCTGTGATCGAGGACCGTTACGTGGATATTGAGTTCGGCACGGGATGCCTGAAGGTGACTCCGGCACACGACGTCAACGACTATGCACTCGGCAAGACCCACAATCTGGAGGTGATCGACATATTTAATCCTGACGGAACCCTGTCGGAAGCGGCCGGTATGTACGTGGGACAGGACAGGATGGACGTGCGCAGGCAGATTGCCATCGACCTGGACAAGGCGGCGCTGTTGGAGAAGGTCGAGGATTATGACAACAAAGTGGGATATTCCGAGCGCAATCAGGATACTGCGGTAGAGCCGCGTCTGTGCAAGCAGTGGTTCCTGAAGATGCAGCATTTCGCTGACATTGCGCTTCCTCCTGTTCTGGAAGGCAAAATCAAGTTTCATCCCTCAAAATATGTGACGACATACCGCAACTGGCTGGAGAATATTCAGGATTGGTGCATCAGCCGCCAGCTTTGGTGGGGGCACAGGATTCCTGCCTGGTTCCTACCGGCCGCAGAAGGTGAAGAGGAGAAGTTCGTAGTTGCACTGACACTTGAGGATGCGCTTGCAAAAGCCCGTAAGATAAATGGTTACGAAAATATTTCTGCTGAAGAGCTTACACGCGACGAGGATGCTCTGGACACCTGGTTCAGCAGCTGGCTCTGGCCTGTCAGTCTGTTTGACGGCATAAACAATCCGGGCAATGAGGAGATAAGATACTACTATCCTACGAATGACCTCGTGACCGGTCCTGACATCATTTTCTTCTGGGTGGCCAGGATGATTATGGCAGGGGAGGAATATATGAAAGACGTGCCTTTCAGCAATGTATATTTCACGGGTATCGTAAGGGACAAGCTGGGCCGCAAGATGAGCAAGCAGTTGGGCAATTCTCCCGATCCGCTCACTCTCATAGCCAAATATGGCGCGGATGCCGTGCGTATGGGTATGCTTATGTGCTCATCTGCCGGCAACGACGTGCTTTACGATGACTCTCAGGTGGAACAGGGCAGAAACTTCTGCGGAAAGATGTGGAACGCATTCCGCCTCGTGCAGATGTGGAAGGTGGATGAAAAGGTGCAGCAGCCGCAGGCGTCGGCTCTTGCTGTCAAATGGTTCTCAAACCTTTTGGATAAAACCCTTGCCACCGTTGATGACCATTTCAGCAAATTCCGTATCAACGATGCCCTGATGGCTGTTTACAAGCTGTTTTGGGATGAGTTCTGCGCCTGGTATCTTGAGATCATCAAGCCAGGATACGGCGAAGGAATGGACAAGGCCACGTATGAGGCGACATTGGTATTCTTCGACAAACTGCTCCGACTGATTCATCCGTTTATGCCTTTCATTACGGAAGAATTGTGGCAGGCGATGTCTGAGCGCAAGGAGGGTGAGACGGTTATGCTGCAGCAGTATCCTGTTGCCGGACAGGCGGATGAAGGTCTTATCGCGGATTTCGAAATCGCGAAAGAGGCTGTCGCCGGCGTCAGGAGCGTGCGTCAGGACAAGAATCTCAGCCCCAAGGACAAGCTGAACGTGGTTGTGGACAATTCATTCCCTCAGGCGACTATGACTGTCGTGTCGCGGCTTGCAAACGTCGATATCTCTTGCGGTGAAGCATCTGCCGCGGCAGTGTCTTTTGTGGTCGGTACGACGAAAGTATCAGTCGAGCTGGCCGGACACATCAATGTGGAGGAAGAAATCGCAAAACTGGAGGAGAGTCTGGAGTATCAGCATCGATTCCTCGCATCGGTTCGCAGCAAGCTGGCGAATGAGGGTTTCGTCGCTCACGCTCCCCAGGCGGTGATTGACGGAGAGCGCAAGAAAGAGAGTGACTGTCTGGAACGCATTGCCACTATCGAGTCATCTCTCAAAGCATTGAGATAATTGAATATTAACTTTAATAAAACACATTGAATATGTTGACTATTATGCCTTTAGGTACTATCGGAGTTTGGCAGCTCGTCCTCATTGCATTGGTAATTCTCCTGATTTTCGGAGGCAAGAAAATTCCTGAGCTGATGCGCGGATTGGGTAAGGGTGTCAAGGAATTCAAGAATGGTATGGAAGAGGTCAAGAAGGACATCGACACTGATTCTGATACCAAGAAAGAGGATAAATGACCTTCTGGGATCACCTGGAAGAATTGCGGGGGACTCTGTTGAGATCCCTCGTTGCGGTTTGTCTGATGACCTGCATAGGTCTGGCATTCCGCAATTTCATTTTCGACAATATCATACTGCCTCCTATCTCCGGCGATTTTTTCATCTACAAATGGTTTCCTCTTGGAAGCGATATAAAAATCGTGAATCTGGAGGTGTCAGGGCAGTTTCTTGTGCATCTGAAAGTGTCTTTGATGCTTGGCCTTGTCCTGGCATTCCCTTATGTAGTATGGGAAATATGGCGTTTCATCGCGCCTGCCCTGTACCCTAATGAGAAAAAAGGTGTAGGCAAGGCATTCCTGATTTCGAGCGGCCTGTTTTATTTCGGTGTTGCCATAGGGTATTTCATCCTGCTCCCGGTTTGTCTGGCATTTTTTCAAGGCTATACCGTATCGGATGTCATACCGAATACTTTTTCGCTGCAGAGCTACATATCGCTTTTCGGCAGTATGGTACTTCTGATAGGGGTGACTTTCGAATTCCCCATATTGATAATGGTACTCTCCGAAATGGGAGTGTTGAACAGGACACTTCTTAAGAAAGGCAGGAAATATGCCCTGGTGGCAGTGCTGATCGTCGCCGCCATCATCACGCCGGCGGATCTGGGTTCTATGATAATCGTTACGATTCCTCTTTACGGGTTGTATGAACTCAGCATTCTGTTTTGCAGGAAAGAGGAGGTCGAGCCGTGATATCAATCAACAATCTGACAGTGTCTTTCGGGGGTTTTACCCTTTTGGATGACATCAACTTCCACATAAGCGAGCAGGACAGGATAGGGCTTGTCGGCAAGAACGGAGCGGGGAAAAGCACTATGCTCAAGTTGATTTGCGGCCTGCAGAATCCTACGAGCGGAAAGGTATGCGTGCCTTCCGGCTGCAGGATAGGATACCTTCCGCAGATTATGGAGCACCACAAGGGTCGCAACGTGCTGGAAGAAACCCTGACGGCTTTTGATGACATAAACAGGGAAGAGGCCGAACTCGAGAGGGTTAGCGCGGAACTGTCCAGCCGTACAGATTATGAGAGCAGGGAATACAATGCCCTGATGGTGAGGATGAATGAACTTACGGACATACTTGCCCTTTACCATAGTGAAATGCCTGAAGTCCAGGCTCGCAGGACGCTGCGAGGTCTCGGCTTCAAGGACAGTGAACTGGGCCGTGCCACCGAAACTTTCTCCCAGGGTTGGAATATGCGTATCGAACTCGCGAAAATCCTGCTGAAACATCCCGATGTACTGCTGCTGGATGAGCCTACCAACCACCTCGACATTGAGAGTATTGAATGGCTTGAAGATTATTTGAAAGACAGGAAATCGGCCCTTGTGCTGATTTCCCACGACAGGAAATTCCTGGATACGGTGACAAATCGTACCGTGGAAATAATGCTGGGCCATATACACGATTACAAAGTGCCATATTCCAAATATCTGGAATTGAGGGCGGATCGTATGGAGCAGCAGAGGGCTGCCTTCGAGAACCAGCAGAGGATGATCGAAAAGACCGAGGAGTTCATCGAGAAATTCCGCTACAAGCCCACCAAGTCGAACCAGGTCCAGTCCAGGGTGAAGGCTCTTGAAAAGCTGGACCGCATCGAAATAGACCTGGAGGATAAAAGTACGCTCAACGTCAAGTTTCCACCGGCTCCGCGCAGCGGTGACGTCGTTTTCAAGGCGACGGACCTTGATGTGGGCTATCCTGAAACCGACGGCGGCGTGAAAGTCATTTTCCGCGGCGCCAACGTCGAGATCAAAAGAGGGGAGAAAGTGGCTTTCGTCGGCAGGAACGGGGAGGGTAAGACTACTCTTATGAGGGTAATAATGAAAGAGTTGAACCCTGTAGGCGGTGAGGCGAAGATAGGGCACAACGTGAATGTGGGCTACTATCAGCAGAATCAGGAAGACGTTCTGGACAAATCAAATACGGTATTCGGAACGCTGGATGATATTGCAGTGGGCGACATACGGACAAAGTTGCGTGATATCCTGGCCGCCTTCCTTTTCAAGGGTGAGGATATCGACAAGAGGGTGAGTGTCCTCAGCGGCGGGGAGAGGGCTCGCCTGGCAATGGCGAAACTTATGCTGCGCCCGTATAATCTCCTTGCGTTGGACGAACCTACAAACCATATGGATATACGCAGCAAGGATGTTCTGAAACAGGCTCTGCAGGCTTATGACGGCACCCTTGTCATTGTCAGCCACGACCGTGATTTCCTGGACGGCCTTGTGGACAAGGTATATGAATTCAAGGACGGCAAGGTGTCTGAACATCTCGGCGGCATTCAGGATTATCTGTATCGCAGAAGAATGGAGTCCTTGTCCGAGTTGGAACGTCACGAAAATGCGACTGCCCCGACGGCGGTCCGTAAGGAGGAAAAGCCGCATGTACAGCCACAACCGGCAGGCCCGGCGGCACCCTCCGATGCCCGGAAGTTCATTTCGAAGGAGGAAAGGAAAATAAGGCAACGCATCGATGCTTTGGAAGGGGAGATAGAGCTTAAGGAGAAGAAACTCAAGGAAATAGAAGCCAAACTGATGAGCCCTGCCGATGGCGACAACATTATGTCCCTGACTGCGGAATATATGGAATTCAAGAGTTTGTTGGATGCCAGGACGTCGGAATGGGAACAACTGGTGGATAGTATAAAGTAAATTATTATATTTGCATAGAATAAACGGAATAAATTTGTCCTATATGAAAAAGATATTTTTAAGCATTGTTGCGCTCTGCGCTTTTACTGCTGCTTCAATTGCGGAAACCATTGAAAAAAGGGAACATTTCTCTTCGTTCTCTTCCATTGAAATACGTGACAGTTTTGAGGCTACGGTCCAGCCCGGCACTTCGTATGAAGTCGTCTTGAATGTGGATAAAAGGGTATCAGACTACTGCCGTATGTATGTCCAGGGTACGAATCTGATCATTGAACTGGACGAAAAGAGTTATCCCAAGGAGTTGAAAAGCCAACTCAAAAAAAAGGATTCTGCTCCGCTGATACTTGTCGCCAATATTTCAATGCCCGTTACGGCCGGCCTGAACAGCATTAAACTGACGGATGCCTCCATTCTGGCAAGCGTAACGGATTTCAACCTTCCGCAACCGCTGGAAATCGTTACGGAGGGGACTGCCAAGGTGAAGTCATTTGACGTGAAGGCACCCAAGGTTACGGTTTCAAGTACGAAGAAATCATCCGTACAGGCAAACGTCAATGCCAGCGAAGTGAATGTCTCGGCAAAGCAGAATTCAAATGTTGCATTGACAGTAAACGGCTCCAAGACCAATGTGTCAAGCGAAAATTCTGCAATCGTCAACCTTGACGGAACGTCTTCAAGCGCTGAATTCAAGACTTCCGGCAGTTCGAGGCTGAATGTTATGGCGAAGATTAACAACGTCAACATTACAGGCAAGAACAGTTCGTATATCGACGCCCATTCTGCTGAAATAGCCAATGCGGACGTGGATCTGACGTCATCGTCTTGTGAAATAAACCCTACGGAAGCCCTTAAAATCACTTTGAGCTCGAATGCGAAACTCATATTCGGTGGCTCGCCCGTAATCGATATTCAGAAAATCGCAAGTTCTTCAGTGACACGTGCCGCTGACGTTAAAGACAACAACCGCCGTTAGCAGTGTTTGTGCTTGATTCCCATTGCGATACCCCATCGCAAATACTGAAGTTCAACCGTGACCTTTCATTGGACAACAATGAGGGTCACGTTGATTTTCCGAAGCTCTCGAAGGCGGGTGTGAACGCTTCGTTCTTCGCCTTGTACGTTCCGCCGCAGATGGAAACGGAAGAAGCCTTTGCTCACGCCGGGGCAATGCTCGAGGCCACACGCAAGGCGGTTGCCGCAAACGGTGACAAGGCCGCATTCGCCTGTTCGGCCGCACAAGCAAGGGAAAATGCCGAAAGGGGGTTGGTCAGCATTATGCTCGGTCTGGAAAACGCCTCTCCCATAGGTACGGATATCTCCCGCTTCGAATGGTTCCGTGAGCAGGGAATACGCTATATAACGCTTTGCCACAATGCGGACAACCTAGTCTGCGACAGTGCAGCCGGATCAGGTACGAACAACGGGCTGAGTTCTTTCGGTCGTGAACTTGTGCGGCGTATGAACGAGACCGGCGTCATCGTGGACTGCGCCCATATAAGCGACAAGTCTTTCTATGACGTCGTTCGATACAGCAAATGTCCCGTCGTCAGCACACACAGCTGTTGCAGGGCTCTTGCCGGACACAGACGCAATATGACCGATGATATGATAAAGGCGCTCGCGGACAACGGGGGAGTCATACAGATAAATTTCTATCCGGTATTCCTTCAAGACGGTTGCAGCGACGACGGCCCTTCCTGTCCTTATACCAGAATCGTGGATCACATAGATCACGCGGTGGAAGTTGCGGGCATCG
>JAKSJV010000071.1 GCA_024402005.1 Bacteroidales bacterium
CCACGAAGGAAACCGTTCGCAGAAACACGATTGCCGCATCATCGATGGACGCCTGTGCATATGTCTACGCCAATGCCGGTTGGGGAGAAAGCACGACAGACAATGTCTATTCAGGATACGCCCTCATTACAGAGAACGGCAATGTCATCGCGGAAGGAGAAGAATTCCTTACCGAAAGCCATTTGACGATTGCGGACATCGATACGCAGCTGATCGACAATCTAAGGTCGAAAGACGACTTCACCGAAGATGAGCAATATGACGTATGCCAATGCCTCGCCTGCCCCGATCCGAACTATGACAGGAAATTTTACAGACCTCTGAACGCAATGCCGTTCATCCCCGATGCCGACGGTCTGGAACAGGCGGCAAAAATACAGGCCGCGGGACTCGCCACGAGGTTGTCCAACATAAACTGCCGCAAGGTTGTGCTCGGCATCTCCGGAGGACTTGACAGCACGCTTGCACTTTTGTGTGCAATCCGCGCGTTCGAAATGCTGGAGATGGACCCTAAGGGCATCATTGCCATAACGATGCCCGGATTCGGCACATCGAAAAGGACACACGGCAATGCCGGGACCTTGATGTCCGAATTGGGCGTGAGCGCCAGAGAAATCGACATCACACAGGCCTGCAGGAAGCACTTGAAGGACATAGGGCACAACGGTACGACACAGGACGTCACCTATGAGAACGCACAGGCAAGGGAGCGCACCCAGATACTTATGGACGTTGCCAATGCTGAAGGCGCCCTTGTCGTGGGTACCGGCGACTTGTCCGAGCTGGCCCTCGGATGGTGCACGTATGGCGGCGACCATATCAGCAATTACAGTGTCAATGCCTCGATACCTAAAACCCTTGTCAGGGCAATGGTGGCGCACGAGGCCGACACGAAATACGCAGGCACGAAGATTTGCGGAATTCTGCACGATATAATAGACACTCCCGTCAGCCCTGAATTGAAAGGCCGCGGGAACGGTATCGAGCAGAAGACGGAAGAAATAATAGGTCCCTACGAATTGCACGATTTCTTTATATGGCACATCGTACAGTTCGGCTTCAGCCCGGAGAAAGTCATCTTCCTGGCGCAGAAGAACTTCAAGGGCCGTTTCAGCAAAAAGGAAATAACGGACTGTATGAAAGTCTTCATCAAAAGGTTCTTCAGAGGGCAGTTCAAACGTTCCTGCTCCCCTGACGGACCGAAGGTGACGGCAGTATCTTTGAGCCCTCGTGGCGGATGGAGTATGCCTTCAGACATAAGTGCAAAACTGTTTAACGACAATATAAATTAGAAGGATATGAGAAAGAGGCCCATTGTCGCACTGATTTACGATTTTGACGGCACGTTGTCTCCCGGCAATATGCAGGAGTTCGGCTTCATCCAGGCCATAGAACAGAATGCGAAAACATTCTGGCGCAAAAGCGATGAGATAGCAATCGGTCAGGATGCCAGCAACATCCTTGCATATATGAAGCTGATGTTCGACCAGGCCCACCAGAAGGGAATCAAACTGCGCAGGAAGGATTTCCAGCGTTTCGGTTCCAAAATCGAGCTGTTCCCCGGAGTCAGGGAATGGTTCCGTCTGGTCAATGAATACGGAAAGTCACAAGGCGTTGTTATTGAGCACTATATCAACTCCTCAGGACTTGTGGAAATGATAGAAGGCACGCCCATAGCGAATGAATTCAAACGCATTTTCGCCTGCTCTTTCCTGTATAACGATGCCGGAGAAGCCGAGTGGCCGGGCGTGGCCGTTGACTACACCGCCAAGACACAATTCCTCTTCAAGATAAACAAGGGCATATTGAGTATGCGTGACAACAAGCTGGTGAACGAGAGCCAGGCGGAGGACAAAAAGAGGATTCCGTGGTCGAATATGATTTATTTCGGCGACGGTGACACGGACGTCCCGTGTATGAAGATAGTCAAGATGTTCGGTGGCAATCCGATAGCAGTCTATAATCCAGCCAACCCTGCAAAGAAGGCCACGGCCCAGAAACTGTTGCGTCAGGACAGGGTGAATTTCATCTCCCCCACCGACTATACCGCCGAAGGCAAGACCTTCCAGATAGTAAAGGGCATCATCGACAGAATCAAGATCGATGACACCCTTCACCGCCTCAAACGCTGAGCCGTCCTGAACGCAAGAGCCATCGAAGCAAATGCAGGTGGCATAGACCTTCTGAAGGCCTGTCCACCCCCGGACAGGTATAGGGGGAGGGGCCCAAGTTGAATGAAGTGAAACTTGGGAGGGGCCGAGCGCACGAAAGTGCGCGAGTCCTGAAGAAGGTCTATGCCATCTGCGCGAAGATGACAACATCTCTATAAACAAAGCGACCGGCCAAAAATTACTTTTTGGTCGGTCGCTTACTGAAATGTTGTATGTGCTTCTACTTATTGAGAGCCTGAGCGACGTCAACGGCGCAGGCAACGGTGCAACCCACCATAGGGTTGTTGCCTATACCGAGGAAGCCCATCATCTCGACGTGTGCGGGAACTGATGAGGAGCCTGCGAACTGGGCGTCGCTGTGCATACGGCCCATAGTATCGGTCATACCGTAAGAAGCGGGACCTGCGGCCATATTGTCAGGATGCAACGTACGGCCCGTACCACCACCGGAAGCTACGCTGAAGTAAGGTTTGCCTGCAAGCACGCGCTCCTTCTTGTAAGTACCTGCAACGGGATGCTGGAAACGTGTGGGGTTGGTGGAGTTTCCGGTAATCGAAACGTCGACACCCTCGTGCCACATTATTGCGACACCCTCACGAACGTTATCGGCGCCATAGCACTTGACCTTCGCACGGGGACCGTCGCTGTAAGGAATTTCCTTTACGACGTTCAGCTTGCCCGTGAAATAGTCGAACTGGGTCTGTACGTATGTGAAACCGTTGATACGTGAAATAATCTGCGCTGCGTCCTTTCCGAGACCGTTGAGGATGCAGCGGAGAGGTTCCTTGCGCACCTTGTCAGCCTTGGCTGCAATCTTTATTGCGCCCTCGGCAGCAGCGAATGACTCGTGACCGGCAAGGAAGGCAAAGCATTTCGTTTCCTCACGAAGAAGCATTGCAGCAAGATTCCCGTGGCCGAGACCCACTTTGCGGTCATCGGCAACCGATCCGGGAATGCAGAATGACTGGAGGCCCACGCCTATTGCCTCAGCTGCCTCTGCGGCAGTTTTGCAACCCTTCTTGAGTGCGATTGCGGAGCCGACGACGTATGCCCATTTTGCGTTTTCAAAGCAGATGGGCTGTGTCTCTTCGCAAGTCTTGTAGGGATCAAGGCCATATTTTTCGCAAATCTCGTTTGCCTCTTCTATTGATTTGATGCCATTGGCATTAAGAGCTTCAAGGATCTGTTTGATACGACGGTCCTGGCTTTCAAATTTTACTTCTCTGATCATGGCGTTTCTCCTTATTCTTTACGGGGGTCGATATATTTAACTGCGCCGTCCTCTTTCTTGAAACGGCCATAGGTTGAAGTCGATTGCTTCAAGGCCTCGTTGGCATCAGTGCCCTTCTTTACGAGATCCATGAACACTCCGAGTTTTACGAACTCATAACCTATGATCTGGTCATCCTTGTCAAGGGCAAGTGTCTTGATATAGCCTTCCGCCATCTCAAGGTAACGGGGGCCTTTTGCCAGAGTACCATAAAGGGTACCCACCTGGCTGCGAAGGCCTTTTCCAAGGTCCTCAAGACCGGCTCCGATTACGAGGCCGCCCTCGCTGAAGGCGCTCTGCGTACGTCCATAGACAATCTGAAGGAAAAGTTCGCGCATCGCAGTGTTGATTGCATCGCAGACAAGGTCCGTGTTCAATGCCTCGAGTATGGTCTTGCCGGGAAGGATCTCGGCGGCCATAGCGGCGCTGTGAGTCATACCGGAGCATCCGAGAGTCTCGACGAGAGCCTCCTGGATAACGCCTTCCTTCACATTGAGGCTGAGTTTGCAGGCACCCTGCTGGGGAGCGCACCAGCCAACACCGTGAGTAAAGCCTGATACATCTTTTATTTCTTTGGATTTCACCCACTTACCTTCTTCCGGTATAGGTGCGGGGCCGTGATTGGGGCCCTTTTTGACGCAGCACATCTGCTGCACTTCGTGAGAGTATTGCATAATGTTAAAGAATTTATCATCAAATGACATTCAAAGTTACAAATAATCGTACAAGAGAACAAGAAATCAAGGATTTTTTATCAAATTTGTATTTGAAAGAAAACGCTATGGATTTCAACCTTGTTTCACCGTTTCTACCTTCGGGAGACCAGCCACAGGCAATAGAGCAGATATGCTCCGCACTGAGCCAGGGAATAGGCGACGTAACCCTGCTGGGCGTCACCGGCAGCGGCAAGACGTTCACTATGGCGAACATCATACAGAAACTGCAGCGTCCCGCCCTGATCCTGAGCCACAACAAGACGCTGGCGGCACAGCTGTACGGTGAATTCAAGAATTTCTTCCCCGGCAATGCCGTCGAATATTTCGTATCCTATTATGACTACTATCAGCCGGAAGCGTACATTCCGACGACTGATACCTATATAGAAAAAGACCTCAGTATAAATGACGAGATCGAAAAGCTGCGTCTGAGCGCGGCATCGGCTCTGTTGTCAGGACGACGCGACGTCATCGTAATAAGTTCCGTCTCCTGCCTTTACGGTATCGGCAACCCCGAGGATTTCCACGCCCAGACAATCATCGTCCGAGTCGGAGAGAGCCGCAGTATGACAGCCCTGCTGTATTCCCTGTCCGAAGCCCTGTATTCCAGAAGCGAGTTTGAATTGAAACGAGGCACGTTCAGAGTCAAGGGAGACACAGTCGACATCGGCCTGGGCGGCAGCGAATCCGGGATAAGGATAGAATTCTTCGGAGACGAAGTGGACCGCATAAGCGTAATCGACCCCGTATCAGGAGCATACCTTGAGGACCTGAAGGAAGTCAGCATATACCCGTCCGGAAATTTCGTAACGACCAAGGAGCGCAGCATAAAGGCTGTCAGTCAGATCCAGGACGATATGGCCGCCCAGACAGCCTGGTTCGAAGAAATAGGCAAACCATTGGAAGCCAAGCGTTTGAAACAGCGGGTGGAATATGACCTCGAGATGATCAAGGAGATGGGATATTGTCCCGGCATCGAGAACTATTCGAGATATTTCGACGGGCGCGAACCGGGAATGAGGCCATTCTGCCTTTTGGACTATTTCCCCTCCGACTTCATCACTTTCATAGATGAGTCGCACGTAACCATACCCCAGATCCGGGCAATGTATGGTGGAGACCACAGCCGCAAGAGCGTACTTATCGACTACGGTTTCCGGCTTCCAGCCGCAGCAGACAACAGGCCTCTCAAATTCGAAGAGTTCGAACAGCTTACAGGTCAGAAAGTCTATGTTTCCGCAACTCCGGCAGAATATGAATTGGAGGCATCGCAAGGTCTTGTAGTAGAGCAGGTTGTACGCCCGACAGGGCTTCTTGACCCTCCAATACAGGTCCGCCCGACAGAAGGACAGGTCGATGACCTTATGGAAGAAATACGCATCCGGGCCGAACGTGATGAAAGAGTCCTCGTGACCACTTTGACGAAACGTATGGCGGAGGAACTGGAAAAATATTTCACGAGAATGGGTGTGCGTTGCCGTTACATCCATTCTGACGTGGATACGCTGGAACGCGTCGAAATAATCGAAGATTTCAAGAACGGGCTCTTCGACGTTCTGGTTGGAGTCAATCTGCTGCGTGAAGGGCTGGACATCCCGACGGTAAGCCTCGTTGCCATCCTGGATGCCGACAAAGAGGGTTTCCTGCGTAGCGGAAGATCACTTACGCAAACGGCAGGGCGGGCTGCAAGAAATGTCAACGGTCTGGTGATAATGTATGCCGACACGATTACGGACTCTATGCAACAGACCATTTACGAAACCGACAGGCGCCGGTCGAAACAAATGGAATACAACAAGTTGCACGGCATCACCCCTACCCAGGTTGGCGGGCGTGACAATTCTCTGGCAAGAATAACCGGAGGAAGAGTTTCCGCCGCCAATTCCTATGACGACCCGCACTACATACCGGATCCGTCGGAACTGGGGAAAGGCCGCATCAGCGTCGGTCTGGGCCACGATTCGTTCAGAGACGGCAATTCAGCGATGAAAAACGGATATGTCGTGGCGGATCTGGCAGCAGTTTTGCAAGACCCCGTGATTCGTGCAATGGACAGGAGACAGGTGGAAAAGGCTGCGGAATCTGCAAAGGAGAATATGAAAAAGGCATCTGCCGCGCTTGATTTCCAGGCGGCAGCCAAATACAGGGATGAAATGTGGGCGCTAAACGAATATTTGAAGGTATGGAAAGAAAAATAGAACAGGCTCGCGCCATAGCCGAGAAATACCTCCAGGGCCAGACCAGAGGTAATGGACACGCATTCATCGAACACCCTGACAACGTAGTAGGGATAGTGAAGGATGAAATCGGTCTTGGAGAAGACAGCGTGGCAGCTGTATATCTGCACGAAGCATCCAGGCAGCACCCGGAACTGATGGACGCCATCAGGTCTGAATTCGGAGAAGACATACACAATATCGTGCTGGGACTCAACAAAATATCCCAAATCAACCCGAAGGATACCAGACTCGAAGCCGAGAATTACAAGAGGCTGATAGTTTCATATTCGAAGGATCCCCGGGTGATGATCATCAAAATCGCTGACCGTCTGGAGATAATGAGATCGCTGGACTTTTTCCCGAAAGCCTCGAGAGAAAAGAAATCCCTGGAGTCTCTGCTGCTCTATATACCCATTGCTCACCAGCTTGGGCTTTACAATATAAAGTCCGAGATGGAAGACATCTACTTCAAGTATGCCGATCCAGAGAGCTACAGGGCCATCACCAACAAACTCAAGGCCGGAGAGAAGGAAAGGGAGAAACTGACGGAGGAATTCATAGAGCCGCTGAAGAAAAAACTGGCGGAAGAAGGTATTTCCTACAAATTGAAGGTCAGGACCAAGGCCGCCTATTCCATATGGAAGAAGATGCAGGTGCAGAAAGTTCCGTTCGAGGGCGTGTACGACATTTTCGCGCTGCGGTTCATCATTGACAGCCCCGATGACGGCGAAACGGAAAAGGCCTTGTGCTGGAAGGTATTCTCCCTGGTGACGGAAGAATACGAATCCGATACCAACAGGCTCAGGGACTGGATATCCCATCCGAAACCCAACGGATACGAGTCCCTGCACATAACCGTAAAGAACAAGGATGGAGCATACCTGGAAGTGCAGATACGTACAAGACGGATGGATGAGATAGCGGAAAGCGGACTGGCCTCCCACTGGTCCTATAAAGGGATACAGAAAGAAGCCACGCTGGATGTGTGGCTGACTTCCGTGCGTGAACAACTGGAGAAAAAGAGCAGCGTAGAGGAGTTGAAGGAAGCCACCGAGTCGAAAGTGACCACCGACATATTTGTCTATACGCCGTCTGGAGAACTCAGGAAACTCCCCCAGGGAGCAAGCATACTTGATTTTGCCTTCGACATTCACAGCAATCTGGGGCTCAAGTGCACCGGAGGTCTGATCAATGGCAAGGCTATGCCTATCCGCGAGAAATTGCACACGGGCGACTATGTGGAGATACTCAAGAACAAGAATCAGAAGCCTTCTGCGGACTGGCTCAATTACGTCGTCACTTCAAAAGCAAGAAGCAAGATAAAACTTTTCTTGAAAGAGGAGGAATATCAGAGAGCCAACGAGGGCAAGGAACTTCTGGCATCGAAATGCCGCAAGTGGAAATTCGACGTTAGCGATGAGGATCTGGCGGCACTGATGAAGATGTACCGTCAGAAAACGCTGAACTCATTCTATGAGGCAATAGGTGACGGGCGCATTGACGTGCTGGACATCAAGAAGTTCGTGGAGTTCCGCCACGAAGCGCATCACGTTGATATCCAGGAGCCCGCGGAGAATATAGAGGTAGCCAAGAAATCAGGGGAATCTGAAAACGTTCTGATAATCGACGCAAAACACGTGAAGGGCATCGACTACAAGTTCGCGTCTTGCTGCAGGCCGGTATATGGCGATGACATCTTCGGCTTCGTGACACGTTTCGGCTGCATCACCATACATAAAATATCCTGTCCGAATGCGGCCCGTCTGCTCGATCAGTACCCTTACCGCATCCTAAAAGTCAAGTGGCAGAAATAGTTGCTACTACCACAAATACGGAAGTACGGGAGGCACCGTTCTCCCCTCGGGGAGATGTCGCGAAGCGACAGAGGGGGATGTAGTTCTTCTTTTTACGTCACAGGCGTAAAAAGAAGAACCCCGGTCATTTTTCAATGACCAGGGTTCTCGAAGAACGGCAGCTACCTACTCTCCCAATTGGTGTATCAGTACCATC
>JAKSJV010000072.1 GCA_024402005.1 Bacteroidales bacterium
CGATTGGAAGGAGGCGCTGGCACAGACGATTGCAGATGCCGCAAGCCACCATTGCGCAGGAGCCGAAGCATCGGACAACCGGCAGATCGTGGCGATAGGCGAAGTCGGGATGGACCTTCACTACGGCAGGGACTTCGAAAGAGAGCAGGAAGAGGTTTTCAGGGCCCAACTGGATCTTGCCCTGGAGTTGCATCTTCCCGTCATCGTTCATTCCAGAGATGCCATTGAACAGACATTCAGGATATTGGAAGATTACAGAGGCCGTGGTCTGACGGGAGTATTCCACGCATTCAGCGGCAGCCTTGAAACGTTTGAGAGGCTGGACGGATATGGCGACTGGATGGTGGGCATAGGCGGCGTACTGACGTTCAAAAACGCATCGATAGCCCGCACTGCCGCGGACATACCTCTGGAAAGGATTATTCTGGAAACCGATTCCCCCTACCTCACGCCCACCCCGCACAGGGGCGAAAGGAACGAGAGTTCATACATCCCTCTCATTGCGGAATTCCTGGCCGGGGTGAAAAATACGGATATCGGCGAAATTGCAGAAACGACGACACGAAATGCCGTCAAATTGTTCAATATATGAAAGAGAAAAAAGCATCGCTGCTGCTCATCTATACCGGCGGAACGATAGGTATGAAAATGAATCCCGAAAACGGCACGCTGTGTCCTTTCGATTTCAGCCAGATACTCGACGAGGTTCCCGAACTGGGAAAATTCGCGTACAAGTTGGACGCCGTGTCATTCGATCCGATAATAGACTCATCGGATGTAGAACCTGTCATCTGGCAGGAACTGGCCGATATCGTCAGCCGGAAATATGATGACTATGACGGCTTTGTGATATTGCACGGGACAGACACCATGGCATATTCCGCCTCTGCGTTGAGCTTTATGCTGGAAGGTCTTACCAAGCCTGTCATTTTCACGGGAAGCCAGCTCCCGGTCGGCGCACCTCGTACCGACGGCAAGGAGAATCTGATTTCCGCCGTGGAGATCGCGGCGGCAAAGGATGAGGACGGCCACGCCCGCGTACCGGAAGTCTGCATCTTCTTCAACAACCGCCTGACACGCGGCAACCGGACGACGAAACTGTCATCCGACGAGTTCAGGGCCTTTGCATCCCCGAACATCGCGCCTCTTGCGGAAGCAGGTATCTCCATCAAGTACAACGACCCTGCCATCAGGAAACCCTCCGATTGGAATTCACCGCTCGAAGTGCACGAAAAGCTGGATACGCGTGTGGGCATACTGAAAATCCACCCGGGCATCACCCCCGAAGTGGTCGGCGACATACTCTGCGGAAGTTCCACCAGAGCCGTAATCCTCGAGACCTACGGCAGTGGCAACGCGCCCTCGAAACCGTGGTTCCTGGACATTATCCGCAAAGCTGCCGGGACGAAGATTCTGCTGAACGTTACACAGTGTTTCAGCGGCGGCGTGAATATGGACATTTATGCCAATGGCAAGGCCCTGAAGGAGTCCGGTGTGATTTCCGGAGGAGATCTGACCACCGAAGGTGCCCTGGCCAAATTATTCCATCTGATGGGCAATCTTGGTGACAATAAGGAAGTTAAGCGTCTGCTGACGGAAAACCTGCGGGGCGAGATGTGAAAAATATATGGCGGAATTCATTGTATCTCCAATAATATTTCATAAATTTACACGTTTGAAAAAGCGATTTGACGGAATTTATCTAATCAACTATTTATAACAATTTTTAACAACAAACATTATGAAAAAGATTTTCATGTTTCTGGCAGCCGGCGTTGTGGCTATGAGCATTTCCTGCTTCGTAGCTTCAGCTCAGGAAGAGGATGCGCCCGCTGCAGCTACTGAAGAGATTTCAGAGGCAACAAACGTAGATCCTTTCGCTGCAGGACAGAGTGAAGAACCCCTTCACCAGCAGCTCAAGACCAAGTTCATCGAGGGTGGCGCAGGCTTTATGAGCCTCGTTATCATCTGCTTGATCCTCGGTCTTGCCGTAGCAATCGAGCGTATCATCTATCTCGCTCTTTGCAAAACGAACACCAAAGCTCTTCTCGAAAAAGTCGAGGCTGCCCTCAAGGAAGGCGGCGTCGAGAAAGCCAAGGAAGTATGCCGTGACACCAAAGGTCCCGTTGCATCCATCTTCTATCAGGGTCTGCTCCGTGCCGACCAGGGCATCGACACCGTCGAGAAAACCATCGTTTCCTACGGTTCAGTCCAGATGAGCAATATGGAGAAAGGCCTTTCCTGGGTTGGTCTTTTCATCGCCATCGCTCCTTCACTCGGATTCCTCGGAACCGTTGTAGGTATGATCCAGGCATTCGATGCCATCCAGGCAGCCGGTGATATCAGCCCGAACATCGTTGCAGGCGGTATGAAGGTCGCTTTGATTACAACCGTAGGCGGTTTGATCGTTGCCCTTATCCTTCAGGTATTCTACAACTACATCCTTTCAAAGATCGATACTCTCTCCATCGAAATGGAGGATGCATCAATCTCATTCGTTGACACACTCACCAAACTCAACAAATAATCTGTACGATGAACAAGATCATTAAATGGATCACGTGGGCGTTGATGGCTGTCGGAGTGGTGTTAACTGTTCTCGTGTTCACGATGAACGGTTCTGACCTTTCCGTCAACCTTCTTCTCTACTGGACATATGTAATGGTTGCCCTTGCCATCGCTTCCATCGTTTACGGCCTCGTCAGGGATACTCTGGTAAACCCCAAGTTCCTCAAGACTTTAGGTATCGTATTGGGTGGAGCCGTGGTTATCGTCGGCCTTGCCGTCCTGCTTGCCCCCGGAACCCCGGCCGTCGGCTATGTCGGCGCACCTGTTACCGATGGTGAGTTGAAACTTACCGACACCATCCTGAACCTTACTTATTTCTCCGTTGCCGCAGCAATCCTCTCCGTTATCGTTGCCGCCGTGATGGACAATGTTAAAAAGTAACATTATGGCTAAACATAAAACTCCGGAAATAAACTCGAGTTCAACGGCCGATATTGCATTCCTGTTGCTCTGCTACTTCCTGATGACCACTACAATGGACCAGGACAGCGGTTTGAGCCGTCGTCTTCCCCCCATCCCCGATGAGAATCAGAAGGTGGAGGACCAGAAGGTCAACAGGCGTAATATCATCATCGTTAAGATAAACTCAGCCGACAGACTTTTTGCCGGTAACGAGGTTTTGGATGTTAGCCTGCTTAAAGACAAAATCAAACTTTTCCTCACCAACCCCTTGAACGATCCCAACCTTCCCGAGAAGGAAGCCAAGGAGATCGGTTCACTCGGTATGATTCCCGTATCAAAGGGTGTCATCTCATTGCAGAATGACCGCGGTACTTCGTACGAGGCCTACATTGCAGTGCAGAATGAACTGGTCAAGGCCGTCAATGAACTTCGTGACGAGTTCTCGAAGGCTCATTTCGGCAAGACCTACATCAATCTGGACGAGGATGAGCAGAAGATGGTCCGCGACGCTGTGCCTCAACAGATTTCCGAGGCGGAGCCTAAGGATGTAAGCAAAAAGTAGGAGATTGAATTATGGCTAAATTCGGAAAAAATTCATCAAAGGAGATGCCTGCGATCAGCACATCATCCCTTCCTGATATCGTGTTCATGTTGTTGTTCTTCTTTATGGTAACGACATCGATGCGCGAAACTGAGAACAAGGTTACGATTCGGCTCCCTCAGGCTTCAGAAGTTGTAAAACTCGAAAGGAAAGACCTCGCCAGCTATATCAACATCGGATCCCCCATCGCGCCTTTGCAGGCACAATTCGGTACCGATGCCCGTATTCAGCTGAACGATTCTTTCAAGACTACCAAAGACATACGCGACTTCGTGGCCGCAGAGCGTGATGCAATGTCAGAGGCTGACAAGAGCTTCATGACAGTGGTTATCCGTTGCGACCAGCAGGTGCATATGGGTATCGTGTCAGACGTAAAACAGGAGCTGCGCCGCTGCTCGGCCCTGAAGATTATGTACTGCGCGAACAAGACTGCGAAGTAAGTCTCGTAACTACGAAACTGAAAAAACCGGCCGTTTTTGCGACCGGTTTTTTTATATCCATAAAGATGTCGAATCAATGCATCGGCGGTTTCATATAAACAGTATCCTCAATGGGTAACCTGATTTTAATTTCAAAGTCTTCTCCTAGACTCACAAAATCTTTTTCCGAAGCTATGATAACCTTTCCGCATGAGCATGTCCATTTGCAATATCCCTCCTTCAAGTCCCCTTCCTTGTATGTAGTGAAGGGATAAGCTTCGCCATTGAGAGTCAGCGTCTACATCGGAGACTGTCCGGAAGGATATTCCTTGAATGAAGGGGCTGCCTCTCCATTCTGACTTACTTCCTGCAGGTTTTCCATTTGATATTCCAAATGATAAATTGCCTCGCATGTACAGGTAACATCAATAGTTGGATGGACTAGTATGGGTTTCTGCGGCTCATCATGATTTCCGCATCCGGCAAACAATGTCACCCCCACTGTCAATAATAATAAAATCTTTTTCATTGCTTTTTTGTCCAATTTTCTCAAAGGTAATATTTTCCCGACTATTTACAATGTAAAAAGCAAATTTTTCTGCAACAATTTGATTATCTTTGTATTTTCATATACGGTATGAAACGTTTTCTATTTTCTCTGATCCTTGCCTTGCTGGCATTGCAATCCATTGCCCACGAAAGGACAACGGTGGCTTATGCACAGCGCGACAGCGGCACGCTTTATATGGACATATATACGCCTGACAAAGTGGACAGTTCCGGGATTACCGTACTGTATATGTTCGGGGGAGGATTTCTCAAGGGCGATAAGCGCGAGGAGATAGAAGAGTGGTTCAAAATCCTTAACGACAGGGGCTTCAACATAGTCAGCATCGACTACCGCCTGGGCCTTAAAGGAGCCAATCTCAAGGGGCTTGCATTCATCAAATCACTGGACAATGCCATAGATATGGCCGTGGAGGATCTGTTCAGCGCAACACTTTTTCTGATCAATGAAGGTGCAAAATACGGCATCGACGCAAACAAGCTGGTGCTGACAGGAAGTTCCGCCGGAGCCATGGCGGTTCTTCAGGGAGAATATGAAATATGCAATGGCGGAGCACTTGCCGCCGTTCTCCCACAAGGCTACAACTATTGCGGCGTCATCCCCTTCGCCGGAGCCGTTTTCGACAACCACAATCCCCTGCGTTTTGCCACACGGCCCTGCCCGATACTTCTGTTCCATGGCATAGAAGACCATCTGGTACCATATAAGAAGATAGCGGTATTCAATATGTGCTTCGGCGGTTCCAATGAAGTGGCGAAGGTGCTCAAAAAACAGGGATGGCCCTGCAGCATATACCGGTATGAAGACCGCGGGCACGAAGTTTCAATCTACGGAGCCTACTGCGCCCCTATGTTCATCGACTTCATCGAAAGCCGCATCATAGGCAAATCCGCCGCGACCTTCGACGCTACCGTCAACGACCCGGCGTCCCCAAATCCCGCCTGGGGCAAGGAAAAGCCCAACGCCCTCTATCACAATTAACGACTTCCACTTATCCGAAATATGAAACGTCTGATAACAATAGCAACACTGATACTTTGTGCAATTGGTTGCAAAAACACTGATAATACTATGAACAAGGATTTTCTTGAACTCGCGGCGGAAAGATACTCTGTACGCAAATTCGACTCTACCGTCGTCGAACAGGCGGTCATCGACAAGATTCTCAGGGCAGGACAGATAGCCCCGACGGCAATAAACTCACAGCCGCAGAAAATATATGTGGTCAAATCCGCGGAAGTTATGGAGAAACTCCGCAAGGTCTCTCCGTGTATATACGGAGCGCCGCAGTGTTTCGTATTCTGCTACAATGACGACACCGTATGTCCGCGCGGCAAGAATGGGAACTATGGCGACATCGACGTGACAATAGTACTCACACATATGGCCCTCGAGGCAGCAAATCTGGGTGTCGGCACCTGCATAGTAGGCCGTTTCGACCCTGAAGAACTGACGCGCGAGATGCATCTGCCTTCAAATATCCACCCGGTGCTTCTTATGCCGTTCGGATATCCCGCGCAGGACTGCGTACCGTCAGACAGGCACACATCCTACCGAAGCCTTGATGAGACTGTGGAATACAAATAATATTAAATAATAAAAAACTATGTCCAAGAAATTATTTTTTGTACTGCCCCTTGTGGCAGTTCTCGCCATCGGCTGTACCAAGTCGGGCGAATCACAAAATCAAACAGGCAGCGGAAATGATGAAGGCGGAAACACTCCGGGTCAGGTCGGAGGTATATACTCCGAGACCTTCGCCGGCTATGGTGGAAAGGTTGACAGTGGCTATCTGGCACAGGAATCATTCACATCAACAGCTACAGGCGTTACCTGGACTCTGGATTTCGGCAAAATCGACCAGACGGAAGACCACGAAGCGTTCTATGAAGGCCATTGCTTCACGATGGGCGGCAAGTCCGGCAAGGCGGATAACGGCAAGTCAGTTTTGAGCACAAGCGTCCTTTCAGACGGCATCACACATCTGGAATTCGATTATGTTGCCAACAAAGAGAAAAAACTGGAAGTACAGGTACTGGTAGGCAGCAACGTTGTATGGACCAGCGGCACAATGACCCTTGTAAACAACGGAACAAGCGACCCCAAAGTCCTTGAACACAAATCGTTTGACATAAGCGGAGCAGCATCCGACGCCGTTGTGAAATTCATCAACATTTCCGAAGCACGCCGCATTTCAATAGGCAACATCACCTGGACCAATGCCACCGGCAAGGGCGGCAACGGCAAGATATTCGAGGGCGGATCCGGCTCAGGTGAAGGCGATGAAGGCGATGAAGGCGAAGAAGGAGAAGGTGGAGAAAGTGGCCAAAACATCACTATGACAGCCAAGACAGCCCTGGCGGAATATTATGGGGACTATTATGACGCCAACTCACAGGACTGGGTTCTCACATTGGAAAACAGCGCCACACAGGAGAGTCTCTGCATAGAGTTCTTCAATGCGGCCAATTCAACCGACATAGTGGGAACGTATGATATCGACATTGCTGAAAGTGCGAATGACGGAACGGCTTTCCCCGGATATATTGACGAGGACGGATATATTTACCCCACTTTCTATTTCAATGAAAGTACAGAGGACTATGCCCTGGCCGTTGACGGTTCGCTTGAAATAACCAAATCCGGCAGTACCTATACCATCAAAGCCAACTTCACGGATGAGACCGGCCGCAAGTTCGGCTGCAACTATACCGGCACCGTGGCCGTCAAGGAAGGCGATCTGACCGGCGGCGGTGAAGATGACGAAGACGAAGGCGGCGAAAG
This sequence comes from Bacteroidales bacterium, assembly GCA_024402005.1. Lineage (GTDB taxonomy): Bacteria > Bacteroidota > Bacteroidia > Bacteroidales > UBA932 > Cryptobacteroides. Next base: position 7,343 of record JAKSJV010000072.1, read on the forward strand.
CGGCGGAGACGACGAGGCCTATACGACGCTGACCTCCGACGTAACAATATCAGGAATCAGCTTTGCCAAGGCCTACTATTATGGAGACTACTTCGAGGCCGGAACCAACGACTGGCAATTCTATATAGGAAACGATAACGAAGAACTCGGTTTCGAACTCTTCACAAACCTGACCGCGACAACACCCGAGGGCACCTACACAATCGACACGGAATACAGTTGCGGAGTCGGTACAGCCTGGGACGGATACGATTATGGCGGTTACTCTATGCCAGCCTATTACAGCTACGCCACTGGAGATTATGCTTATCCCACAAGCGGGACAATCACCATCAGCAAAGGCTCAGGCAGCAATTACACCGTTGCCGTTGCCGTTTACGATGAGCTCGGCCACAAGATAAGTCTCAACTACACTGGCGAGATGGAAGTTGGCGAGGGCGAATTCAGCGATGAGGACGAATCATACGAAGTTGCCAAGGCCGCCAATTCAAGCAAAATCCTCAAAGCCTCCCACAAAACTGCAGGCAAGGCCATCATCAAAAGTTTCAAGGCTAAAAAAGAAATCAAGGCGGCCAGGTATGCAAACAGCTGCAAAGCTGCCAAAGCCAAACGCGCTCACAAAGCAAAAGCGATTCGCATCGCCAGATAGAACATTACCGAAAAATTTGTATATTTGTATGTTTTAACGATACGTAATATACATCGGTAATGGCAGACATAAACAGAATCAAGATAAAAGACCTGCTGTCCCTCAAACCGGGGCGGCAGGTTCTTGTTAAGGGTTGGGTAAGGACCAAGCGCGGAAACAAGGACATCGCCTTCATCGCACTGAATGACGGATCCACCGTTTACAATATACAGATTGTCGTTGACAAGACAAAGTTTGATGAAACTTTGCTGCAAAAAATCACTACAGGAGCCTGCATAGGCGTCGAGGGCAAGCTGGTGGAAAGTCTCGGCAGCGGTCAGGCCGTGGAAATACAGGCGGAAAGCATCGAGCTCTACGG
>JAKSJV010000073.1 GCA_024402005.1 Bacteroidales bacterium
TCTTTACCAATAGACTTTTTAATGTTAAACCGTCCAACTTTTGGGGTTCACATCAACTTTGGTCACCCTCTTTTTTCGTCCGGATCTATTCCGTCACAGTCACAACAACTCCGCCGAGGATTTTTCTGGCAGTCCCTTCTCCGCTATCGACATACGCATAGACGATTTTCGTACCGACTCCAAGCCCTGTTACCTCAACTGTCTTTGTGTCCTTGAAGACATAGGCAAAAACGCTCCCCGACTTTGCTCCCGGTTTTTCCGTATATCCCCAATCCATCTGATTTTCATTGACGGATGGACTGACGGAATAGGTGAATGTCTTCTTTTCGTTGACCTTGACGGTCAATTCTGTAGGAGTACATTGTACGCTGCCGTCACCGACGACGAATTTTTCCTCCTTTGTGCAGCCTACTGCAACCAGCAGAAGAGCGGCAAATGCAAAAAACAATTTTCTCATAATATGATTTTTTTGGTTGGTTCTATTTTCACGGAAAAGTCAACTACTCTTTGTGCAAAGTTAACGAATTATTTGTAAAACACTACAGCAAAATTAATTCAAAACCGGAGTTACAGATATCGCATCCGACCATTTTCCTGTTTTCCTGAAGGCCAGGCTACAGTGAGCACTCCTGCTGCTGGAACTCCTCGCCGAATGTCAACTTGTAATAACTCCCCGGATCAAGGCAGAGAGCATTGAAAGTATAGTAGGTCACCCCACGGAAAACACATTTTTCGAAATGATGGTCGTGACCCGTAAGAACGCATTTCACACCATAGGTGGAGAACAGGGACATCAGATCGTATGTTTCTTCAAGCGAAAAGTTTCCGCTGGTAAGCTGGGTGTTGTCCGTGTTGAAGAAATTGGTATGCGTTAGAACATAGATGTTCCTGTATTTTCCGGAAGCCTCTTTCAGGATATTCTCAACCCACTGCCGTTGCAATACGCCACAGGCCCCGTCCGCAGAATCAAGGCAGATGAAAAAGTCCTTCCGTCCGCTGGGAAGATTCACATTGAACGTGTAGGTCGTCAGTGGCCAGTATTCCTTGAACGTGTCAAATTCCTTGAAATAGGTATCGTGATTGCCAAGGGCATTCAAAAACCGCCAGGGTGCCTGCGAAACCGGCTGGAGTTTTGAAAATACACCGCTGTGGCAATCTCTTCCGTTGACCATGTCACCGAGGCAGATAACCGTTTTTTCTACCCCTTCTTCTGCGAGGCAGGCGGAAACGAAGCGATCAGGTTTGTCGTCCTTCCCGTCGGAATGGATATCGGTGACAAGTATCATCCGGTACTCGTCCGAAGAAACCGTTATATCCGGAACCGGTTCTTTTTCAAGAAGTTTTACAGAAGCGGCAAAGCGCTCGTCCACTGCCGGACCGGTCACGCCGAAAAAACCGGCGAAATCGAATGACTCACAGCCCTGTAATAAAAGCAGGCAGGCAAATATAAGTGTATGAGTGATTTTTTTCATCAGAAATTGTATGTCAAGCCTGCACGGGCAGTCAATTCATTGAAATGTGCAGTCATATTGAATATACCTGAAAACTGAAGATCCACCTCTGCCTGTAAAGTCAGATGACTTGTAATGTCGACGTGCCCCCCAAGGAAGAAAATGGGATAATAAAAGCGCTCGTACTTGTATAAGGTGAAGTTGCCGGCGCCGAACGAAATGTTCCAGGGCGAAGTGCAAGGGCGTACATTGAAAGCGATTCTGAATATCGGGTTGACAGGTTCCACGATATCCGACCCTCCGTCTCCCGGGGCCTTCCGGAAGTTGTGAAGCACCGTTCTCTGAATACCCATCTGCACACTGACATAATCCATACGATAGCCTAAACTGGCAGCCAGCGCGAATGTTCCGGCTTCAAACGAGTTGAATGCACGCAGATGAACGGCGGTGTCCAGAAACAGTTCACCCACCTTGAGCGGCAGTTTCGGGCGGGCGACCAAAGTACCTGCCAATATCTTCGGCCCGAGGAACTCGAACCCCGCATCCGCCTCGATGTAGGTATGGAATGGCATATGTCCTGCAATATCGACTCCCCCCTGATGGGCGAAGGTCTTGCTGTAATCATACACGCCAAGGACAGTGATGCCATAACTGTCCTGCACAGCTTCCCGATTCTGTCCGGCAAAAACAGTCGTGCCCAGGAATAAAATACAGAAGGATGCCGTGATTCTTTTGAAAGCAGAAGAGTTCATCATAGTTCAGAGAAGCGTTTACCTGTTCAATGATGCGGTCACCCGGGACTGCAGGTAAGAAAGTTCCAGGGAGGAAAGTTTCTCGATACCGCCTTCCGTGATAAGAATGGCAGTGGGCAGAGAATCCACGTTGTACAATGACAATGACGTTCCTGTGGCGTCGCATACGTTCACCCAGGGGAGTTTCTGCTCCCGGACAGCCATGGCCCAGGTTTTCTTGTCGGCACCGAGGTTGACGGCATAAATTTGAAGGCCCTCATCGGAATACTTTTCATACAGAGGTTTGAGCACCTCCAGGTTGTAAACCTTGTTCAGACCGTCGGTGGCATCCCAGAAAACAAGCAAAGTGGCCTTGCCCGTCGCCGATTCCCGGAGAGAAACCTTCTGACCATCTATTCCCGGATATGACAGATCAGGATATATAAGAGAAACAGCCCTGTCCACCAGCCCTTGCAGCTGAAGCCTGTCACGGCGTTTGTCCGCCTCCGTACGCAACTGCTTCACGTATTTAGATTCGGGATAGACCGTCTCCAGGGAATCCGCGACATTATTGAACAGCACGGCATCGGTTACCTGGGCGAACAAAGGCACATCGCCTATTTTAGTGTAAAGGACAGGAATGACGGTCAGAGAGTGTGAATTTGACAGTACATACTGCACCATTTTCCTGTAATATTCCACATACTGACGGCCGTTGACATACCCGTTCTTGAAAAGGTCCGCATAGGCCATTTCATTGTCCAGCAATTTCCGGCAGTCATCCGAGCCTTCCACTGTCCATCGGCCCGTCGTGTCGCATTGAACCTGCACCCTGTCACCCGTAGCCAACAGCAGGGATGCCACCTTCACGTCACCGCAATACAGGTAAACGAATTCGGGCTGGCCCTTTTCCAATTTTGCAGCGTATCTGAAACGAACACCGTCCAGATGCAGAGTGTCCACAGTCTGCAAATTCTGCCCGTCCAAGGTCTTCACCAGAACGACTCCGGAGGAAGGTGCCGCATTGAACTCACCGCTGACAACGGCTCTGTTACACGCAGACAGCCCTGTAAGAAGGGCTGCCGCAAAAAAGATATCTCTAAAGAGTTTCATAAACTTTATTGATAGACCCGGCAATTTCCTCGAACCGCTCCTGCGAAAGTTTCAGTTTTTCCTTGCGGAAATCCATATCCTTCTCGCTCTGCAAGGGTACCAGATGGATGTGGGTATGAGGCACTTCCATACCCAATACGGCCACACCTACTCGTGCGCAGGGAATCGCTTTTTTTATGGCCTTTGCAACCTTGGCCGCAAAATCCCAAAGTCCCCGGTACTCATCGGAAGAAAGGTCGAAGATGTAATCCTTCTCCACATTTTTCGGGATAACCAGAGTATGGCCTTCCGTCATAGGATTGATGTCGAGAAAAGCATAGTAGTCATCATTCTCGGCCACCTTGTAGGAAGGTATCTCACCCTTTGCGATTTTTGTGAAAATCGTTGCCATTGTCTTACAGCGAAATTGAAAGAATCTCGAATTTCATCACTCCGTTGGGGGCCTGAGCCTCGACGACATCACCGGCCTTGTGCCCCATAAGAGCCTTGCCTATAGGAGTGGTGGCGGAAAGTTTGCCTGCGGCAAAATTGGCTTCCTGCTCACCTACAATGGTGAACTGCATCTCACGACCGAGGGAAATGTTCTTCACCTTCACCTTGGACATCATCCCCACCTTGTCGGTGGAAAGTTTGCTTTCATCAATCACACGCGCATTCGCGACAAGGTTCTGGAGCCTTGCGATATTCATTTCCAGCAAGCCCTGTGCATCACGCGCACTTTCATATTCTGCATTTTCAGACAGATCGCCCTTTTCGCGGGCCTCCGCAATCGCTGCGGAAATCACAGGACGCTGTGCCAATGCATCGGCCAGATCCTTCTTCAACTTGTCGAACCCTTCCTGGGTCATATAATGTACTTCCATATTTTGCAAATATATAAATTTTCACTTGAACAACCTATTCCTTGAACTTAGGTTTCATTATTTCGGAATAAATTATCAACTTTTTCGGGTCGATCTTCTTCTCCGAAGCATTTCCCTTTTCTTTGAATTCCTTCAGGATTTCCAGCACCTGGTCCTCTGTAAATGTTTGTTTATCAGTTGTATCCATAGCATCTGTGTTTGTCGATTTTCAACTGCCCGGCCAATTCTTCGAGAGAGGCGAACTTCTTCTCGTTCCTCACCCTGTCGATGAATTCTACCGTTATCTCCATTCCATATATATCTTCATCGAAATCGAAGATGTTGGTCTCGATGACCGTCTCGAGATTGTCGCCAACAGTAGGTCTTGTCCCTATATTGGTCATTCCCTTGAATTTCTTGCCGTTAACAATAACGTCCACGGCATACACCCCGTTCCCCGGAACGGCCTTGAGAGGGAATGACGGCTTGATGTTGGCTGTCGGGAATCCTATCGTACGGCCCAGACGGTGCCCGCGCACGACAATCCCGGAAAGAGGATAGCGGTAGCCCAGAAGTTCCGCCGCGAGCGCTACGTCCCCTTCGAAGATTGCCTGACGTATGCGCGTGCTGCTGACACCTATGTCCTTATATTGGAAGGATGGGACAACCTCCACCCCGAGGCCCATCTTCCTTGCCAATTGCGCGATATCCTCGGTACACAGGCCGTCACAGCCGAGCCGGTTGTCGTGGCCGAGTACCAATTCCGTACATCCGAACTCCCCGACCAGTATATCCCTTATGAACTCTTCAGCGCTCAACCTTGACATCTCAGGTGTAAAGTCCAGACAGCGGATATCGTTTATTCCCAACCCCTGCAGACGCGCCATCTTCTCTTCCCGCGTATTGAGCAGCGCCAGGGAATGTGCATCCTGCTGAAGAACTACCCGCGGATGAGGCCAGAATGTTATGACAGCCACCTGTTCCCCTCTCTCAAGCAGAGAACGGAGAACACGGCGGTGACCAAGATGAACGCCATCGAAAAAACCTACGGTTACAACCATCTCACGAGATCAAAATCCTGACGGCTGGCCAGAAGCTTGTTCTTAGGATACATTCTGACTGCCACCTGATATGCTCCGGAATGGTCAGGGCGTATGTCCGCAGTGTATTTTGCAATGAAATCCTTGAACTCTTCGCACTGATACTGTATGGTCTGCTGGATATGCATCACGCCTTTGCCGTCGGTAGTGGCGAACAGCACCTCGACACCTATATCTTCGGGCTGCAGCTTGTTTATCTTCAGGACGATTTCACTGTGGAACTCGTTCTGGAGCGCCGTATTGGAATCGGGTTTCGATACTGAAACGACCTCTATACCGGGCCATTCGGCACGCACCATCGATTTCCACGCGGCGAGCTCACGCGCAAGACGGAAATTGTTCTCGCGCATCTTCATCTTCCTCTCGGCAAGAGGAACGTAATACTGCCTTACATAATCGGACAGCATACGGTTCGTAGTGAAGTTGCAGGCAACCTGGGCAATCGTATTCTTGATGTATTTGACCCACTTGGGAGAATATCCCGTCTTGGGGTCCACATCGTAATAATCACGCGAAATCTCACTCTCTATGAGCGCATAGATCATCGCCGCATCCAGCTCGTCCTGGTAGTTCTGGTCATCATAGGTCTTCTCCTGGGGAAGAGCCCAGCCGGCGTCCTTGCGGTAACCTTCCACCCACCATCCGTCAAGCACACTGAAATGCATTACACCGTTCATTGCGGCTTTCTCGCCCGATGTACCGGATGCCTCCAGCGGGCGCGTAGGATTGTTCATCCACACATCCACACCCTGAACGAGGTATTTCGCAAGGGTGATGTCGTAATTGGGAACAAAAACTATCTTGCCTATGAACTCGGGGCGTTTCGACACCTCCACAATCATCTTGATAAGGTCCTGGCCGGCACCGTCAGCCGGATGCGCCTTGCCTGCAAAGATGAACTGAACCGGACGTTTGGGGTTGTTGACTATGTCGGACAACCTTTCCAGATCGCGGAACAGCAGGTGTGCGCGCTTGTAAGTGGCGAAACGACGGGCGAAACCTATGGTCAGCTTGTCTTCGCTGAGGGTCTCCTTTATCTTGACAATCTGACGCGGAGTGTAGTGTACGCTCATCACGGGATCGTTCAAACGGTCCTTTATTTCCCGGATAAGGGTGCTGCGCAGTGCATTCTTGGTCGCCCATATCGTATCATCAGGCACCTGATAGATGCCCTCGAAACATTTCTTGTCATAATGATGCGTGGCGAACTCCGGACCGAAGACTTTTGCGTGGATCTCCTTCCACGCCGGGGCTGCCCAGGTGGCATAATGCACACCGTTTGTCACATATGAAACGTGGTTCTCTTCGGGAAGGTATCCCGTCCACATAGGCGCGAGGATTTCCTGACTGACCTTGCCGTGCAGCCACGAAACGCCGTTGATTTCCTGACTGATGTTGGATGCAAGGGCGCTCATCGAGAATTTCTCGTTGTGGTCGTTGGGATTCATACGTCCCATACCCATAAGCGTATCCCAGTCAATGCCCATACGCTGCGGGAAATGCCCGATGTAGCAGCGCAGAAGGCCCTCATCGAAGGAATCGTGACCTGCAGGAACGGGTGTATGTGTCGTGAACAATGAGGATGAACGCACGTTCTCCAGAGCTTCGGCATAGGTGAGTCCGTCATTCTGTATGTATTCACGAATGCGTTCCAGACCCACAAAGGCCGCGTGGCCCTCATTGCAGTGGTAGACGCTCATATGAATGCCCATCTTGCGAAGAGCACGGATACCGCCTATTCCCAGCAGCAGCTCCTGTTTCAGACGGTTCTCCCAGTCGCCGCCGTAAAGGTGATAAGTCACCTGACGGTCTTCGGCGTTGTTTGCCTCGAAATCAGTATCCAGCAGGTACAGCTCCGTGCGGCCGACATCCACCCTCCATACGCGGGCGACGAGCTGACGCCCTGGAAGGTTGACTCCTACGGTCACCCAGTTGTTGTTCTCATCCAATACGGGTGATGCGGGAATCTTCATAAAGTTCTGCGCATCGTACTTGGTTATCTGCTCGCCCTGGGCGGAAAGAGTCTGGGTGAAATATCCATATCTGTAAAGAAGTCCGATGCCGACGAGATTGACGTTCATATCGGAAGTCTCCTTGAGATAGTCGCCGGCAAGAATGCCGAGACCACCGGAGTATATCTTCAACGACGTGTCAAGGCCGTACTCCATACAGAAATACGCAATGGAAGGCTCCGTGCGGTTTTTCTTCAGAGCCATATAGTCGTTGAACTCATCCATCACACGGCCCAGTTCGGCCAGGAACTTATGGTCGTTCTCCAACTCACGGTAGCGGGAAGACCTTACTCGTCCCAGCATTTCTATAGGGTTGTTTTCCGTGGATTCCCAGAGATCGGGATCGACAAGTTTGAAAAGTTCTTTTGCGCTTTCGTTCCAGCACCACCAGAGATTCTTGCTGAGAGTCTCCAGATCCTTCAGTTTTTCGGGAAGATGGCGTGTCACTACCACGCTGTTCCACGATGGTTGATTGAATTCCATTTGATCAGTTTAGTTTAATTCGTTCTGCACTCTCAAGGCGAAATCCGCCAAGACGTTCATATAGTTGATAAAGGCCTCATAAGGGGTGTCATAAGGATTTATGTATCTGTGAGGGCCTCTGTCCGTAAAAAATTTCGTATTCATATTGTAGAAATGGTCGCTCTCCTGCAGATGCCCGTAATCCTCCCACAACTGGGGAAGATTGATGATGGACAACTTCTCCTGAAGGGCGTACAGTTTGTTGAACGCATCCTTCTGCAATTCGTTGCCGAGCCATTTCGCCATATCCCTTTCCTCGTCTTCGCAGGAGATGGGGTCCTGGACTTCCAGGGATTCCGTAGCCTTCAACGCAGAGGCTTCCTGCGGAAGCATAAAATTGAAGGTGCCATCCTTCACGACTATTTCCACAAGGGATTTGAAGAAATCGAAAATACCCGTTTCCTTTCCGTTATAGTCGCCGAACACCTTGTAGTTCATACAAAGGTTCACCACCTG
>JAKSJV010000074.1 GCA_024402005.1 Bacteroidales bacterium
AACCAAAAATTTATATATTTTTGCAGTGGTTCATCGCAGGATTATCGTCCTGCTGTGGGCCCCCGCTGAAGCCGACTATCGAAAGATGCCGGCTTCTTCTATTTTGTAGTCGTAATTCACTGTTTTCTCTCCTGTATAGGAATTCACAATTGCAACTTTCTGATAATGATATTTAGTTTGTGTATTTATTGCTGATGTTGTAATGGCCAGTAGAAACAATAACAATGATTATTTATGCAATATTTTGATTAATACATTACAGTCGGATGAGCCGGATCTATACTAGTTGATGAAGGTATTGATCCTTTTTCGTCAGTGTCGTATAACTCATACACATCAATATCTCCATATCTGTCCTCAGAATGACCTCCCTGATATGGGAGTCCCCCCATCCCAGATTGAATTTCAGATACCCATGTTGATTTTTTGAAACGAGTATTTATTTTGTGCTTATCATCAGATACATAGATGTAATCATCATTATAAATGTCGTCCACATAATCACCATCGTTCCATCCTTGTCTTATTGAACCGAGATAATACCAATTTGTTGTCTTATGAGTGCGTCTCATTCCAAATTTACAATGAAAGACATTTAGTCCATTCCCTCTGGATTCAAAAATATACTTTCCACGTGCTCCGATACTGGAATACGACCAGTCATAAGTATCTTTCGGTATATTGTTTTTCTGCTTTTCTCCTTTTTCATTTACAACCCACAATGTGTTGTTGCCGTCAAAAATTATATGTATATAATCTTGCCCATAAAATTCTTTTTTAATTCCATTCGTCGGATCAACTGTAGCAACCTTTTGATAATGATAAATTGTCTGCGCGTCCATTAATATGGGGAATAGAAGCCCCCAAATAATTGTAACAATGTATAATTTTTTCATAACGCAATTAGTATTATAAGTTTCCTTTCCCGTGACAAACACCACATTTGCCAGTACCGTGACATACACCGCAAGTTACCCATGTTCTTGAATTGGATCCAGTATATGAGCCAGAGTTTACCCAATAACCGCCTGCTCCATGGCAGCTGGTACATAGTCCTGTCCCGCCACAACCAGAACAAGTATGGACGGTTGATGTTGTAGTATTGTTAATACTTGGCACAGATGGGGGTGTTACAATAATAGGTGCCGCGGGAACTACAACTCCGGATGATCCTGAATATTGTGGTTTATGAGTCGTTTCTTTACCGGAATTAGCCAGTCTCCTGAATTCATACTCATTATTTGTCTTGAAAGATTTGACGACCAGAGTATTGTAGTCATTGGAGAAATAAAAAGCTGAATTTCCCCAATAACTCTCACCCGAATACTTATGCCGTTCATTTTGAAAGCCTTTATAATTCAGGGTGTATGAGCCATTCCGATTTCCTTTCGAATCAGAATCATAACAACAATTGTTGCCGAAGGTTGTATAAAACCCGTTCCCAGAGGATTGTTTTATTATACCGTCTTCCGTTGTTGAAACAAGCTCGTAGTAATATGTTTGTGCAAACAAGTACGGACAAAATAGGATAAGAATTGCTATGACTAACGATTTTCTCATTTTATGCAGAAATCGACTATAATTAAATAAAAGGGGGCTCAAATTATTGTCTGTTATTACAAAACTACCATTTTTTATCGGTATTGCAAATAGAATTCTGGCGAGAACAAAAATTACGATTTATGCAACTACCTATTCTGTCACGTTTCATCCGCGCAGATAAAGCACTCTCTCAGCCAATCAAGGCCGGTTATTACAAAGGCGCAAAATCACCCACAACAAGCCCTCAACAAACCCTTAAAATCCCTTGCATAACTCCCTGATTTTTCGTAACTTTAATCAAACGATAAAGCTTATGAAAACTCAGTTCCGCCGCATCCTTTGCCCCATAATTCTGGCCATCTTCGCCCTCACCATCCTGGGCTTCTCCATCCTCATCGCACTCCGCGGCAACCTCCAGGCCGCCGCCCTCACCCTCCCCTGCTCCGCCCTCTTCTGGCGCCTCCCTCTCCCCTCCCTTCTCACAAAAAGCACCCGCTCCCAAGAACCTTGAGAGCGGGCCGCTTCCCAAGCCCCATCCTTCCGGAGCCTATAAGAATTTCAAGCATCAGCCAACAGCTGCCGCTGTCTCCAGAAGGCAGCTCAGAACGTAAATGTCATTTCAACGTGCAGGATGCCGTCCTCCAGGAACTCCCCGGACGACACCACGAACCCGCACTTCTCATAAAAGCCCCTTGCCTGACACTGGGCATGTATCACTATCGGTATCCTGCCGAACAACCTTTTCGAAATCCCGATCCCCTCCAGCATCATCTTCTTCCCCAGCCCTGTCCCGCGCACCTTCCCGGCGGTGACCACGCGCCCTATCGTCGCATTGCCGTCCTCCTTCAAGAAAACACGAAGGCACGCCACCACCTCACGGTTCTCAAGTACGAAAAGGTGCATCGCCTTGAGGTCATTGCCATCCAGGTCCTGATACGGGCAGTCCTGCTCCACGACGAAGACCTCCGCGCGAAGGCGCAGGATCCCGTACAGCTCCTCATTCGTCAGCTCTGTAAAAGACTTCTCCCGAAACTCCATCATATCTAGCACTCGAATCCCATCAGGTAGGCGTCTTTCAACTCAGGACGGCCCTCTATCTCCCCCTTCTCGCCTACTCCGCCCACTGCAAGAGCGCCTTTCTCCTCGCAGTTCTCGAAGCAATCACGCGTACAGCCCCTGATGGCATCAAAGGTCGCCTGAAGCATCTTCGTATCCGAATCCCAGGCCGTACATAGCATATAGATATCCGCCCGGATCTTCGTATACCACGGGACAAGCCTGTCGATCAGGACCTTCAGTTGCCCTGACATCGAATAGAAATACACCGGCGTCGCGAATACCAGCACATCAGCCGCCAAAAGTTCCTTCGCTATATCGTTCATTCCATCATGCTGAAAGCACTCACCGGTCTTGCTGCATCTATAGCAGGCATGACAATACCCGAGATGATAATCCCGGACATAAACGAATCTGACACTATGCCCCGCCGCAACAGCTCCCCTGGCAAACGACTTTGCAAGGGTCTCACTATTGCCATCCTTACGCGGGCTGGATGAGATTATCACTACATTCTTCTTAAGCATATTCCCTGTATATCACAAACAAATATAACAAAATACCCACACCATTTCAACAACAACGCCGGATTGCATCACGCAGTCCGGCGCCCCAATATCAATTCACTATTCAATGGAAACTAAAACAAAGAATCAAATCACCAGTCCTCCTCATCGCCATACCCGTCGCTATCATAGTTGAGCTTATTCTCCCAACCATAATGCTCCTCGATATCCGCATCGTGATCCTGCGCCCTCATCCCGAACATATCCTCACAGTTCGCGCGGTCCTCATCATTCCTATCAAACTCCCCGTGGCTACCAATATAGTCCGAAGTCATACTCGGTTTCCCGAAGATAAATTCATAAAGGCTCATACTCATCAAGTTTAAATCACTGACGCAAAGCTACCCAACAAAAATGACAACTTTTGTCAACGAATCTGCCTCTACGAAATAATTCCTCCTTCCCCTCCACCAACATTGACTGTCCAGTTCTGCAAATGCAAACACCACCGTCCTTCCCGTCCTACTCTCAGCCCACCTTCCTGCCCGCGGGGCTCCTCAGCCTCATCAATCTTCCACCCCCTCCCGTCGCCCCGCATATCACCGGCCTACGAAACCGTTTGGCTACGGTGCCGGTCGCGTCTGCTGCGTCGCTCACGCGCCGCACCAGCCCCGCCCATCACCATACCCACCAATCACTTCTCACACGCCCCCACTTCCCCACCTCACAACACCACACTACCCCGCTCCACCCATTTTCCGCGGCGTACCAGCATTCTTAGATCAATCGCCGGGTCTGCGACCATAGCCCCTCGGTTGATATCTTTATCACCATTTAATACAATGATTCAAAGGTGATTTCCTATCTTCGCTTCCGGTTGTATGTCTATATCTATGAAAACTTAGAGTCCTTATTCTGTTATCGCTCATCAACTCCCTCTGAGTTACCTCTGAGTTTAAGACTTCAACGCCGGAGGTCGTGGTTAGTCCGGCACCTACTTGCCTAATGTCATTTGGTCCCTAAAGCCGTGATGGTTTCAAGGGACTTTCTTTTTACCCAATACACGTTATGCCGAAATATCCCCCTAATACCCGTTTCTCTGACTGCTGGTCATCGGCCGGCGAAGTAACCTTCTACCACCGCAACGGAGAATGCTTCTGGAAGAACAAGGCCCATCCCGTATTCGCGGAGACTCCCGCCCAGCTGGACAATGCCGACTTGCACCGCCGGGCGCTCAATGCCTGGCGCTCCCTGGATCCGGAGCAGCAGCTTGTCTGGAACAGCTATGCAAGATCCGTCCAGAGCCACCGGCCACCGTTCATAGCCGACCATCACATCTCAGGTTACAACCTGTTCGTGGCTGCTTATCACGGGTTCGCGCAGCTGGGTGACGAGCACGTTCCGGTACCGGCGCCCTGGAAGGACTTCCCTGTCGTGTGGGTCGGATTAAGGAGCGCAGCGGTTATCAACCAGGACACGCTCAAGATCAAACTGCGAGTGAAGCTCGGTAGAAATGTCATTCCGTCCCGGTACCGGTTACTCTTGAAGTTGCAGCTGACCAGACCGGGCGCAGGTCGGCAGCCTGGCTATCTCCGGAACTTCCTGGCTGCTGAAAACTGCCGGTCTCTCGATGGGACGGTTGAAGTCCTGGTACCGAACTATCGGGACATCTGGGAACTTGATCTGAAAACATACCAGGTACATTGCCGATACCTGCTGATAGACTCCGAAACGGGGTATCGAAATAATTTTCGAAAAAAATCTTTCCTGATGAGTTTACCTGAGTAAACTCAGTATACGGCACTTGTAAAATTTTGTAATTGATTGATATTGTGGAACAAAATTCTTTCGTATATTTGCGTTGGAATCGGTCGCTGTCATATGCAGCTTGCTTATGATCGCAAAACCGTCAATCGCTTTCAACGAGTTCACAGGAACCGCGAAAGATGTCACTGCCAGAAGTATCCAAGGCAGGACAATCCTCTCCCACAAAGCTTATCAAGATAACGTAACGACTCCGGCCCAGGCCGCGAGCCGGAACACCCTGTCAAAGATCTCCCGGGCTTACCGACAGCTGACCGATTCCCAAATGGCTGCCTGGGAGACTTTGGCCGGTAAACTCCGCGGCCGAAAAGTCTTCGGCGTATCAGGCGCAATGACCGGCCACAATGCTTTCGTCCGCCTGAACTCCAACCTGAGCATCATTCACACCAGTCTGATGCTTAACGCGCCGGCAGAATACAAGTCTCTTCCGGATGTCACCTTCCAGAAACTTTATCTCAGTGATGAGGAGATCTGTTTCGAAGGAATAAACTATTCGAACTTCTCGCATTATCTCGTGGTCAAGATGACCGCTGCCGTCAGCACAGGAGTGTCGAATGCCTGGTCAAAGACTGTGGTCGTTGTCCCTGGTACAATGCCTTTCGGCGGCCGAGCCGACATAACCTATGCCTTCCAGCAGAGAATGGGCATCCCTATTGAGAACGAGAAGAAATACTTCTTCGAGATGTACTGGCTTGATGTCGCGACAGGCTTCACCGGCAATATCCTCCGGTTCTCCTGCATTGCCGATTTGGAGCACGACAGGAACTTCAAACCGGACGCTGCCCCTGGCATAATCGACATTGAACTGTACAGCAAGAACGGATCCTATCATCTGATAGATTTCAAGATGATTGCGGCCGGAGAATCATCTGCAGTCACAATCGAGGGTACCTTGAACACAGAACAGTTCTCCGATTCAGTTTCATTGAGGACCGGTATGCGTCCGGAGGCCTTCCCAAGCATCAAATGCTACTGCCTCAGCGTTAGCGACTTCTACTACCGAGGCGCAATCGACGCCATCTGCGTAGAGACTATGGTAAAAGGCGGCAGGCATACCATGGAGCTCACAGTCTACAACAAGGCATTCGAGACTTCACGCAATCTGTTCGACACATCAATCGCAATTCAAAATCAGTAAACAATGAGTCAAATAATCAATGCAATCGCCAACAACTTCGGCACCGGCGCAATACAGTTCAAAGCATTCTGCTCAGAAGACCTCATCATTCTCAACGGCTCCTTCATTGCCAGTTTCAACCCATACAGTCCACAGGCTCCTTCACAGATGGAAGTCAGTGTACCCGATCTACCTTTCGGCACCAGTGAGAAAACCGCAGTATATGTCAGGGGTATGAACGAAAATGGCGAGGCGGTTTCGATTGCCTGCACCTGGATAAAAGACAAGAATACAATTGCCATTGAGATACCCAATTTGCCGAACTGGGGCATTGACAAGAAATACGAGTTCAACTGTGCCTTCGTCCCTAACGGCAGGCACAGCATGATATTCTCCGGAAGCACTACGGAGCTGTCCGTAGCAAACGGCCCTGCCGCCTGCAGAATCAAAGACCAGCAGTGCATCGTCCGTCCGGACTGGGTGTCACTGTTCATAGGTTTCGATGAGCTTCGCTGCGCCCAGGCGAATACCCAGTTCTCCTTCGACCTGGTAGGTCTCCCGAATAACATCGACGCTGACTTCCCGCTGATCTCCAACGTTCCGGGTGTATACAACACCGGAAGCTTTGACGCCAAGTGCCACATCTCCGGCAATCGCGTCACTTGCGAAGGTCTCTGCCATGCAGCAAACGATGCTGGCGGATCAACATTCCTCAAGGCCTTCTTTGTAAGAGGATAATCCTATGATCAAGCAAACCGAACTTACGCGCCTTCAGGGCAGCATCGCCATCGCCAGCTTCACCACCGGCGTGGCCATCGCCTGCATCTGTCTGTTCTGCATCGAGCCAAAGGGCGAGATATCCAACTCGGCAATCTCCATTGTCTCCGAGCTGCTGGTACTCGCCGGCGCGATTCTCGGGGTCAAGACCTCCTACGATGTCAAGTTCCGCAAGTTCGAGGCAGAACTTCTCAGCAAGGCCGACAAAGAAGACAACACACTATGAAACACTTCCTCTTCCCCGCCCTTCTTCTCTCCATTGTGGCCTGCGGCACAGTCCGTCAGGCCACTCCCCGGGAGGGAACAAGGGTTGAGGTCCGCACGGAGACAGAGATCAAGATCGACACTGTCTATCTTCAACTTCCTTCAATTTCCCAGAGTGCACAGACGATTGACTCTGTCTCCGTTTTGGAAAACAAGTATGCCATATCCGTCGCCGAAGTCTCGGATGGCATTCTCTCCCACTCCCTCGACATAAAGCCCGTAAACGAGCCGAAACCGGTCGAAATCAAGACAATCTACCGTGACTCCCTGGTATTCGTTGACAAATATGTCGAGGTCGAGGTCCCGGTTGAGGCCCAGCTATCCAAGTGGCAGCGATTCCGGATGCTCATCGGAGACTGCGCACTGGTATTCATTTTCGCATTGATAGTATTCGCGATGCTATACATTCTCAAACCTTTTAAAAACGTCAAATTATGAAATTCCTCCCTTCTATCGCATTCGAAGAGATGAGCGGTTCCGCCAAGGGCGTTACCGCCGCGAAGTCCCGTGGCCGCAAGTACATCCGCAACCGCGGTTACGGCGGATCCGTCCGCACCAGCGCCCAGGCCGGCGTGAAGGCAATCTTCAAGCAGCTCTCTCAGGCTTGGCAGGGTCTCACCTCCGCTCAGATCCTGGCGTGGAACGCCGCTGCCAACACCGCGGAAGGCAAGTCCGTCCTCGGTACCAAGGCAAAGATCTCCGGCAGCAACCTCTTTATGAGGCTCAACTACTGGGTGGTCTTCTGCGGTGGCCAGGTGATGGCCAACCCTCCGGCGCTCACCGGCGTCGACGCTCCAAGCGAAGCAACTGTTGTCATCGGCGCAGCTGCGCTGACATTCACGCCCGCAAGCATCCCGGCCGCAGTGGCCAACCGCAAGCTTATCATCCAGGCATCCGAGCCGCAGAGCAACGGTATCACCTCCGCATACAGCAAAGCTGCAGCCTTCGGTGATCCTCTCACCCCGGTAGCCGAGGCCATCGACATCAAGTCCGACTACGACACCAAGAACGGTGCCCCTTCAGTCGGCGCGCCGAAGGTCTTCTTCAAGTACTTCTACGTC
>JAKSJV010000075.1 GCA_024402005.1 Bacteroidales bacterium
CAGTATTTCTTTATCAGGCGATTGTTCATCTGCGCGTTGCAGAATATCCCGTCAGCGGCAAAACGTTCCCTTTGCATCTGTCTTACCGCGCGGACACGTTCCGCGATGACCGCTGTCGATTCGCCTGCACTCCCCTCTATCAGTGACCCGGCCGGCACACTGTGGCAAACCAGCTGTATGTCGATGCGGTCCATTATGGGGCCGCTGAGTTTGGCCATATAGTTGTGCCGCTGGCCGACGGTGCAGGTGCACCTGTCGCCTTCTCCGTAATATCCGCAGGGGCAGGGATTGGTGGCGGCTATCAGGGTGAAGTTGGCGGGATACTCCACTTTGGACCTCAGGCGCGACAGCACTATCTTGTGATCCTCGAGCGGCCCGCGCAGTACCTCGATGGTTTTCTGCGGCATTTCACAGAACTCATCGAGAAAAAGGATTCCGTTATGCGCCAGGGAGATTTCCCCGGGAGTGATATTGTCGGAACCTCCGCCTACGAGTGCCGGAATCGAGGCTGTGTTGTGCGGAGCACGGAAAGGACGCTCGAAAATGAGGCCCCCGCGGGAGCCGCCCCGTCCGGCAACCGAATATATCTTGCTGGTCTGAAGGGCTTCCTGCGGGCTCAGAGGCGGCAAAATCCTGCACATAGCCTTTGCCAGAGAACTTTTCCCGCTCCCAGGCGGGCCTATGAGAATTGCATTGTGTCCGCCGCTGGCGGCAATTTCCAGACCGCGTTTGGCCGCTTCCTGCCCGACAATTTCCGAGAAGTCCATTATTCCGCTGTCTTCCCGTTCCGGACTCACGCAGTCGCAACATCCGTTTGCTTCTTTTCCGCCGTATCCGTTCTTCTCCGCAAGATTCCCGATCAGGAAAGCATCTTTCTCCGGTCTGTCACACACTATGGTCAGGACATCCTTTATTGTGCGTACTCCATATACGGCTCCGCCGTCAAATCCCAGGGTTTCCAATGCCGACTGTTCCGGAAGAATGCAGCCTTTCCACCCCTGGATGACGGCCATTTCAGAAATCGGGAGTGCCCCCGGGACATTCCTTACCGTGCCGTCCAAGCCCAATTCACCCACGATGACGAATTTTTCCAGGTCAGGCATTTCCATCTGCTCCGATGCTGCAATGATGCCGAGGGCTATGGGCAAGTCATAACCGCTGCCTTTCTTGTGTATGTCTGCGGGGGCCAGGTTGATTACTATTTTTTTGCCCGGCACGCGCAACCCTATGGCCTGCAGGGCAGTAACTGTCCGCAGCAGGCTTTCCTTGACGGCGACATCGGCGAGACCTACCAGATGCACCCCGATGCCGTTTGATACCGACACTTCGACAATCACCTTGAGCGCCTCGATACCGATGCATTTGGCACTTGCAATCCTTATCAGCATATTATTTCATTTTTAATTAGTACCTTTGTAATCGTATGATTAAAACGGCCATAGAAAAAGTAGGCGAGTATTTCCTCTTTCTCAGGAAAGTGTTTTCCCGCCCTGAAAACGCCAGATTGTATTGGAAGCAGTTTATCCTCGAAACGGACAAACTGATAATTTCTTCCATACTCATAGTGGCCGTAATCTCCATTTTCATAGGTGGCGTTCTTGCCATTCAGACGGCTTCCAATCTGGAAAATCCCTTCATCGACAAGATGTATGTCGGCTATATGGTCCGCGAGAGCCTCATTCTGGAGTTCTGCTCCACGATGGTGGCCCTTATCCTTGCCGGCAAGATGGGCTCCAACATAGCATCCGAGCTTGGAAGTATGAGAATTACGGAGCAGATAGATGCGATGGATATGATGGGTGTCAATTCCGCGGCATTCCTTGTACAGCCCAAAATTATCGCCGCCACTCTCCTCAGCCCGCTGCTTATGATGCTCAGTTTCATTCTCGGGCTCATCGGCGGATATATAGTGGTGGATTTCACGGGAATAATCCGTACGGCCTCCTATATCGAGGGCATCAAATACAGTTTCAACGGATTCTATATCGTTTACAGCTGTTTCAAGACGGCGCTTTTCTGCTTCCTGATCAGCAGCATATCCTCCTTCGAGGGCTATTATGCCGGCGGGGGGTCGCTGGGAGTGGGAAGGAGCAGTACGAGGGCCATAGTGGCGGCCAGCATACTTATCCTTATGTTCGACCTTATCGTCACCGAGGTTATGCTTTATTGATGGAGGCGCAGAGTTATGATAGAGGTTAAAGGACTTTTCAAAGGTTTCGGAGACAAGGTCGTCCTGCACGATATCGATGCCGTTTTCGGCACCGGGCAATGCAATATGATAATAGGCAAGAGCGGAAGCGGCAAGACCGTGCTCCTGAAGAATCTCATCGGCCTTTTCGAACCGGACAGGGGAGATATTCTCTATGATGGAGACAGCCTTGTGGCTATGGATGAAGGTCGTCGCAAACTGCTTCACCAGAATATAGGAGTCCTGTTTCAGGGCAGTGCCCTCTTCGATTTCGCAACGGTAATCGAGAACGTGATGTTTCCTATGAACTTTTTCACCGACTGGTCTGTTGCGCAGAAAAGGGAAAGGGCGGAGTTTTGTCTGGAAAAGGTGAACATCGTCGGCAGCAACGACAAATATCCTTCCGAACTTTCCGGAGGTATGCAGAAGCGTGTCGGCATAGCCCGCGCATTGGCCCTCAGCCCGAAATATCTTTTTTGTGACGAGCCCAATTCCGGCCTGGACCCATATACGTCCATACTTATTGATAAACTCATAAGCGATCTGACCAAGGAGTTCAACATCACCACCGTGATAAACACCCACGATATGAACTCTATGCTTGAGATAGGTGACAATATCTGCTTCATAGATTCCGGTACCATAGCCTGGAAGGGGGACAGGCACTCCATACTCGACACCGACTGCGCATCGCTCAAGGAGTTCATCTGCGCCAATACGCTCGCCCGCAACATTATGGAAGGGCAAGGCAGATGAAATAGCCGTTGAAATCATAATCCAGTATTCTTTTATCCCTCAATATCAAAGGGCGGCAGGAGTTCTTCATATCGTTCACTCCGACGGCGAAGCCATAGTCGTCACAACTCAGGCAGGCAGGGGAGAACATAGCGTATCCAGCCGGCAATTTTTCAGAGGCTCCGTCATAGAATATTTCTACGTCCGAGAGTCCGCTTCCGGAAGATATGGCAAAACACAGATGTGCGGATTTTTCGCAGACGGAGTAGATTCTGCTTCCGATTGTCGTAAAGAATTTCTTCCCGTCGGCATCCCACAGGCAGTCTCTTCCATCCAGCTTGGCCATTGCCACCATTTCTCCTCCGGCATCCAGCAGGCGGCAGTCCGGACTTTCTCCCGTCTTTTCATCTTCCAGAACATAGGCGTCGCGCCCAGCCTGCCATATAAGTCTGTCGTATCCGGAAATAAGCGCTATATAATTGAACGTTCCATCCGTCATCCTCGAGGTAAGGACCTTCTTTACGTCAGCAGGGACTACGATCAGACTGTCAATGCCGTCCGAGACGTGATAATTCCTGTCCGGTATGCCGTTGACATCCTTTACGATAGCCATTGCATAATCGAAGCACAAATGCCCTGAATCCTTATAGAATCCGTTCAGAAACCTTCCGTAATCCTGTTTCAGTACAATCTCTCCATTGCATCTGCAGCTCCATCCGCTTCCGTCCCTTGAAGTCGACAGGGTATATACCTTGCCGTCCGTTTCCTCCAGATCCCATAACATCTCGCGGCCGTCCCACCTGAACAGCTCTTCTCCGTCCCTGAAAATGATTGTCTGCGTTCCGGTGGAACAATCGGAGAACAGGTGGGTGCCGGATATTCTGTGCATGTCGCCATCGGGGAGCAGCGGGGAGCCGTTTCCTGTGGGTTTGCGGAAAATTACGGTTGTATCGTGATAGAAAACGAGATCCGGTGTTACTTTTCCGCCGGAAGGGTCGCGTCTCCAGTCGTAACCCTCTGGAAATTCCAATGCAGCGGCATATAATTCCCCGTGGGGCGGCAGGTGCGGGTCATATTCGTGTATGACTGTGTAGTCACAGCCGGTGGCAATCAATCCGGACACAAGCAAAAGCCATTTTCTGTTCATAATCGTTTTTTTGCGAAGGAAAGCAATCGGAATCTTCTGCACAAGAGATAGGGTGGGATAAAAAATATTTTTTAATGAAGTTTTTTCTTTTTTTAATTTTTTAATGAAATCTTTAATTGCTATTTTTGCAAAGTATGAACAAATGCCCATCATTCCTTCGTCCGGCGGTGATTTCCGTGTGCCTGGTTTCCGCATTTTCCTCCATCCGTCTTCTGGCGCAGGATACATCGCAGAGGCAGGCCGATTCCTTGCTGATATCTGCCGTGGAGCAATACCAGAAAGGAAATGACGTCAGGGCAAAGCATCTGTTGGAGCAGGCTGGAAGCCTGGATCCGCAGAATGATGCCGTGCAATATTATCTCGGCTGTCTGGCTCTTTCCTCTCGTGACGTGGCGGCGGCGACGGACCATTTCGAACAGGCATACGTCAAGGACACGACCAACACCTGGTATGGTATGCGTCTGGCGCAATTGTACAATGCCTCGGGCCGGGTTCAGGCGGCGGAAGGGATTTACGAATCCCTGTTGAAGCGGAAGCCGGGTGATCTGAACGTGTTGCCTGTTCTCGCCGACATATATATGCAGGTGGGGAAATACGATAAGGCGGACAGTGTCCTTACACGGCTTGAGCGTATCGGCGGTCACGGCGAATACATAGCGTTGTCCCGTATAGAACTCAACCGTCAGAGAGGGGATTTCAAGGAATTCTTCGGTGGTCTCAACGAGTTTTTCTCCAATACCGATGTCCAGCCTCAGGTGAAGAGGGATATAATGGAAAGATTGCTCAAGAGCAGTGATCCCCGTTTCAACTTTTTCCATCTCAATGACTATGACACTCTGCTCACAACCTGTATGCAGACTCATCCCGGAGATACTTCCTTTACGCATTTTGCCGGTGATTTCTACTATTCGGCAGGCAAGAGCGACCGTCTGCAGACACTTTGCCGCAAATATCCGGATGACGCCCATATGCTGTCGCTTTCCCTTTACGATTATATAAAGAAGCAGGATTTCCAGTCGGCCTTACCGGTATGCGATGCCCTTTTGTATCAGGTGAAAAGCGGTAACGGTCTGGCGGGCAATGGCGCCGTGGACAATGGTGAACTGGCTTCGGTCCTGACGGCGCGCGGGGATTGCCATTACAATCTCGGGGCATCCGGCAAGGCGTTCAGGGATTATGGGAAGGCATTGAAGATGGACCCTGAAAATCCGGTGGTGTTGAACAACTATGCATATTACCTGTCCGTATCGGGCAAAAACCTGGGCAAGGCATTGAAGATGTCGCAAAAAGCGGTGATAGCCGCCCCGGAAAATGCCACATATCTGGATACGTACGGATGGATTCTGTACAGGCAGAGAAAATATGCCGAGGCAAAGGCCGTGTTCAAGAAGGTGATGGTGTTTGGAGGTAAGGAAAATCCGGAGGTGCTCAGGCATTATGCTGCGGTGCTGGATGCTTTGGATGAAAAGGCACTTGCCGACGCTTATCGCCGTCAGGCGGAGATGAAGGAAAATGGGAAGAAAAAGTAGCATAATCGTTTTTGTTCTGCTGTTGGTTTCCTTCGCGGTTTCAGGCCAGAGCATAGAGCAGCAGAAACAGCGCAGGGATGCTCTGGAAAGGGATATGGCGATATTGCGCAAACAGTTGAACAACACCAGCAAGCTCTCGGAACAGGCGATTTCTTCCCTCAACCTGATTCAGACCCAGAAAAATTACAGACAGCGCCTTCTGCGCGAATCGGACAATGAAATTCGTGCATACAATGTGAAGATTCAGGGGATAAAGGCGGAAATCGCGCGTCAGCAGGCGGCGTTGGATACTCTCCAGACCCATTACGACCGTCTTGTTATGGGGGCATACAAGAACCGCGACGTGCGTATCTGGTATATGTATATCCTTTCCAGTGACAATATTTCGCAGGCATTCAGGCGTTTCGGCTATTTCAAGAGCCTTTCTTCGCAAATAAGTGCGCAAGCGCGAAAGATAGAACAGTTCCAGGCCGAACTTGCCGGGAAGAAGGCACATCTGGTCAGTGTCAAGAACCAGGCGCAGACCGTGCGGGACCGCAGGGCTGATGAGGTGAAAAAGCTGAAGGCTGACGAGGCTTCGCAGAAAAAACTTGTAGGCAGACTGAAAAAGGATAAAAAGGCATATCAGGCATCTCTCAAGGCAAAGCAGAAGGAGATGGATGCCATAAACCGCCAGATAACGGCGATGCTTGACCAGGCTACGGGCAAGACCGGCGCTTCAAAGAAGAGGCCTCCCGTCGATTACACGCTGGCCGCATCTTTCGAAAAGAACAAGGGCAAACTTCCTTGGCCCGTGGACGGACCCGTTACAGAGCATTACGGCGCCTATCAGAACAAGGAGCTGCACCTGTCTCTGTTCAACAACGGTATAAACATAGCTTGTGAGCCCGGAAGCGTGGTTACTGCCGTTTTCGACGGGGTGGTGTCGAACATTATGATTGCTCCGGGATATGGCCAGTGCATATTGATTCAGCACGGCAACTATTACACGACATATTGCAAGGTCAAGGGGGCTTGCGTCAAACCGGGACAGAAAGTGACTACAGGTCAGGAGATAGGTCGCGTATCCACGATTATGGGCAAGACCCAATTGTATTTCCTTGTCTGGAAAAAGACTTATCTGGATCCTGAGAAGTGGCTGAGACCCAGTGGATTCTGATTCCGTCTCGTTCCATTCCGCGCAGCCAGGTCATCTGGCGTTTGGCAAACTGGTGTATCGCAAAACGCAGCTTCTCGTGCATATCCTCGACGCTTATCTGACCCAGTGCATACATCGTAAGGTACTTGTACTCGAGTCCGTAATAGATAAGGTCTTCCGGTGAGATTCCGCTGGCAAGGAGTTTCTTCACTTCGATCAGCATTCCCTCGTCCAGACGTTCATTCAGACGCTTGTCGATACGCGCGCGGCGGGTGTCACGGTCCACGAGCGTGGATATGTAATAGACATTCCGGGGTAGTGTGAGATTCATTGAGGCGTTGTCCCCGAGTTCATATTTGCGGCAGGTCACCGATTCTATGTACAGCCCGCTTCCACCGCAAAGTACGGGTATAACGTTCCGTTTGAGGCAATCCTCATACACGGCGGCAAAATCTCTCTGGTATTGGCAGATGTTGTATTTTTCTCCGGCAGGGACTATATCTATCATATGATATGGTATCTCGCCGTATTCTTTCAGGTCCTTGCCTGTCCCGATGTCCATCCCTATATATACCTGCCGGCTGTCACCGCTGATTATTTCGGTTCCGTTCAATGCTGCCCCTTCTGCTCCCGCGGCCTTTTCTTCCGAGCAAAGTTCATTCAGCCTTCTCGCAAGATTCACCGCATAACGGGTTTTCCCGCTTGCAGTCGGCCCCATCACGCAGATAAGGTCAATGTCTCCGTTGCGATACAGATTGAAAAGTTCTTCCGCCGTTACGATTTCGGGATCAGGCAGCGGAGCCGGAGGTGGAATGGGAATGAATGGCTTTTTTGACATACCTCTACAAATATAGCGAAAATTAAGTTAACTTTGCCGGCAATGAAGAAAAAGAGTGACATAGAGGTAAAGAATCGCAGGGCCTCGTTCGACTATGAATTCATCGAGACCTATACGGCAGGCATAGTGCTCACCGGAACGGAGATAAAATCAATCCGTGAGGGCAAGGCGTCGCTTGTGGAGTCATACTGCTATTTCAACGGAGGAGAACTCTATGTCAAGAATATGCACATTGCCGAGTACTGGTGGGGCAGTTGGGGCAAGCACGACCCGCGCCGCGACCGCAAGCTGCTTCTCACGCGCAAGGAACTCATAAAGCTGCAGCGTGCAGTCAAGGAGAAGGGACTGACCATAGTTGCCGTGAAACTCTTCATTGCCGACAACGGTTATGCAAAGCT
>JAKSJV010000076.1 GCA_024402005.1 Bacteroidales bacterium
GGCTGTAGGTGATTATCCTCTTTTTTGACTGTTGCATAGATTCTTTATTTGTAGTAACTTCGCGCCGAATCAAGAAGTAATGAGAAGTTAAAAGAATTGCAGTTATGGGAACGACAGCTATTGTCTCTGCAATCCTGACCCTTCTGGCTGGAATCGGCATATTCCTCGTAGCATGCCAGATGATGAGCTCCAATTTGGAATCGGCGAGCTCAGCGAAGTTGAAAAGCCTCTTTGCCAAGGCATCCAAAAGCAAGCTCCTGGGTGTCGGCATCGGAACGGTCGGGACCGCTGCCATCCAGAGCTCCGGAGCCACCACGGTGATGACGATAGGTTTCGTCAATGCCGGAATAATTTCTCTCGTACAGGCGGCAACAATCATCTATGGAGCCAACATCGGTACCACCGTGACGGCGCAGATTGTCGCACTCGGTATGTTCGGAGGCAACTCCATTTCCACATCAATCATTTTCTCCGCTTTCGCCGGACTCGGCGCATTCCTCATCGTTTTCTCGAAGAAGGCCGGTCTCAAGACCTGGGGCGGCATCCTTGCCGGATTCGGAATGCTTTTTGTCGGTCTTTCCCTGATGAGCGGCTCGATGGAGGACTTTGCAGCCCGGCAAGGAGTCAAGGATTTCCTGGCCGGCATAAGCAGTCCCATACTGCTGGTAATTACCGGTGCCATAATTACAGCGATAATCCAGAGTTCATCCGTAATGACGTCAATTGCAATCGCAATGTGTGTCACGGGACTCATTTCGCTTGACCAGGGCATTTTCCTTACTATGGGCTCGAATATCGGGTCCTGCGTGGTCGCCATAATAGCGGGTATTACGAGCGGCATAAATGCAAAGCGCACAGCACTCATACACCTGCTGTTCAACTGTACGGGTGTAATCATCTTTATGATTGCCGGATGGATGCTCGGCAGCTTTACAAACGGAAGCATCAGCTATGGCACTATGTTCGAATCGGCGTTCCCCGGCGTGCCGCAGACGCAGCTTGCAATGTTCCATACATTCTTCAATGTCATCACGGTTCTCATAATGCTCCCTTTGACCGGAGCTCTTGTGGCGCTGGTCTGCAAGATGATTCCACAGCAGGATGTATCGGATGTCGAGGTGTTGAAGCTCAGGTATGTCGATGACAATATGCTCCGCACTCCACCTGTTGCCGTAGAACAGACAAAACGCGAGATTCTGGGTATGGCAGAACTGGCGATGGAGAATTTTGACAGGGCCGTCGATATAATCACTACTCTTGATTTCAAGGAACGTGAGTTGTTCGACAAGGTTGAGGAAAAGATAAACTTCATCAACCGTACACTCGTTGATTTTGTCGTGCGGCTTTCGGAGAAGACTGCACTGAGTGAGCACGACCACCTGTATCTTTCCACCACGTACAGGACTGTCCGTGATATTGAGCGCATTGGCGACTATGCCGAGAATATAGCGGAGTATGCCGATTCCCTTCAGGAAAAGGGACAGAGATTCACTGACGATGCTCTTTATGAGATAAGCCAGTTGAAAGTTCTCATTCATCAGCTGTATGACAATGTCCGTGCTGCCTATAAGGATGAACGGTTTGATTCGCTTGACAAGGCCAACGTCATTGAAGAGCAGATAGATGACTTCACCAAGATGATGGAAAACAACCACGTCATGCGTCTTTCGAACGGCAGCTGCACCCCTGCGACAGGAACGCTCTATCTTGAACTTTCCTCTGATTCGGAACGTATCGCCGACCACCTCATCAATGTGGCCAAGACAATCAGGAGTCTTGCAACGGCATAGTTGTTTTGAAATGAAGAAATATCTTGTATTCTTCCTGTTGATAATGACTGCCCTTGAATCGGATGCCCGGGGGAAGAAAACGGTGAGCGGTTTCGACGGGGGGATGATGCTTCATACCGGTTATATCAAAGGCTCTTTTCCTCAAGTGGATTATCCCTTCTCCGGCGCCCCCTTCGGGATAGGAGGAGTTATCAGGGTCCATATCGGGAAACATTGGCGGATTGGTTCTGAAGGTTATGTGTCCACACTCAGTCAGTTGAAAAATGGGAGTTATGTCAAATACGGGTGGGGAGGACTGCTCGGTGATTTCTATTGGCGTTTCGGCCGTTTTGTCCCTTATGCGGGATTGACGGCGGGAGGCGGCGCGAATACCAATCTGCTGATTATGGGAGAAAAGCAGGAGGAATGGGGACCTGTCGGGAACACATATTACAACAAGCAGGGGTTCTTCGCCTTGGACCCCTTTGTGGGTTGTGATTTCGTCGTTTCAGAGGCGTTTCACCTTACTTTCAAGACAGACTGGCTGAATTGCATCAACAGGACGTTCAGGATACCCTCCGGCCCCAGACTCTATCTCGGCTTTATTTTCTATCACTGATTTCGTACACACATTCGCGTCTGTACGAAAAAAGTTTTGTGAGTTATGCCGTTTGTTGTTCATAGTTTGAAAATTGTTGGTATATTTGCCAGTGAGATTATAAAATCGTGGCTCTGATGGGTAAGAGAAGTAGACAAAAGTCCCCGTACGCTCGGCCCTCGCTTTCGAAGTAGTTCAACCATGTCATCTTGGGGCAAGTCTAACGGGCCGGTTTATTTCGGCTCGTTTTTCTTTTGTGACGCTTGTTTTCGCCGAAGCCGTTGCCCGATTCTACATCGATTACGGTTATGCTGTACTGAATTTTGGTTGTGCGGTCGCTTCGCCGTACTCCTACTATCAGCCTGACATCTCCCACATCTTGTAGTTTGTGTCTCATTATCAACATCTTCTCGTATGGATGCTGGCTTTTGGTGGACGGGTCTGTTTTGACTTCGCTGACAAGTGTGGCGTTTGCCAGCAATTCGTCCAGATGGAGGACGGCAGTAGTTGAAAGATAGGATAGCTTTGCATATCTGATTGTTTCGACCAATGAGTCGTGGTTGACGTGGATGTAATCGCCCAACTCTTTGTTGAAGATTTTCTTCTCTGGATGCTCAGCCTTCCACCACTGATAATAATTGAAAATCATCTCCGACCGTGCGTCTTCGATTTCTTTAGAACAACGCGAATCATTAAGCCCCTCGGGCTTTTTCTCCTTCGCACCTCGGCAATCGGAGCAAGCTTCATTGCACTCGGTTTGGCGTCGGTTTGTGTCTGTACGAATTTCGTTGTTTTCCATAGTTTATGTCGATTATTGGTTTATTGCTTTGGAAATGAGAGGGTTGCATCCCATTCGTGTGGTGATGGAACGGGACAAAAGGAGACAGACCCGTGTTCTGGAGGTTCGGGCCTTTTGCCTGACTTGAAGTTTCAGGGGAGTAATCTGCGCTACGAATATGCCAGGCCTGCAGATAATCCCCACTGAATCTCGTCCACATAATCTTGATCTGCAAGCGCGACACCAAAGATAGCAGTTCTTTTCGGGAGTTCAAATGTGGGTGTTGAAATTTGTTCGTACAACACGAATGATTCGCGTGAACAGTTTCGTTGGGTATATGCTGCCTGAGCAATCCTCCCCACTGAAGTGGGTCCCCTCCCTCTTCGGGAGCCAAAGTTGCTCAGGCAGCATATACCCAACGAAACCACAAAATGAGAAATAACGGCTCTCCTGCTCAGCCTGAATTGTTGAAGCAATCTGAATTTTATTATTTTTGTGAAACGGGTTCTTAAAAACAACTTCATATGCGTAAGATTGTCGGTATAGGTGAGACGGTGCTGGACATCATTTTCAAGGATGACCGGCCCACGGCGGCGATTCCGGGAGGGTCGACGTTCAATGCAATGATTTCATTGGGAAGAATGACTTCCCGGCATTTTCCTCAAACCAAGGTGCTGATGGTGACACAGACAGGTTCCGACCACGTGGGAGACATCGTCACTTCGTTTATGGAGGAGAACGGTGTGAGTTCCCTGGCCGTCACCCGCAATCCGGGGACACAGACCCATATTTCCCTTGCATTCCTGGACAGGGACAACAATGCTCAGTATGAGTTCTACAAGGACCACGCAAGCGCTTCCCTGCGGGAAGACACCGTTGAAATCGTCGGTTTTGGGGCGGATGATCTGGTGCTATTCGGCTCGTACTTCGCAATCAACCCGAAAATACGCGAATATACACGGACTCTTCTGAAAAAGGCCCGCAATGCCGGGGCAGTCCTCTTCTACGATATCAATTTCCGGAAGAGCCACCTGAGCGATCTTTCCGATACCTTTGAGAACATTCAGGAGAATTGCCGTTTGAGCGATATTGTGCGCGGCTCGTCGGAGGATTTCGGTTATCTGTTCGGAACTACGGATCCCGGGGAGATATACGACAGACACATCGGGCATCTGTGCCGCAATTTCATCTGCACGCAAGGAGCCGGCCCGGTGGAGGTGTTCACGGCAGACAGGCATATGTCGTTCCCGGTGGAAGACTACGAAACAGTGTCAACGATTGGTGCCGGGGATAATTTCAATGCCGGTTTCCTCTATGCGCTGCTTGCAAAGGAAATAGGCAGGAACGACCTGTCCGGTATTCCGGATTCTGTTTGGGAAGAGATAGTGTTCATTGCCGGACGCTTTTCCAAGAACTGCTGCCAGAGCATTGACAACTACGTCAGCAGGGGCTTTGAGGTTCTGTAAATCAAAAATATTTATGGAAGGAAACGTTGAATTTATGCGACTTGCCATAGAGGAGGCAAGGGAGGGGATACGGAACGGTCACGGAGGCCCTTTCGGTTCCGTTATCGTCAGGGACGGCAGGATTGTCGGACGCGGACACAACCGGGTGCTGGCAAATAATGACCCTACCTGTCACGGAGAGGTTGCGGCCATAAGGGAAGCCTGCAATAACCTGAACACATTTGACCTGACAGGTTGTGAAATATACACGACAGGGGAGCCTTGCCATATGTGCCTGTGCGCTTGTATGTGGGCCAACATCAGCAAGATATACTATGGTTGCACCATTGCTGACAATGACCGCATAGGATTCCGTGACGAGAAGTTCGACCGAATCTTCGGAGGCCGGGAGAAACTGGGCGATTATATGGTTGAATGCGACAGGGCGGAATGTATGGAACTTTTCGAGGAATATATCTCGACTGAACACAAGAATTATTAATAATCAGGAGTTTTGAACAAGCTGGAAGAAAAAATAATCTCCGACGGCAAAGTGCTTGAAGGGAACGTGCTCAAGGTGGACGGTTTTCTGAACCACCGGGTTGACGTGGAAATTCTCAAATGGATGGGAGAGGAGTTCAGGAGACGGTTTGACGGAGTCAAGGTTGACAAGATTCTCACTATCGAAGCAAGTGGAATCGCAATCGCCAGTTCGGCCGCACTGTGTTTCGGCGTCCCGCTTCTGTTCGCCAAGAAGTCTCAGAGTGTCAATGTCACCGGGGACAAACTCTGTTCCAAGGTCTATTCCTTTACACACAAGTGCTGGAACAATATTTTCGTCTCCGCAGAATATCTTTCCAAAGGTGAGAAGATCCTGATTGTGGATGATTTTCTGGCGAGCGGTTCGGCTCTTGAAGGGCTTGTGGATTTGGTCAGTCAGGCAGGTGCCGAGGTCGTCGGCATCGGAATCGCCATCGAGAAAGGCTTTCAGGACGGAGGAAGGAGAATACGGGAAAAGGGCTGCAGGCTGGAATCTCTCGCAATCGTCGAATCAATGGACTGCAGGACGGGGGAGATAATATTCCGATAGAACGTTGTCTCCTTTTTCACCCGTGCATACAATTAATTTAGACGCTACTAAATGAATTGTGCCAAAAAATCGAAGGAGGCATAAGAAAAAGTGCTTGAATTCCACTGAATTTGAGTATCTTTGAAAGATTTTATGCTTGCCCGCACGTCACATAGAAATTCGTTCTATACCTTCTTGAATCAGGGGGGGGGTAAGCAATTGTCTTATAATCAACGAGTTAATCCGTAGAATAAATATAATTCCTGCTTGCGGTCCGTTTCGGAGGACTTCGGGCAGGATTTTTTGTATATGCCCGGTTCAAGCATCCCTTTGAGAACACAAACAACAAAATCATAATCGTATGAAACAAGATATCAAAAACAAAGAACTGCAGGAGCGTAAGGCTTACGCTCCTGCGAGCGTGAAGGTGATTGAGGTCACCTCTCAGAAGGTGCTCTGCGTCAGCGGAGATTCGCTTGACCAATACCCTGGAAACAATTGGAACAATGTTCCTGCTTAACAACAAAGTTTGAAGAAGTATGAAAAGGATAATATTAGCAATCAGCGCTCTTGCTATTATGGCGGGTTTGAGCGCATCCTGCCAGAAGGAGATAGCTCCGGATAACAACGGCGTCACAGTCAATTCAGGTCTTACCGTCACCGCCACCATTGCAGACAACGGAACAAAGGTCTCATATGCCGAGGTGGATGCCGAGGATGGTTCCCGCAACCTCATTCCGACTTGGGAAGTGAATGACATAATCATCGGTTTCGATGAAGACGAAAATACTTACAGTTATAAGGTAACAGCGGTCAACGAAGGTGTAGCCACCCTTGCAATAATAACGGAAGGTGATTTTGCAGGCACAGCAACGTCCGACCCCGCTGACGGGACCACAATGTATATGATCTATGCTCCGGGATATAAGCCTACCGATATCAGTAGTAAAAGTCTCACGGTCAGTCTTGCCAGCCAAAGCATAGATGTTGTTCCGGCCCTTATGATGGCACAGGCAACCGTAGCGGGCAATAGTTTGAATCTTTCATTCGAGAACAAGATAGCCATCATAGGCATCAAGACTCCTACAATGGCCATTGCGAACAAAAGCTACACCGGCATAGCTGTTTCCGGCACAGGAATCAACACCGAAGTCAAGTTTGGATTGAATGCCAGTAGCCAACTTGAGGCAACATATCAGACACCCGGAAAAATTATCAAGGCTTTTGACTTTGCATCCGACGCTGATAACAAGACATCAAAAATAATTTATGTTGTCGCCTGCCCACTCGAAACTGCTGCAGACTTGACTTTCACCGCCAGCAATGGAGAGTCTTTCACGAAAACGGGAAAGACAATGGCGGTCGGACAATACTATTATATGACTCCGACCTTCCTTGCTCCTCCCACCGCTCTTTCCGGTGTGTTCAGTGTTGGGTCTGATGCCGCTGATAAGGTCCGCTTCTCACCGGGCAATCTGCGTTGTAACCCGGTCGGCACGTCAGGGGCATATACGTCCGGGATATGGAGTTTTTTCGACAAGCAGTACGAGTGCGGTCCTTCGTCATATAACCTCGGGCACGATAAGGAGATTTCCCTTTTTACTTGGGGTTACAATGCAACAAAGTCCATTGTTCCTGACGGAAGTGCATACGACAATGTCAGCAGGACATCGGACGATTTGGACCAGACAGAGGACTGGGGTTCTCAGATTGGAGACGGCAGCACCTGGCGCACGTTGACCACCGCGGAGTGGCAGTATCTGTTCAGTTATGACGGAAGTGGCTTCGGTGGTCAAAATTACGATAATGACATTCGTCGTGGCAAATATAAATATGGCGTTACAGTCTGCGGTAAAACGAATTGTGTTGTGTTGCTTCCTGACAATTGGCAATGGGATGCAAGTACTGTCGGAACAGATTGGCAAAAGAATACGAGAGATATAATCGAATATAGTGAAGAAACAACCATAAAATGGTCAACGATGCAAGCTGCAGGAGCCGTTTGTCTTCCCGCTGCGGGCTGCCGCAGTGGTTCCCATGTCAACAGTGTCGGCTACTTCGGCCTCTATTGGTCATCTACTGGCCTCGACAGCCTCAGCGCGTGCCGCGTGGCCTTCAGTAGCAGTAGTGTCAGCCCTGCCGGCGAAGACGACTTCCGCGGCGTCGGGGCTAGTGTCCGCCTCATTACAGAATCAAAATAATGAATCCACCTTGCCCAAGGCCGTA
>JAKSJV010000077.1 GCA_024402005.1 Bacteroidales bacterium
ATGCAGTTCTTCATCAAGCCCGGCACCGAACTCGACTGGTTCAAGAAATGGAAGGAAACCCGTCTTAAATGGCACGTCAACATAGGTATGGGTGCAGAAAACTACCGTTTCCACGATCACGAGAAACTCGCCCACTATGCCAACGCCGCCACCGACATCGAGTTCAACTTCCCCTTCGGATTCAAGGAACTTGAGGGTATCCACAGCCGCACCAACTTCGACCTCGGCAACCACCAGAAGTTCAGCGGCAAGAAAATCGAGTACTTCGACCCGGAAGAGAACCAGTCATACACTCCCTATGTCATCGAGACATCCATCGGTGTCGACCGTATGGTTCTGGCAGTGCTCAGCCACGCCTACAAGGAGGAACAGCTTGAAAACGGCGAAACCCGCGTAGTGATGAACTTCCCTCCCGCACTCGCCCCTGTCAAGGCCGCGGTTCTTCCTCTCGTGAAGAAAGACGGTCTGCCCGAACTGGCGCAGAAGATAATGAACGACCTGAAATACGATTTCAACTGCCAGTATGAGGAAAAAGACTCTATCGGCAAGCGCTATCGCCGTCAGGATGCCATAGGAACACCTTTCTGCATCACCGTGGACCACGACAGCCTTGTTGACGGCTGCGTCACCATCCGCCGCCGCGACACCATGGAGCAGACCCGCGTCAAGATCGAGGATCTCCACTCCATCATCGACAAGGAAGTCAACCTTAATAATTTATTGCGAAATCTTTAATCAGGCGGAGCAGTCCAAGCATTAAGACTTTTTCAGGCCTGTCCACCCCCGGACAGGAGTAGGGGGAGGGGCCCAAATGAACGAAGTGAATTTGGGAGGGGCCTGAGTGAGCGAAGCGAACGAAGTCCTGACAAAAGTCTTAATACTTGGCAGCGAAGCAATAAATACTAAAGCCTATGTCATTCACACACCTTCACGTACACACCCAATATTCCATTCTTGACGGTCTGTCATCGATAAAAGGTCTTTTCAAGCGCTGCGAAGAACTTGGAATGCCCGCTGTCGCCATAACGGACCACGGCAATATGTACGGCGTGAAGGAGTTTATGACGGAGGCGAAGAAACATCCCGGCGTAAAGCCTATAATAGGCTGTGAAATCTACGTTACCGCCCATTACGACTATCATCTAAAGGACAACGAACACCGCAAATACTACCACTTGATTCTGCTGGCCAAGAACTATGAAGGTTACAAGAACCTCATCAAGATAGTGTCCGAAGGCCATATGGAGGGTATGTATTACGGCAAGCCGCGTGTAGGTCACGAGATAGTCGAAAAGTACCACGACAATCTCATCTGCACCAGCGCCTGCCTCGCCGGAGAAATATCCAGGGATATAATCGCCGGGGATATGGATGCCGCCCGCAAGGCAATAAAATGGCACAAGGACCTTTTCGGAGATGATTACTATCTCGAAGTGATGCTTCATAAAACTGAAGTGGCCGGTCTGGACCGGACGGTGTATGAGCATCAGTCTCTGGTAAACGAGGCCCTGTTCAAACTCTCGGAGGAAATGGGGGTAAAGACGGTAGCCACCAACGACGTCCACTTCATCGGCAAGGATGACGGTCCCGTTCACGACCGCCTGATCTGCCTTACCACCAACTCCTACGTCACGGACGAAAAGAGATTGAGATACACCCAGCAGGAATATCTCAAGAGCGAAGAGGAGATGCTGGCCCTGTTTCCCGACCATCCCGAAGCCATTGAACATACGCAGGAAATAGCGGACAAGATTGAGTCATATTCCATAGACAGGGACCACGTATTGCCAAAGTACGTGATCGATCCAGAATTTATGAAGGATATCGACCTCCATCTCGAAAAGTACAAGGATATAATTGCCGAGGGCAGTTACACGATTAAGAAAGACAAGGATGGCAATGAGGTGGAAAGAACATACCGCGGTGACGAATTCTGCCATTCCGTGGCCTATCTTTGTCATATCACCTATCAGGGCGCGAAGGAAAGATACGGCGACACGCTCTCCGACGAGCAGGCGGAAAGGTTGGACTTCGAACTCAAGACAATATCCAGGATGGGTTTTCCGGATTACTTCCTCATCGTTCAGGACTATATTGCCGCATCCCGCAAGGCCGGCTATTTCGTAGGCCCGGGGCGTGGTAGCGCAGCAGGCTCGGCGGTTGCATACTGTCTGGGTATTACAAATCTGGACCCTATCAAATACAATCTTCTGTTCGAGCGCTTCCTCAACCCCGACCGTATCAGTATGCCTGATATAGACGTGGATTTCGAGAATCTGATACAGGCTCACCAGTATGTAGAGGACAAATATTCCAAAAATCACGTATCACGCGTGATAACGTTCGGCACGATGGCCGCCAAGAGCGCCATCAAGGATGTCGCCAGGATATCCAATCTCAGTATCGATGAGAGCAACCGTCTGTCAAAGATGGTTCCTGACCGTCTCAGCGAGAGGGTTATGAAGGAATACCCATTCAACCCGAAGCTGGATGAGCTGAAACCCGGTTTCAAGACTTTCGAAAAGGAAGTGGAGATGGATGACCCTGACAATCCTGGAAACAAGATAAAGGTGATGAAGACCTTCCAGCGGGGAATGGAGGAGGAAGACAAGAAGATAACGCTGGAGAATTGTTACCGTCTTGTCCCTGAATTCATAGAGGAACTGAACAGCGGTACGGACTTGAACAAGGAGGTTCTCCATTACGCGCAGAAACTGGAGGGCTGCATAAGGCAGGTTGGCGTCCACGCCTGCGCCACCATCATCGGCCGCGGCGACCTGACGGATTATATTCCCATTTCCGTGGCAAAAGACAAGGATACGGGAGAGGATGTCTGGATTTCCCAGTATGACGGGCATTACATCGAGGATGTCGGGATGCTGAAAATGGACTTCCTCGGTCTCAATACCCTGAGCATCATCAAGGAATGTCTGAAAAACGTCAAGGCAAGAACCGGTGAGGATATAGATATAGAAAAGATACCCATCGATGACCCTGAGACATATGAGCTGTACGGCAGGGGCGATACCGACAGCGTGTTCCAGTTCGAGTCCCCGGGAATGAAGAAATGGCTGCAGAAGCTCCAGCCGGAGAGGTTCGAGGACCTGATAGCGATGAATGCCCTGTACCGTCCGGGCCCTATGGATTACATTCCTGATTTCGTCGACAGGAAGCTGGGTACTCAGAACATTTCATACGACCTTCCGGAGATGGAGGAATACCTGAAGGAAACATATGGAGTGACGGTATATCAGGAGCAGGTGATGCTGCTCAGCCGCAAATTGGCAAACTTCACCAAAGGTGAGGCCGACAAGTTGCGCAAGGCGATGGGAAAGAAGCAGATAGACACGCTGAATTCACTCAAGGACAAGTTTATGAAAGGAGGTATGGCCAACGGCCATCCCGAGAAAAAGTTGGACAAGATATGGAAGGACTGGGAGAAATTCGCCCAATATGCCTTCAACAAGAGTCACGCGACCTGCTATGCCTGGGTGAGTTATCAGACCGGCTGGCTCAAGTGCCATTACACCGCTGAGTTCATGGCGGCCAACCTGACCTGCAATCTCTCCAAAATGGATGAGATAAAGAAGATTATGGCCGACTGCAAGGCTCACCACATAAAAGTGCTCAACCCTGATATCAACGAGTCTGAAAGCCGGTTTACAGTCAATGCAAACGGCGATATACGTTTCGGCTTCGGAGGAATCAAGGGTTTCGGCGACAATATCGTTCAGGCAATACTTGAAGAAAGGCGGCAGAACGGCCAGTTCAAGGATATTTACGATTTTGTGGAGAGGATGCATTCCGTAGTGAACCGCAGGGCATTCGAGAGCCTGCTTTATGCCGGGGCATTCGACAGTTTCGGATATCCGAGGTCACAATATATGATGCCTATGCCTACAGGGCTCAATGACGGTACGTTCATCGATGCCATTATCCGCTACGGAGAACTTTACGGGCGCGACAGCTTCGATGCCGGCGCATCGCTTTTCGGTGATTCCGAGGAGATGAAGCCCGTGCGTCCCGAAATGCCGCCTATGGTCGGTGAGCCGGATGTTCTGACTCTGCTGAAACAGGAAAAGGAGCTTGTGGGAATGTACCTGAGCTCACATCCTCTGGATATATACAGGCTGGAAAAGGATGCCTTTGCCACTGCGACCTGCGCCGAACTTCCCAACCTCGTCACCATATGTCAGGACAAGAAAAAGCCCTGCAACGTGACGCTTGTCGGTTATGTGCTGTCGTTTGAAAATAAGATTTCAAAGAGCGGCAAGCCTTACGGGGATGCCGTAGTGGAGGATTTCGAGGGATCATACACCTTCCGTATTTCCGGCAAGGACTATGAAAAGATGATGCCCTTCTTCCAGCCCCACAATTCCTTGCTGATAGAGGGCAAGATAGACGAAGCGTATTTCATCAAGCCGGAGGAGCGCAAGGAGAAAGGAGATCCGGAGTACAAGTTCAGGATATCCAAGGTGACACTTTTGGGGAATGTAGCCGATGAAAAACTCAAGGAGATGGTGATTTTTGTGACGGCGGACAAGATGCTGGATTCATCGGCACTTGTCAAACTTCTCAAGGGCAATAAGGGAAATACTCCTTTGAGTGTCTATCTTACGGATCCGATCACCGGTTACACAGTAGAATATCGTTCACACAAATATTACGTCCATCCGAACATAGAATTGACGGATGCGCTGGATCAAATTGGAATAGAATGGAAAGTTTTAAAGAATTAGGAACCGCCGGTGCCATACGGAAGTTGTACGAGGGCACAGGATATAACATATGTGTCAACCCTTATTTCGAGTGCGGCAAGGGCTTTTGTACGACTGCCTCGTGCCTTATGCTGGAGGGTGCTGATTTCGATTTGACTTTCTTTCCCTTCCAACATCTTGGATACAAGGCTGTTGTGAAGGTGACTGGAGAACTTTTCAGCGTGCTGGCGTCGCCCCGCATTTTGAAGGTGGTGCTCGGCGTAAGTTCAAAACTCGATTATCCTCAGGTGGAGCAGATATGGCGGGGCGTGGTGACCGCCGCCAAAGAATACGGATACAGGGATGTGGCCCTGGAGTTGGTGCCGTCACTTACCGGACTGTCGATAAGTGTTTCAGCGTCAGGAGAAGATACCAAGGAGACGGCCGCCGCCAGACCCATTGCGAAGTCTATGGACCTTATCTGCATCTCCAACAATGTCGGTGCCGCTTTTCTCGGGGAACAGATATTGCAGCGCGGCAAGGACCTGAACGAAAAGGACAGGACCGCCAAACTGGAAAAATATCGTCAGCTGATCGGAGCATATCTGCATCCGGAGTTGTCTTCTAATATATTGAAGGCACTTTCCGAAGCTGAAATAGTGCCCTCCTTCGGGTATTTCTGCAAGGATTCATTGAAAAATACGATTGCCGGTCTTTGCTCTCAGAGCGGTCTGGGAGCCAAGATATATGTGGACAAGCTGCCTTTTGCCGGCGGAAGTATAGATGCCGCGAAGGAGTTGGGCATAGACCCGCTTCAGGCGGCTCTCAAGGGTGGGGACGACTGTTGTCTTCTTTTCACCATACCCATAGGATGCCACGAACGTTTCCGCCATGATTTCCAGGGTTGGGATGTCATAGGACACCTTGCAAAACCGGAGGTCGGGGCCGTACTCGTATCTCCCGACGGTCTTGAACACGCGATTTCACCTATTAATTCCATATAAAAATGAAAAAACTGTTTTTCTCCTTAGCTGCAACGGCTATCGGCTTTTCAGCCATCGCCCAGAACACCATTGATTTAGGCGTCGTAGGACGTTTGGACGTCGCCCCTAACTTTTATACGGGGCAGGATAAGGGCTTCGCCTATTCCTCCGGCAATTCGGTGGTATATACCGACCTGGAAGCTGCTTTCGGCGAACACGTAGCCTTCACCTGGATAGGCCACTGGCTGGACACCAGCTGTGACAAAGTACCGTTCAAAGCTACCCCCGAACTGTATAAGAACAGTTTCTACAGCGTCGGCAACTGGACGGACTTCTGCTATTTCGACTTTATGGGCGGAGGTTTTACCTTCCGTCTCGGCAAGGATTGTATGGCGCTCGGAGGTTTTGAATATGACCCTTATGACTGGGAGGTGACCCACGATATGGTCAGCCTGTTGTGGCAGAATCTCAACTGCTACCAGTGGGGTGCATCCCTGTTGTACACAACCCCGTCTGAAAAATCCACATTTCAGTTGCAGGCGGTGTCGGCAACGAATACCATCGAATACGATGCCGAAGATAACCTTATGAGATGGCGTCCCTGGCATAACGGCTACGGTACCTATGCTTTCAAATATACCGGAGAATACGGCCCCATCTATACCAGCAATGCCTATGGGTGGATGCAGACGGATGGTCAGCCTTTGGCCGGGAGTGCGACCGGTATAGAGTTCCTTACATTGTCCCTTACGGGTGCGTGCTGCGACCAGTTCAGCATAGGAGTCGAGTGGCAGAACCGTCGCAATACTGCGATCAAGCTCCAGAGTGCGAAGGATTTCTTCAACCAGAGCTGCAAGGCCCTGCTCAAACTGGACTATACCCCGTCAGACAAGTTCGAACTCCAGATTGTAGGCGGGTATGAGCGTATAGGAATAGAAAGCGAATTCGTCAACTGGATGGAAGAAGAGCAGGCCCTGAACCATTGGAACGTGGGCGCGAGCTTCTACTATTTTCCTCTCAAGAATAGCCGCGACCTGCGTCTGCACGCCACTGTAGCAGGCAGCAACCACATCTATACAAGCTATACTCAAGGTATCAGCGCCACCATAGGAATACTCTACAATCACACTTTCCATCTGCTTGACAAATAGCGGAGCGGGACGGACAGGTCTGAATAAAAACAGCGGCACCAACTTTCGGGAGCATAAACCTGGATGCAAAGTTCCCCGAAAGTTGGTGCCGCTGTTTTATGACGATTGCCTTATTTGGCGATTTCCTCGCGCATCTTGGTGTCGGCCTGGATATTCTGCATACGGTAGTAGTCCATAATGCCGAGACGGCCGCTGCGGAAGGCTTCAGCCATTGCAAGAGGAACCTCGGCTTCGGCCTCGATAACCTTTGCGCGGGCATCCTGAGCCTTGGCCTTGTTCTCCTGCTCCTGGGCGACTGCCATAGCGCGGCGCTCTTCGGCGCGTGCCTGGGCGATGTTCTTGTCGGCTTCAGCCTGATCCATCTGGAGGACGGCACCGATGTTCTTACCTACATCTATATCTGCGATATCGATGGAAAGAATCTCGAATGCAGTACCAGTATCAAGACCTTTGTTGAGCACAAGTTTGGAAATCTTGTCGGGATTTTCGAGCACTTCCTTATGGCTGGCTGACGAGCCGATGGATGACACGATACCTTCACCGATACGTGCGAGAACTGTTTCCTCACCTGCACCGCCGACGAGCTGCTTGATATTGGCGCGTACGGTGACGCGGGCTTTTGCAATGAGCTGGATACCATCCTTTGCCACTGCGGTTACAGGGGGCGTGTTTATAACTTTGGGGTTGACGGACATCTGGACGGCCTCGAGAACGTCTCGTCCTGCAAGGTCGATTGCGGCGGCCATCTTGAAGTCCAGCTGGATATTCGCCTTGTCTGCTGAAATCAGGGCCTGAACTACTTTGGGAACGTTACCCTTTGCCAGATAATGGGCTTCCAGTTCATTGGCG
>JAKSJV010000078.1 GCA_024402005.1 Bacteroidales bacterium
ATGAATTTTACCCTTAAAGTATGGCGTCAGAGAGATGCCAAGAGTCAAGGACACTTTGAGACCTATAAAGTGGAAAACATCTCTGAAGGGACATCTTTCCTCGAAATGATGGATATTCTCAACGAGCAGCTTGCTTCGGAGCAGATTGATCCGGTTGCTTTCGACAAGGGATGCAAGGAGAAACACAGCGGTCCAGTCAGCTTTGACCACGATTGCCGCGAAGGTATCTGCGGAGCCTGCAGCCTCTACATCAACGGCCGTGCACACGGTCCCGAGAGCGGAGTGACCACCTGCCAACTCTATATGCGCAAATTCAAGGATGGTTCCACAATCACCATCGAACCTTGGAGAAGCCGCGGATTCCCTGTAATCAAGGACCTTGTGGTGGATCGTGGGGCATATGACAAGATTCTCCAGGCAGGAGGTTACGTAAGCGTCAACACCGGTGGCGTTCCTGACGCAAATGCAATTCCTGTACCCAAGAAGAATGCCGATGAAAGTATGGATGCTGCTGCCTGTGTAGGTTGCGGTGCCTGTGCGGCGACTTGCAAGAACGGTTCTGCAATGCTCTTCGTGGCCGCCCGCGTAAGTTCTCTTGCACTGCTTCCTCAGGGAAAAGTTGAAGGAGCACGCAGGGCGAAGGCTATGGTTGCCAAGATGGATGAACTCGGATTCGGTGCCTGCACCAACACCCGCGCCTGCGAAATGGAATGTCCCAAGCACATTTCAGTCAGCCACATAGCCCGCTTGAACAGAGAATTCCTCTGCGCCAAATTCAAGGACTGATAGCAGCTTTCTAGATAAACCAAAGGTATTTACTGTAAGGTGACTTTGGCTCCCGAAGAGGGAGGGGACCCACGTCAGTGGGGAGGATCACCGTCAGTGAATACCTTTGGTTTATTTTATATCACTTTGAAATCCACACATCATATATGTTGATAACCTCACATATCCCCTGTTGATATCTTCTTCATATTCTCTCATAAAATAATCGTTCTCAACATCCCATAAAATTACTCTTCAAATCTGAAAATTTAGTTTTCTCCTTTTAGCCTACACTTTTATCAACACAACTTCTTCAACACCTCAATTTCCACACTTTTCAACATACCTATTCCCATACCGCTCCAAACCTGTTTTTATGTTGACATTATGTTAATATTTCTATTGATATCTTTCTCAAATCATTTTATCAACATTTCAACAGCAATTATAAATAGAAGGAGTTTTTAAATATCTATAACATTATATTTATTATTTTTGTGGAGATATGACTGACACTTACAATCCGCACACGGAACCTTCAATAAAAGAATCCGAATTCGACAAGGCCATAAGACCCAAGAATTTCGAAGACTTTTCAGGTCAGGACAAAGTCCTTGACAACCTGAGAGTTTTTGTGAAGGCGGCATTGCTCAGAGGTGAATCTCTCGACCACATACTCTTTCACGGCCCTCCCGGTTTGGGAAAAACCACCCTTGCTCACATAGTCGCCTCCGAACTTGGTGTCAACCTCAAGATAACTTCCGGTCCTGTCCTTGACAAACCGGGTGACCTTGCGGGCCTTCTCACCTCTCTCGAAAGCGGTGACGTTCTCTTCATAGACGAAATACACCGTTTGAGTCCCGTTGTGGAGGAATATCTCTATTCCGCTATGGAGGACTATACAATCGACATAATGATAGACAAGGGTCCCGGTGCCAGAAGCGTTCAGATAGATCTCAATCCCTTCACCCTGATAGG
Source organism: Bacteroidales bacterium (assembly GCA_024402005.1). Lineage (GTDB taxonomy): Bacteria > Bacteroidota > Bacteroidia > Bacteroidales > UBA932 > Cryptobacteroides. The sequence continues at coordinate 1,744 of JAKSJV010000078.1, forward strand.
AGCAACGACCAGAAGCGGACTTCTGACCTCTCCACTCAGGGCACGCTTCGGTATACAATGTCATCTTGAATACTATGATGCCGACGTTCTGTTCAACATTATAAAAAGAAGTGCATCCATTCTCGGAATAAAGATAGAAGATGACGCAGCTATGGAAATTTCCCTGAGAAGCCGTGGAACACCCCGAATAGCCAACTCCCTTCTCAGAAGAGTGAGAGACTTCGCGCAGGTCAAGGGCAACGGCAGCATCAACCTCGAAATAACGAAATACTCCCTCAATGCCCTAAACATTGACAAGAGAGGTCTGGATGCAATAGACAACAAGATACTCCATACAATAATAGAGAAATTCAACGGGGGTCCGGTAGGTGCCGGTACCATTGCCACGGCGATAAGCGAAGATACAGGTACTCTCGAGGAAGTTTATGAACCTTTCCTCATAAAAGAGGGATTCCTCAGCCGCACCCCTCGTGGAAGAGTCGCTACAGACTTGGCCTATACCCATTTGAATCTCAAGAGAACAGACGACAGCACCCTGTTCTAATAAGCTATGATACTATCTGCTGAGGCGATAAGGATTGGAAGGACGATAAAGGACAACAGATTATATCTTCTGTTGACGGACACAAAGAAAGAGGCATATTACCTTGCATCGGACCTTGACAATTTCTTTTCCGAAGATTCCCTCTACTTTTTTCCAGAGACAAGTGAGAAGAGTGAATACAAGAAGGCAACTGCCCAACTTCAGCGTACGGCCACTCTGGCGGCAATTTCATCATATACTGGAAGCAAACCGGTACTGATAGTCACATATACCGGGGCAATGGAAGAGAAAGTATTGAAATACAATGAGATAAAATCCTCGATACTCGCTCTTTCAAAAGGTCAGAAAATCACTCACGACCAGATAGGCTCCATACTTCAGTCAAACAAATTCGTGAAAGCTGATTTCGTGACGGTTCCGGGTGAATATGCCTTAAGGGGCAGTATTGTCGATATATATTCCTTTGCCGATGAAAATCCTTTCAGAATAGATTTTTTCGGCAATGAAATAGATTCCATCAGAACCTTTGACGTAAATACCCAGCTGTCGATAGAAGAATTGGATAAGGTGTCGGTATATCCTGACCTTGACACCAACCATTCCCAGTCTGATTATGTTCCATTCAGGGAACTATTGCCTGAAGATACGGTAATAAAAGATTACAGGCTTGTTTCAGGTAAAGAGGGCAGGGAAGAACTCAATGTGAGTCCGCAACCCGTATTCGGAAAGAATTTCGAACTCCTTGCGAAAGATATAGCGGAAAAGACGATGGACGGCTATAAGGTGAAAATACTCTCACCGAATGATGCCCAGCGCCGCCGTCTCTCTGAAATACTCCGTCAGTATCCCCTTGCAAGAATGCCGGAATTCGTGAATATGTCCCTTCACGAGGGATATGTGGACCATACGGAAAAAATCTGCTATTACACTGACCATCAGATTTTTGAGAGATACCATAAAATAAAGGTGAACCGTCAGGTGGAACGCAGCGAGCAAATGACGGTATCCCAGCTCAATGCCCTGCAGATAGGGGACTATGTGGTCCATATAGACCACGGGGTGGGGCAGTACGGAGGTCTGGTAAAGACCAATATGCAGGGCCGTACCCAGGAAGCGGTCAAAATAGTATACAAGGACGGTGACGTTATTTTCGTTTCGATTCATTCCCTGCACAGGATAGCGCGCTACAAGTCGAAGGACGGCATTCCTCCCAAGATATACAAGTTGGGCTCCAAGGTTTGGGACAACCTGAAACAGAACGTAAAGTCCAAGGTCAAGGACATAGCGAAGGATCTCATTAAATTATATGCGGAAAGGCAGCAGTCGGAAGGCTTTGCATTCTCCCCCGACAGCTATCTCCAGCAGGAATTGGAATCGTCTTTCCTCTTTGAGGACACCCCCGACCAGACCAAGGCCACGGAGGCTGTGAAGGCCGATATGGAGAGCGACCACCCTATGGACCGACTCATCTGCGGGGATGTTGGATTCGGAAAGACGGAAATCGCGGTCAGAGCCGCATTCAAGGCTGTTACCGACTCCAAGCAGGTTGCAGTGCTTGTTCCAACCACAATCCTTGCGTTGCAGCACTATCAGACTTTCAGCGAGAGGCTGAAGAATTTCCCGTGCAGGGTGGAATATATTTCGCGTCTCCGTACAGCAAAGGAAATCAAGCAGATAGAACAGGACCTTGCAGATGGTAAGATAGACATTCTGATAGGCACTCACAAAATCCTGGGAAAGACGGTGAAATTCCGCGACCTCGGTCTTCTGATAATTGACGAGGAACAGAAGTTCGGGGTTCAGGCAAAGGAGAAGATTCGTATCATCAAGAACAGTATAGACACTCTGACCCTTACGGCGACCCCTATCCCAAGGACATTGCAGTTCAGTCTTCTGGGTGCCCGCGATATGTCAGTAATACAGACTCCCCCGCCTAACAGGCTGCCGGTCGCCACGGAAATAATCACTTTCGACAAGGAATATATAGCCGAAATAATCCAGAGGGAGATTGAGAGGGGAGGGCAGGTCTATTTCGTGCACAACCGCATAGAAGATATCTCGAAGATAGAGAACATATTGCATCAGATATGCCCTCAGGCGGAGATTTGCACTGCTCACGGGCAGATGGACCCTCAGGTTCTGGAAAAGAAGATACTCGATTTCATAGCGGGTGACTACGACATACTCCTTTCCACCACCATTGTTGAGAACGGAATAGACATTCCCAATGCCAACACGATGATAATCAACAATGCCCAGAGGTTCGGACTTGGAGACCTGCACCAGTTGCGGGGCAGGGTGGGACGCAGCAATATGAAAGCCTTCTGCTATCTGGTCGTGCCTGATCCGGCGGCGCTTACGGAAGATGCCCGCAGGCGTGTCAAGGCGCTTGAGGCATTTTCCGACCTTGGAAGCGGATTCAGCATTGCAATGCAGGATCTTGACATTCGCGGAGCCGGCAATCTGCTCGGGGCCCAGCAGAGCGGCTTTATGGCTGAGATGGGATTCGAGACGTATATGCGGATTCTCAAGGAGGCGATGCAGGAGGTAAACGAAAAAGCGGCTCCGCAGCTGGATGGCGAGCCGTTTGTCGACACTTTTGTGGAGACGGACCTTGAGATATTGATTCCGGACAGCTACGTAAATGTCCCTTCCGAGAAAATAAGACTCTATCGGGAACTTGACGCCATCACTTCTGAGGAACAGATAAGGACTTTCATCGCCCGCATAGCCGACCGTTTCGGTTCTCCGGTACCGGTTCCCGTGCTCGAACTTGTGGACATAGTCCGTCTCAGGCTTGCTGCAGGACGCTTGGGAATAAAGCGTATAGTATTGAAAAACAACGCTATGCTTGCCTATTTCATAGAGGACAGGAACTCCTGGTTCTTCAAGTCGGAACTCTTCGGGTCATTACTTCAGCAGATTTCGACGCTCAGGATATTCAACCTTTGCGAATCATCGGGCAAACTCTATCTCAAGGCGAAGGATATAACCTCTGTTTCAAAGGCTTTGGATGCTCTCAACCGCTTTTTGGTATAATTGTTGAATTTTTAATAACTTTGCGGTTTGTCCGACAGATTTGGAAATGATGAAAAGGGTGAAAGAATTCAAGATTTTGGCCGTTGCCGCCGCAATTCTCTGTTTTGCGGGCGAAGTGTCGGCTCAGGATGGTGATGCGGCAAACAGCAGCACCCCCTATTCCCTTTTCGGTTTCGGAGACATCCTCAGGCAGGGAACTTCCTACAACCTTGCGATGGGAGGTGCCGGGATTGCCGACAGGAGCGTACGGACAATCAACCTGCTCAATCCTGCCGCTGTGACGGCCCGTGAGCAGAAGGCATTTATGTTCGACATAGGTCTCGAAAACCGCAACACCATATATCAGAACAACAGAATCGACCCCTTCAATCCGGAGGTAACAATTCCCGCCAAGTCGGCGAGCAATACCTTCAACATCCATCATATAGTTGCCTCGCTCCCGATTTACAAACATTCCGCTTTCAAGCTGGGAATCCAGCCCTACAGCAGCGTCAACTACAATTTCCAGGCGAGGGAGACCGATGACGAACTGATAGCCGAAGTGGGTGACATCAACTACAAGCGTATCGGTGAAGGATCTCTTTATCAGGCATTTGTCGGGGCAGGTGTCACTCTTTGGGACAGACTCAGTCTGGGTGCTGACGGGCAGTGGTATTTCGGCAATATAGAAAGATACAGCATAGCCACGTTCAACACGGATGCTTCGTATCGTTCACTTACCACCGGATGGAGTTACGTGATGAGCGGATTCGGGGCCAAGTTCGGGCTTCAGTACGAGCAGCCTCTCGGAAAGGCGGCATCCATCAGAGCCGGAGCGACCTACAGTCTTGGAACGGACATCAAGGGCTACCGCACAAGATATGCCTTCGGGGTGAGCACCAACGCTACGGATACGATACGTTACGATCAGGGAAACATAAACGGTTACAGGATACCTGCTGAAATAGGATTGGCCCTCAGCTTTTCGGCGAAGGACACCTGGACTGTCAACGTCGACTATACGATGCAGGATTGGACAGGCATCGGATTCGAAGGCTCTCCAGGGGTAGACTTTTTTGCCACGAAAGCCTCATCCATAAGGGCAGGTCTCGAATATACGCCCAACAGATACGACATCCGTTACTATTTCCGCAGGGTTTCATACCGTGCCGGTTTCTATCACGAAAAGACCTACGTCAACGTAATGGGCCATCAGGTTGCCGCGACCGGTGTCACTTTCGGTATGAGTTTCCCCGTGTTCCGTTACTACAACGCGATTTCATTCGGACTCGACATCGGGCAGCGCGGAACGATGCAGGACAATATGATAAGGGAGAGATATATTCTCTTCAACCTCTCCTTCGACCTCTTCGACATCTGGTTCATCAAGAACCTGTATCAATAAAAAATTTGTTATATTTGCATAATCATCAATGAAAAACGATATGAAAAAGACAGCAGTATTAATCCTCGCAATGATTGTCACACTTCCCGTAATGGCACAGGGCCGTTTCGGTAAGGACAGTGCCGAATGTGTAAAGTATCTCTCTTACTATCAGGAGTATGTAAAGCAGAAGAATTATGATGCCGCCGCTCCTTCCTGGAGGCAGGCGATGTCCCTCTGCCCTCCTACGGCAAGCCAGAACCTTTTCACACACGGACAGACCATCATCAGCCGTGAAATCAAGGCCAACGCCAAGGATCCCAAGCGTGTGAAAGAATTGATTGACACCCTTCTTCTGCTGTCCGACATCCGTGCTGAAAACTATCCCAAGAGTGCCGCAAGAAGTCTCGACAACAAGGCCCTTAATGTAATCAACTATTTTGCAAAGGATTACAACCGCCTTTACACTGAACTGACTGCAATCATCGAAAAGATTGGCCCCGAGGCCAGCCCAGCAGTCTATGTGAAACAGATGCAGGCTGCAGTCGACGTTTACAAGAACGGCGGAA
>JAKSJV010000079.1 GCA_024402005.1 Bacteroidales bacterium
ATGGCAAAGGTTTGTCAAGTAACAGGAAGGAAGAGAATGGTCGGCAACAACGTCGCACATTCAAAACTGCGTACAAAACGCACCTTCGACATCAATCTCAAGACCAAGAAGTTCTGGTCAGAAGAGGAAAAAAGATTCATCACGCTGCGCGTTTCCGCCAAGGGTATGCGTACGATTGAAAAGAACGGTCTGGACGCTACATTGCGTGAGGCCCGCAAGAAAGGTTTTATCAACATTTATTAATTCGTGAATTATGGCTAAAGGAAAAGGAAAAGATGTAAGGGTACAGGTTATCCTTGAAAGCATTGAGAACGATGAGAACGGAAAGCCTATGGTTTCACGTTACATCACTACCAAGAACAAGAAGAACACTCCTGACCGTATCGAGCGCAAGAAATACCATGCAGGTGTCGGCAGAGTAACCGTTCATAAAGAAATCAAGTAAAAGGATTGAACTATGGCAAAGAAAGCTGTCGCAACCTTCAACGCCAAAGCTGGCGAAAGGAAGATGATGAAATGCATCAAAATGGACAAGTCTCCCAAGACCGGCGCTTACGTGTTCAACGAGGAACTCGTTGACGCAGAGAAAGCTGCAGAGTTCTTCAAGAACTAGCGGGTAGGCAGAATGTACTTAAAGAAAGAGCCGTAGTTTGTTCTACGGCTCTTTTTTAGATAAATCAAATGCCTTTTTGCGGCTGTTTCGAGTGCTAACCGAAGCACTCCTGGACGAACATCCCGTAGAAGATTCTCCAGCATTTCCACTCGTGTCCGCCGCGTATTTCCGTGTATTGGAAGGGGAAATCGTTCCAGTGCAGGTACTTCCTGTAATATTCGATGTTGAAGTAGAAAATGTCTTTCTTGCCTATGTATATCGAGTACAGTCGTGGCGGGATTGAAAATTGTACCTGTTGCTTTTCCTTCAGGTTCTTGTAGAAGTCATTGTAGTCGCTGAGGGCTATGAATGCCTTGTGCATAGGTGAAAACAGTGCAATCCCGTTAAAGCTGAAGGGATGGTTCGCAGACAGATATATGGCTTGCAAGCCGCCTATGGAAAGGCCTGCGATTGCGCGGTGCTCCTTGTCGGGAACGGTGCGGAACAAGGAATCCACGGTACCGACGACATCCTTCATGAAACCGGTTTCCACGGCGCCGTTGGTTTCTATGAAACTCTCTGCGGGGCGTTTGAAACGGGAATTCGCAAAATCCTTGTCGTCGTTGTACTGGTTCATGTTCGGCATTACGATTATGAACGGATGTGCTTTGTGCTGTGCGATGAGGCTGTCCGTAAGAGCGATGATGTGACCTTCCTGAATCCAGGATGTTTCATTGCCGCGCGCTCCGTGCAGGATGTATAATACCGGGTATCGTTTTTCAGGATGCTTATAGTATCCCTTTGGAAGATAGACCAGCATGCGCCTCTCTGAAGGACCTTTTACCGATGTCTTGCAGCGGACGTCCATCAATGTGCCTTTCGGGTTCCATTTCGAGGAGAGTTCTTCGGCGGAAATGTCCGACTTCTCATTGCTGGCGGAAAGAAAACGGCCCACGGTGCCACAGGATGTCAGGGATACCACTAGGGCAAAGGTCAGTAGGACTTTGTAAAATACTCTCATTCTCGTTGTCGTATCATTGCAAAGATAGTCAAAATTTTTTATCTTTGTAAGTTATATTATTGGCAAATGGGCGATATCAAAGAAGGAATGCAGAAGACCAGGCGCGGCTTTTTCGAGCGTCTGTCCAGGGCTATCGGCGGGAAAAGCACCGTCAGCGATGACATTCTGGACAATATCGAGGAGGCCCTGATCGCTTCGGATATGGGCGTCGATACGACTCTCAAGATTGTGGACGCTCTCCAGGATAGGGTGGAAGCCGATAAGTATATGGATTTTCAGGAGCTCGTTTCAATGCTCCGTGAAGAGATTTCAACATTGCTTGATACCGGAAGCGGACAGGAGGTCGGAATCATTGATGAAACGAAGAAGCCGTATGTCATTATGGTCGTGGGTGTCAATGGCGTGGGCAAGACCACGACAATCGGCAAGCTTGCCGCTATGTTCCGTTCTCAGGGCAAAAAGGTTGTCGTGGGTGCTGCTGACACATTCAGGGCGGCGGCCGTGGAACAGCTTACAATCTGGGCCGGGCGTGCCGGTGTGGACATTGTGAAACAGCAGATGGGCTCCGATCCGGCATCCGTTGCGTATGACGCTGTCGCCTCTGCGAAGGCAAAGGATGCCGATGTGGTGCTGATAGATACCGCAGGGCGTCTTCACAACAGGGTGGATCTGATGAACGAGCTCACGAAGATACGCAATGTGATGCGCAAGGTGATTCCTGACGCCCCGCACGAGGTTCTTCTGGTTCTGGACGCAAGCACAGGGCAGAATGCCTTCCAGCAGGCGAAGCAGTTTGCCGCGGCCACAGATATAACGGCTCTTGCCCTTACAAAACTTGACGGAAGCGCGAAAGGCGGTGTGGTCGTGGGCATCGTGGACCAGATGAAAATTCCCGTGAAGTTCGTAGGCGTGGGAGAAGGCGTGGATGATTTGAAGATTTTTGACAGGAAGGAGTTCGTGGAAGGACTCTTTGATGATAGTGAAATAAAGAACTGATTAAGTTATGACAATAAGTTATTCTTGGTTGAAAGATTACCTGCAATGCGATTTGAGCGCTGCCCAGGTGGCTGATGCCCTTACGGCAATAGGTCTGGAAGTCGACGCTGTCGAGACCACCGAAGCAATCCCGGGAGGGCTGCAGGGCGTGGTTGTCGCTGAAGTCCTTGAATGTGAACCTCATCCGGACTCGGATCATCTTCACGTAACGAAAGTGAATGCCGGTGACGGCGAGCCTTTGCAGGTCGTGTGCGGTGCGCCCAACGTTGCGAAGGGACAGAAAGTCCTGCTGGCAACGATAGGTACCGTGCTTGGTGAGGATTTCAAGATAAAGAAGAGCAAGATAAGGGGCGTGGAAAGTTTCGGAATGCTTTGCGCGGAGGATGAACTCGGGATAGGAACGTCACACGATGGTATTATGGTCCTTGATTCTTCTGCGGTTGTAGGGACTCCTGCGAAGGAATATCTGAAACTTCAGGATGAAACTGTGATTGAAATAGGCCTTACGGCAAATCGCGTGGATGCTGCATCCCACATAGGTGTTGCGCGTGACCTTTACGCTTATTTGCGCCTGAATGATATTCCCTGCCGCCTTACTGTGCCGCAGGTTAAGGAAACGGAGAACAGCGAAAACCCCGGCATTGCCATCGACGTTCAGGCCCCGGCAGGAGCCCCGCGTTACAGCGGTATCGTCCTCGATGGCGTGAAAGTGGCGCCGAGCCCCGAATGGATAGCGTCCAGACTGCAGAGCGTGGGACTGCGCCCGATCAACAACGTTGTCGATATCACCAATTTCGTCCTTATGGAAATAGGTCAGCCGCTGCACGCTTTCGATGCCGACAGGATCGAAGGCGGGAAGGTTGTGGTGCGTTGGGCGGCCGAGGGAGAGCATATCAGGACTCTCGACGGTGTTGACAGGACATTGTCTTCCAAGGACCTTGTCATCGCCAACGCCTCCAAACCGATGTGCATCGCAGGTGTCTTCGGCGGTGAGGACAGCGGAACGGTGGAATCTACCAAGAGGGTTTTCCTTGAAAGCGCATATTTCACTCCTGCCGCAATACGCAAGACCAGCAAGCGTCATACGCTGAAGACGGATGCGTCGTTCCGCTATGAACGCGGAGCAGACCCCCTTGCCACGGAGTGGGCTGCGTGGAGGGCTGCCAACCTCATTTGCGAGTGTACCGGGGCAAAGGTCGTCGGAGGCTTGCAGAAAGTGTATGGCGAAGATATGACCCGCAAACGGGTGGAGTTGGACTATGACCGCATCGAGTCTTTCATCGGCAAGAAAATCGGCCATTCTACAATAGAAAGGATATTGGAATACCTGCAATATGAATTCCTGAGCAAAAGGAAAGGAGGTGCCACGGTTGCGGTTCCGTCATATATGATTGACGTTTACCGTGAATGTGACGTGGTGGAGGAGATTTTGCGTATATATGGTTATAACAACATCGAACTGCCTTCCAGCATTCACAGTAGCGTGAATCCTTCCGCTCATCCCGAGCCCGAGGCCGTGCGCAATATGATAAGCAATTTCCTTGCGTCCAATGGCTTCAATGAAATAATGAACAATTCCCTGACCAAAGGGGAATATTATTCGCATCTGGACACTTTCCCCGAAGCGGATTGCGTCAGGATAATGAATCCTTTGAGCAATGACCTCAACGTGATGCGCCAGAGCCTTGTCCCGGGCGGGCTGGAAGTGATAGCGTACAATATCAACCGCCAGTGCAACAGTATGAAACTGTTCGAGTATGGCAGCGTCTACAGCTTGAAAGAGCCCGGTATCGTTCCGGACAAACTTGAGAAGGTGGAGGAGCATACGGAATTCTGCCTTATGATAACCGGCACTCCGGAGAAATCCTGGAATCTTGTTCCGGCAAAGAGCAGTTTCTATGCGGTCAAGGGTTACCTTGAACTGTTGCTGCGCCGTATCGGTGCCGATCTGTATATGATGGACACGGATGCCGCGCCTGCCGATATCTATGCGGAAGGCGTTACATACAAATTGCCCGGCGGTGGCGGGACTCTCGCAACAGTGGGGACGATTCTGCCGTCATTTGCCAGGATATTCGGTGTGAAACAGCCTGTTTTCGCGGCGGAGATCAACTGGCCCGCGCTGTTCAAGCTGGTCAAACGCAACAAGGTGAAATACAGCGAATTGCCCAGGTTCCCCGAGGTGCGTCGCGACCTTGCCCTGCTGCTGGACGAAGGCGTCAGCTATGCGGATATGCGCAAGGCGGCCATACGTGCGGGCAAGAAAATGGTCAAATCGGTCAATCTGTTCGATGTCTATCGCGGTGACAAGATACCGGCAGGCAAGAAGCAGTATGCCATAAGTTTTGTGCTTCAGGACCTTGAGAAGACATTGACCGATGCGGATTCCGAGAAGATAATGAACAATATCCTTTTCGTGTTCCAGAAGGATTTCGGAGCCGTTATCAGATAAGAGCCCGTGAAGCGCCGTCTGAAATATCTGCCTGTCCTGTTGCTTTGTCTGTTGCTGTTTTCCTGCAACAGGGGAGCCAGAGTTATCCCCAGAGGCCAGATGTCCCGGATATATGCCGAGATGTTCCTTCTGGACCAGAGGATAAACGGGGACTGGACTCTCAGAAGGATGGCGGATACCACGCGTGTGTACGAGGCTGTACTGGACAAGTACGGATATACTCTCGAGGATTATGCATTGAGTCAGGAGCATTATATCAAAGATGCCCGCCGCTATACCAAAATGCTGAAAAAGGCCGTGGCCATAGTCCACAAGGAGGGCCTGGCTCTCAAGGAGGAGAAATCCAGGGAGGATGCGGTCTATGCGGCAAGGTATGGTTTGAAGCGTTTCGCTCCTCACCGTATCTGCCTGCTGGACACTCTGACTTATTCCGACAGTCTTTTCAATTTCGATTTTCAGGATGGGCTGGATACGGTTTTTGCCGGTCCGAGGATTGTTGTTGCCGCGGATACCGTCAGGGTCGATATGGCTGATACTGTCGCGGCTGATGTTGCCGTGGTTGATGTACCCGCGGCTAATGTTGCCGTGACCTCTAAACTGAAATCCCGTGCTGCGCTTCGATAACATAGTTTACGGCCCGGTGCATTCGAGGAGGCTTGGCGTCTCCCTAGGCGTGAACCTGCTGCCTGCCGACGGCAAGCTTTGCAATTTCGATTGCATCTATTGTGAATGCGGGCTCAACAGGGATGGCAGGACAAGGACTCCTATGCCCGCTTTGCCGGAGGTTACTCTGGAGTTGGGGAAGACACTGGCCTCAATGTCGGAGAAAGGGGAGAGGCCGGATGTGATTACCTTTGCGGGTCACGGAGAGCCCAGCCTCAATCCTGATTTCCCGGCCATAATAGATGCGGCCATTGCCCTGCGCGATGAGTTCTGTCCTGACACTAAAATCGCAGTGCTGTCCAATTCGATGACTCTGGACAGGGAGGATGTTTTTCTTGCCCTCAGGAAAGTGGACGATCCGATTATGAAACTGGATGCTGCCGCTGAAGACCTTGTCAATGCAATCAACAGCCCTAACGTGAAGGTCGATATGGAGCACGTAATTGCCAATCTGGAGCGGTTCGAGGGGGATTTCATAATGCAGACAATGTTTCTTGGCGGTGCGCGTCCCGATTACAGGACGGACAAGGAGGCCCTTGAAGACTGGTTCAATGCAGTCAGGCGTCTTCGTCCCAGGCAGGTGATGGTCTATACCCTTGACCGTCCCGCTCCGGTGGAAGGGCTTGAAAAGTTCACGGTGGAGACTATGAGGGGCTTGCTGGAACCGCTGATAAAGGAAGGATTCAATATTCAGATTAATTGAGATTCATATGAACTATGCAGAAAAGTACGGTTACAATCTGACCGCAGAGCAGATTGAAGGCGCTATCGCTGAAATTACCGAAAAATCCAAAGGGAAGATGTCTGACGAGGTACTCAAGGCCTGTTTTTCGATGATGGACCTGACGTCCCTGAACAACAATGACACCCCGTCTTCCATCGCTGGGTTCGTGAAGAAGGTCACGGCTTTCCACGAGGCCTATCCGGCTTATCCGCTGCCTGCTTCGATATGCGTTTATTCGAATTTCGCTCCTGTGGTGGTCAAGGAGCGCCTGTGCCCGGAACTGCACGCTACTGTGGTTTCAGCCTGCTTTCCCACGTCGCAGAGCTTCATCGAGGTCAAATGCCTTGAAGCGAAGATGGCTGTCGAGGCCGGTGCTGACGAGGTGGATATAGTGCTTGCCCTAAACAGCTTCCTTGACGGCGATAAGCAAAAGGCTTCCGATGAGATAGCAGCCGTGCGGCATTGCATCGACGAGGCCGGAGCCGGCCGTCATATCTGCCTCAAGGTTATCCTTGAGACGGGCCTTCTGGTGAGTCCCGAGAATATCGCAGAGGCTTCTTTCCTTGCAATGGAAGCGGGTGCTGATTTTATAAAGACGAGTACGGGCAAGGTGAGCGTGAATGCGACTCCTATGGCCGCATACGTTATGTGCCGCTGCATAGCGCTTTATCA
>JAKSJV010000008.1 GCA_024402005.1 Bacteroidales bacterium
AGCTATTCCCCGATTGTGAAACGGTTATGGTCCCCGTTGCCGACGGCGGCGAGGGTACGGCCGAGGCTATTGCTTCTGCCTGTGGCGGACAGATGGTCTCCGTCCCCGTCCACGACCCCCTTATGCGGCCCATCAAGGCGGAGTATGGGGTAATTGCTGCGGCGCGGTCGCTTCGCCGACCCGAAAATTTTTCTCCCGGGTCGCGAGAGGTTAACAGCAAGCATTTTGATGCTTGCGGCTCGAGCAGTAGGGCTTTAGCCCGCTGGCTTGCCGGTTCCGAAGAACCGCCCGCCTCGAAAAATTTGGATCGGCCTCCGCTGGGCGCCGCAGCAGAATTCTCAACGCTTACTGCCGTGATTGACGTGGCGGCGGCGAGCGGATTGCCATTATTGAAAAGGGACGAACTAAATCCGATGAAAGCCTCGACCTACGGCACAGGCGAACTGATACTTGACGCGCTGGACCGCGGCTGCCGTGACTTCATAATAGGTCTCGGCGGCAGCGCCACCAATGACGGCGGAATGGGAATGCTGGAAGCATTGGGCTTCCGTTTCCTGGGCGCCGACGGCAAGATGCTCTCTACTGACGATGGCCTTCCTATGTACGGCTGCGGCGAGGCGATGGCAAAGATTGCCTCGATAGATGTTTCAGGAGTGGCAGATGGTCTTCGTGAGTCACGCTTTCGCGTGGCCTGCGACGTCAATACTCCATTCTGCGGTCCCGCAGGCGCTGCGGAGATATTCGCCCCGCAAAAAGGTGCCGACCAGAGGATGGTAAGGGCCCTGGATGAAGGTATGGCCAACTTTGCCGCAGTGATATCAAGGACAGCTGGTCTTGCCGGAGCCGAATATACGAATGGCGATATGGCGGGTCCGGATATCAGCCGCGTACCCGGAACAGGTGCTGCGGGCGGTCTGGGTGGCGCTTTTCTCGCTTTTCTCGGTGCGTGCCTTACGCCCGGTATCGAACTTGTTCTGGATACGGTACGTTTCGACGAGCGCATCGCCGGAGCCGATATGGTAATTACGGGTGAGGGGAAGATGGACAGTCAGACCCTCAAGGGCAAGACACCGTTCGGCATCCTCCAGCACGCCAAGGCACAGGGCATACGCACTGTAGCCGTCTGCGGAAAATGTCTGGACCGCCAGACCCTTATAGATGCAGGTTTTGCCGATATCAGGGAAATATCTCCGGCCAGCCTTACGCTTGAACAGATGATGGAACCCTCTACGGCCAAGGCCAACGTACGCCGGACCGTGCAGGCGATTGTGACGGATTTTTCCGCTAATCCAGCTTCAAAACGGCCATAAACGCGCTCTGAGGAACATTTACGGTCCCGATCTGGCGCATACGCTTCTTTCCTTCCTTCTGCTTTTCCAGGAGCTTGCGTTTTCGTGTCACGTCACCGCCGTAGCACTTCGCCGTCACATCCTTGCGCACGGCCTTCACTGTTTCGCGCGCTATGATCTTTGCTCCCACGGCCGCCTGTATCGCCACGTCAAACTGCTGACGCGGGATAAGTTCCTTGAGTTTCTCACATATCTTGCGGCCGAAATCATAGGCGTGGTCAGCGTGAATCAGGCTGCTGAGCGCATCTGCGGCATCTCCGTTGAGAAGTATGTCGAGTTTCACCAGGCGCGCATCGCGGTATCCGATCAAATGGTAATCGAAGGATGCATAACCCTTTGAGATGGACTTCAACTTGTCATAGAAGTCGAAGACTATTTCCGAAAGCGGCATCTCATAGGTCAGCTCGACGCGGTCGGCGCTGATGTAATGCTCGCCTTTGAGTATGCCACGCTTGTCCAGGCACAACTTCATTATCGCGCCGTAAAACTCTGATTTTGAGATTATCTGGGCCTGGATGTATGGCTCTTCTATGCGTTGAATCAGCGTGGGCGCCGGCAGGCCGCTGGGATTGTGCACGTCCACCACCTCGCCCTGTGTGGTGTAAACCTTGTAGGAAACGTTGGGGACGGTGGTTATCACGTCCATATCGAACTCCCTGAAAAGCCTCTCCTGAACTATCTCCATATGCAGCAGGCCCAGGAAACCGCAGCGGAAGCCGAAGCCCAGGGCCAATGAAGACTCGGGTTCGAACACCAGGGAGGCGTCATTCAACTGGAATTTCTCAAGGCTGGCGCGGAGTTCTTCGTACTGGTCCGTAGAGACGGGATACATACCGGCGAAAAGCATAGGCTTCACATCTTCGAATCCCGCTATCGCTTCGCTGCAAGGAGCTTCGACGTGGGTTATGGTATCGCCCACCTTGACTTCCGTGGCCGTCTTTATGCCTGAAATCAGATATCCCACGCTGCCGCACGGAATCTCTTTTCCCGGGATCATCTTCATCTTGAGCACGCCCACCTCCTCGGCGACATACTCTTTCCCCGTACCCATAAACTTGACCTTGTCGCCGGTGCGTATGCATCCGTTCTCCACTTTGAAATATGCTATGATGCCCCGGAATGAGTTGAATACGGAGTCGAAAATCAGTGCCTGCAGCGGGGCGTCCGGATTGCCGTCAGGAGCTGGTATCCTTTCGCATATGGCATCCAGTATGGCAGGCACGCCTTCCCCTGTCTTGCCCGAAGCGAGGAGAACTTCCTCCGGCTTGCAACCGAGAAGGTCCACTACCTGGTCGCGCACCGCGTCCACCATTGCCGCATCCATATCAATCTTGTTGAGTACGGGGATGATTTCAAGATCGTGCTCGAGCGCCAGATACAGGTTGCTTATCGTCTGGGCCTGGATCCCCTGCGTAGCGTCCACCACCAGCAGAGCCCCCTCGCAGGAGGCAATCGCGCGGGACACTTCATAGCTGAAGTCCACGTGCCCCGGGGTGTCGATAAGGTTGAGAGTGTAATTCTCGCCCTTATACCTGTAGTCCATCTGTATGGCGTGACTTTTTATCGTAATGCCCTTCTCCCTCTCAAGATCCATCGAATCGAGAACCTGGTTTTCCATTTCACGGGCATTGAGGGTGTTCGTCACCTCCAGCATCCTGTCGGCCAGAGTGCTTTTCCCGTGGTCTATATGGGCGATTATGCAGAAATTTCTGGTGTGTTTCATATCGGACACAAAGATAAAAAATATTTGATTATTGTAATGGAAATATATAAATTTGTGTTTAGGCGAATTTTATAAATCTAACACAGACAGTTATGACACAAACTATTACATTCTTCGAACTGGTGCCCTGGCTGGTTTTGACCGGCAGTGTAATTGCACTTCTTTTTGCGTTCGTATTCTACCGTCAGATGAAGAGGCAGGATGAAGGAACGCCCACAATGCGGCAGATTGCACAGTATGTGAGGGAAGGGGCTATGGCCTACCTGAAGCAGCAGTACAAAGTCGTGGTTATAGTATTCATCTGCCTTGCCGTTTTCTTTGCTATTCTCGCTTACGGTTTCGGCGTGCAGAATCCCTGGGTTCCCTTTGCTTTCCTGACAGGCGGATTTTTCAGCGGCCTTGCAGGTTTCATAGGAATGAAAACGGCCACCTTCGCATCGGGGCGCACGGCAAACGCCTGCCGCAAATCACTGAACGGTGGGCTTAAAATAGCATTCCGCAGCGGGTCCGTAATGGGTCTTACCGTAGTGGGGCTGGGGCTTCTGGACATAGCCCTGTGGTGGCTCATCCTCAATGCCTGCATCACTGAGGCCACGATAGCGCAAAAGCTTGTCGTCATCACCACCACAATGCTCACTTTCGGTATGGGAGCATCTACCCAGGCGCTGTTCGCGCGCGTCGGAGGCGGGATATACACCAAGGCTGCCGACGTCGGAGCAGACATAGTGGGTAAGGTCGAGTCCGATCTTCCGGAGGATGATCCCCGCAATCCCGCCACCATTGCAGACAATGTAGGCGACAATGTGGGGGACGTGGCCGGTATGGGCGCAGACCTTTACGAATCATACTGCGGCTCAATACTTTCCACAATGGCTCTCGGAGCATCGGCATTTTATGCTTTCGGTCCGGAAATGCAGCTCAAGGCCATTTTTGCACCTATGCTCATCGCGGCTGTCGGAGTGTTGCTTTCCGTTGCGGGAATATTTACGGTACGCACGAAGGAAGGCGCGGGAATGAAGGAGCTGCTGAAGAGTATGAGTTTCGGGACAAACGTGGCTGCAATCCTGAGCGGAATAGCCACTTTCGGCATTCTTGCATTGGTCTTCGGTACGGACGGCCCTCAATGGTGGCAGTATTCATTGTCCGTCGTTTCCGGGCTTGTAGCCGGTGTCATAATAGGCAAATCCACTGAATACTATACGTCACATTCATACAAACCCACGCAGAAACTCGCAGGAGCGGCCCAGACCGGCCCGGCAACGGTAATCATAGGCGGTGTCGGACTCGGTATGCGCTCCACGGCAGTTCCTGTCGTAACCATTGCCGCGGCAATCATCCTTTCTTTCCTGTGCGCTACCGGATTCGACACCGATGTAATGGCGCCCGGAGTGCTGGCTCAGGGACTTTATGGTGTGGCCATCGCGGCTGTCGGTATGCTGTCGACTCTGGGCATAACCCTCGCAACCGATGCATACGGACCTATCGCGGATAATGCCGGAGGCAATGCGCAGATGTCGGAACTCGATCCCAAGGTACGTGAACGTACTGATGTCCTCGATGCCCTCGGAAACACGACGGCGGCGACCGGGAAGGGTTTTGCCATAGGGTCGGCCGCTCTCACGGCGCTTGCTCTTCTTGCTTCATACATAGAGGAAATCAAGGTTGCCCTCACACGTGCGGGTGAAACGATAACGGGTGTCGGCGACATTGTCAAGGATGCGGCCGATGCCAATATACTCGATGTCCTGAGCAATTACAACGTAAGCATTATGAACCCCACCGTCCTTGCAGGAGTGTTCATCGGAGCTATGATGGCCTTCCTTTTCTGCGGTCTCACGATGGACGCCGTAGGACGCGCGGCATCGAAGATGGTGGTGGAAGTACGCCGTCAGTTCAAGGAAATTAAGGGTATTCTCACAGGAGAGGGTACTCCCGACTACAAGCGTTGCGTTGAAATCTCTACCAAGGCGGCGCAGAAGGAAATGCTGGTACCCGCGCTCCTCGCGATACTGGTTCCCATAGCCGTAGGTTTACTTCTCGGAGTGGCCGGAGTGCTCGGACTTCTTGTCGGAGGCTTGAGCGCAGGCTTCGTACTTGCCGTATTCATGGCCAATTCCGGAGGAGCCTGGGATAACGCGAAGAAGTTCGTCGAGGAGGGGAATCTCGGAGGGAAAGGTTCTTCGGCACATCACGCGACCGTAGTCGGCGACACTGTCGGAGACCCGTTCAAGGATACCTCAGGGCCGTCCCTCAACATACTTATCAAGTTGATGAGTATGGTGTCGATAGTTATGGCCGGACTGACAGTGCTTTTCTGATAGGATTCAGTCAGGCAATTATCAGTTCTACACCCTGTTGAGTCTCTTCGTCTCTTCGATATCCAATGCTTCGGCAAGGATGGATACGGGGTTCATCACGGTGAGGCCCGTGCTCATCTCTATCTGCCATTTGCAGGTTTCGCAGTCACAGGCGACAACGTCGGGAGCGCTCTCGAGCAGGGTGTCGAAAAGTTCCTGTCCTATCTTCTGTGAATACGGATAGTTTTCCTTCTTGAAGCCGAAGGTGCCTGAAATTCCGCAGCACTGCTGCTGTGGTACGGTCAGTTCCACGCCAGGAATCATACGGAGCAGTTCCGTGGAATATATGGCCCAGCCCATCTTGTTCATATGGCAGGCGGTGTGGTAAGTGATTTTCTTGTGGTAGTCCTTCTTGAAGGCAAGTTTTATCTCACCCTTCTCCACCTTGTCGTAGAGCCATTTGGTGGTCAGGAGTATATTGTCGCGTACGTCTGAATTGTCAATTCCCAGCACGTGCTCGTACTCGTCCCGCATAGTGAAGGTACAGGTGGAGGAACTCGTAAGTACAACTCCTCCCGCACGGCGGAAAGCGCCTATGTTGGTGTTGGCGTTCCTGCGGGCCTGTGCGCCGAAGCCGTTTGACATCAGGGCCACGCCGCAGCAGCGCTCCTTGTCCAGAAGGCGTACACCGTAGCCGCAGGCATTCATCAGGGTGACGAAATCTTTGCCCAGCTGCGGGTAGTTGTAGTTCACGTAACAGCCGTGGAAATAATGCACGTAGCGGTCGAATCCTTCCTGCGAAGGAGCTTTCGATGACTTGAACCAGGAGGTGAACTTCTTCGAGGAATATTTAGGGAAAGTGCGGTGCGAATCGACTCCTATGAAGGTGTCCATCAGCGCCTTGACAGGCTTGGCCGCCATCACGGGGTTCACAATCGGGGCGAAAGGCACCGCAAGCGAACCCACCAGATCCGTGTTGGCAAGGGTGAAATCGCGCACGGGATTGTGCTGTTTCCCGAATTCGAGCCGGGCTTTCTGTATTATGTCGCCAACCTTCACACCTGACGGACAGGCCACCTCGCAGCGTTTGCAGTTGAGGCAGTATTTCAAGGTCAGATCAAAGAATTTCGGGTCTTTCAGACGATAGCGCTCTCCGTCCGGACCGGCCTGTTTCGGGCCAGGATAGTGCGGGTTCGCAGCCATCATAGGGCAGACTGTGGTGCACAGGTTGCACTTCAGGCACTGCTCGAAATTGTCTTTGCTTATATTCTTGTCCTGCATTACTTTTTCCTCCCTATGATTTGTTCAGCAACCTTTTGGGCCGTAGTCACAATGTCCTGACGCCCTGCAAGAATCTCCCCGGCTGCATAAAGGTTTCCGATGACTTTTCCTCCTATTTTTACGCGGCTTTCGGCATCTGTTGTCACGCCGAACTTCTCGAAAGGCTGGTCGTCGAAGAACTCTTGCACCGTCCATTCGGACGGCCCTCCGGCATATTCCACGTCGCAGCCGAAAACAGGCTCTGTGATGCCTTCCATATTGGATACAAGCCCGCGGCTGAAAAATTTTCCGGTGGATAGGATATAGTAAGGAGCCTCAAGACGGGTCCCGACAAGATTCCTTGTTTCCACCCATTCGAGACTCTTGCCGTCTCCGTCGTCGACAATGTGGCCTCCGATGACGCTGTCACCGGGGAACAGAGTCCCGCCCAGCTTTATGAATTCTTCGCGGGGGCACTCGTTCAGTGTCAGCCCTTCCGCCACTGCGGCGCAGCGAAGGCCTTTTTTCTGGAGTTCCACTCCTGCGGTAAGGCCCGCAAGGCCGCCTCCTATTATTACAACGTCGAATTTCATCTTTCTTCGCCCTCCCCGGCTTTGTCGGCATAAAGTTTACGCATATATTCGGCCTCGCGCAGGGCATCGCCCCAGCATACCGGAATCATACCCTTCCACCTTTCACGCAGATACTCCTGCACGAATTCATCGGTCTTTTCCGGACAGCCCAGTTCCTCGGCAAGTGCGGCTGCGACCTTCTTCATACAGAACGAGCCCTGGCAGGTACCCATACCCACGCGGGTGCGGCGGCGCAGGTCCATCATATTGTGGACGTCGAGATATTTCACGGCGTAGGCTATTTCGGCGCGTGTGACGTGCTCGCATTCGCACAGGACCTCGCTCTTATTTGCAAAGTCCATCTTGCTGACCATAGTACCCTGACGGCCGATGGCGGCTTTTTCTGCCATTTTGAGGCCCTTGGCGCCCTCCATCAGGTCCTTTTCGGAGCCTGGCAGGGGAAGTTCCGCAGTACGGCAGCGGGCGTTCTTCCCGAGTTTCCCGCATACAAGGTCCGTGGCCTGTTCGCCCATAAGACGATAACTGGTGAGCTTGCCTCCCGTGATGCTTATGAATCCCGGGATACCGTCGCGCTTTTCGTGGTCCAGAAGCACTATTCCGCGGCTGGTGCTGCGGCCGGTAGGATCATCGTCTGAAGCTACGAGGGGACGCACGCCTGCGTAGGCACGCAGAATACGTGTCTGTGCCAGAGACGGTGCCAGCATACAGCCTTCGCGCAACAGCAGCTGCACTTCTTCGGGCGTAACCCTTATGTCATCACATTCCTCGAAAGGAACCTTGTCGGATGTCGTGCCTATCACGCAGACCACGTCGCCCGGTACCAGAATATCGGCATTCGCCGGCTTGCGGCAGCGGTTTATCACCATCTTGTTCACCCTGTGACCGAAAATCAGCAGCGAGCCTTTTGCGGGCAGCATCCTGATTTCACAACCGGCCATCTCTGCAATATGGTGTCCCCATATTCCGGCGGCATTTACGGTAATGGTTGCATAGAATTTCTCTTCTGCACCCGTTTTGGTGTCACGGGTTTCCACTCCCACTATCCTGTCGCCTTCCTTGATGAATCCGGTGACTTCGGTATATGTGCGCACTTCGGCACCGTGCAGCATTGCATCCAGGGCGTTCGCCGTAGCCAGACGGAAAGGATCGACGGAAGCATCCGGCACCTTCACCGCACCGATGAGAGCCGGATTCACGGACGGTTCCATCCTCAATGCCTCCTTCGGGTCGATGGCCTCGGCGTCGATTCCGGCCTCGCGGCAGCATTTTATGAAATTGTCCTGATATGCGAGGTCATCCTCCGGAAGTGTTATGAAAAGACCTCCTGTCGGCTCCACGCAATTGGACGCCACACGGCGCAGAATCTTGTTTTCCCTTATGCACTCGGCAGCGGATTCCTTGTCCGTCACCGCATAGCGTGCACCACTGTGCAGCAGGCCGTGATTGCGGCCCGTAGCTCCGGCGGTAAGGTCCTGACGTTCGAGCAGAAGCACTTTCAGTCCGCGCAACGCGCAGTCCCTTGCAGTGCCGACTCCCGTCACCCCTCCGCCTATTATTATAACGTCATATATCATAGTCTACAAAGTTACATATTTTTCAAGCAATAATGAGTTCGACACCCTGTTCCGTAATTTCCCGCCTGGCCTTTTCGCTCAGACCACTGTCAGTGACCAGGACGTCTATATCTTTCAACGCACAAATAGAGCAGAAACCGCGACGGCGGTATTTCGTGGAATCGGCCAGCACAATTATCTTGGTGGCTGATTTCATCATTTTTTTTGTGAGGTCAGCCTCTTCCAGAAAACCGCAACTGAGTCCACCTTCGGCGCTGAAGCCTTCCACCCCGAAGAACAATTTGTCGGTATGGAAGATATCAAGGCCGTCGGACGCATAGGGGCCGTAGGCGGAATAGGTGTAGTTGCTGACATATCCTCCAAGGAAAAACAGAGAAACGAGAGGATTGTCCACAAGTATCGTTGCGATGCGCAGTGATGGAGTCAGAATATTCAGCTTTTCCGCAGGTGAGATCGTTTCCGCGAAAACGTTCATCGTCGAGCCGGAAGCGATGGTTATGGAGTCATTGGGTTCCACCAAGGCGGCCGCGGCAACGGCAATCCGTTTTTTCAAGGCCCTGTTGTTCTTCGCCTTCTCGTCATCACGAAGATTCACAACCCTGGCGGCGGCAGGTATGGCGCCACCGTGAGAACGGATGACAAGGTGCTCATCCTCAAGCGTATTCAGGTCCGTACGTATCGTAGCGGTAGTGACATCGAACATTTCGGCAAGTTCCACAACAGACAGGAACTCCGCCTGCGTGACCGCCCGGACAATTTTTTTACGTCTTGTTTCAGCTGCCCCCATAAAATTTTCGTTTCGCAAATTTAATGAAATTTTGAGATTGAACAAAAAGTGCGTCGCCGCTTACTGCAGAATAAGACTTTTGAAAGGTGTGCTGCGCGCCTGCGGTTTTACCTGTATTCGTCGATGGAGAATGGCTTGGGACGCTTCATCGACTCGGCATATACCCGCCCCTCATCATCCGTGACCTTTATTTCGAGAGTGGAAGTGGCCGATGACGCAGTTATCTCATAAAAGTGGCCCGTATTGGAAGGCAGGTGGCTGACCGACTTTCCGGACGCATATTTTTTCGCCACGTAGGCGATAAGATAAAGAGGGTCGTAATATGAAACGCTTGTGACATCAAGCGCCCTGCCGTTTTCCGTCACCTCTACCTTCCAATTATCGTCTTTGTCCCAGACATTCAAAATAACCCTGTTTTCGGAACTCGGTGAATAGTATGCGCCGTATTTTTTCATGTCCGCAGTAAAAGCGGCGGCATTTCCGGCATCCCTGATGCCGTATGCCTCCGGAGTAAGACTGATACTGTTGCGGTCGTATGAACGGAACTGAAAGTCATCCGGCTTTCCGGTAGCTTTGAACCTGGATTTCATTGTTTTACCCGTCACAGTCATTATTCTGTAGCCGCCCGGGGCTCCGTCCTGCCCTATATTCAAAGTCGGGGTATAGTATCCGGCATCCCACCAGGCCGCGCATACTGCACCGGAATTGTACTCACGCACATTTCCTTTGATTATGTTCCAGAATTTGTGGCTGTGACCGGAGACGAAGGTCGCTGACACATATCCGGTAAAACACCTGACGAGTTCTTCGGAATTCTTCAGATTGTATTCCCCGTGCTTGTCAAAGACAGGCGAGTGCATTGTCACCACGACAGGCGTACTTTTGGAAATGAAGGCCAGGTCTTTCTTCAGCCACGCAAGGGCTTCGTCGCTCAGGGCGTTGTCATAAATGCGGTCTGCTGATTCTCCTCCGGTAGTGTTTCTGCAATAGATGTCATCCAGAACGACATAATGAATCTTGCCTATGTTGAATGAATAGTTGGAAGGCGCTATGGACTGTCTGAAAGCTTTGCCGGTATCCCAATCGACGGCATCCCAGCCGGAGGTATTGCCGTCCACGTTTGTCCGCATATTGTGGTCGTGGTTGCCTATCGTGTGAAAGACAGGCAGGCCTTTGAGCGGAGTCATATCTGCAAGATACTGGGCGAAACCGTACGAACGGCTGTACCAGTACAAATCCCAGGTCATATCTCCAAGAGTCATTGCATATATCTTCTCGTCGGGATGATCCGCGATATATTTTGCTATTTCCGAAGTGAATGTCCTGAACTGTGTTCTGTCATTCGACCGTCCTCCCGCCAGATGGATGTCCCCGAAAAAAAGCATCGTATGATTTGTCTGGCCGCCGGAGGCATACAGTTTGAAATCCACCCTTTCCGCCACCGCGGCCGTCTTGTACAACGGAAGTTTTATCTGCGGTACGATGCCGTCCAGTGCCACTTCATACCCGCTGGGCACGGAAATAAAAACAAAACCGTTCTTTTTTAGAGATTTCATCTGATATATTCCCTTACTGTCGGTCCTGACCACTTCCACACCATCTGAAATCACTGCGCCGCTGACTCCTTTACCGTCACAGCTCACAAGACCATATACACTGCTACCATCTTCAGGCTCTACAATTATTTCCGGAACCGGATCAGGCGATATCGCGCCTCCATCGGCCTGCTCCTTGCTGCAAAAAGCGAAGAGACAGGGAACAGACAAAAGCAATATGCGGCGGCGGAGTTTCAATTACTCGGAGAATATATCATTGAGAATCTTTGCGAGACGATATCCCGCACGGAGAATCTGGTCCTTCTCCAGATCCGCCAGCCATTGCTCTTCCTCGATTGTCATCTGATGTTCGGGAGTTATCCTTTGATAGACATCCTTGCAATTAACGGCAATTTCCTTTCCCCACTCGATTATGGATCCGGCTTGGACATCTTTCATATATTGAAGATCAGACTCTGTCGGATTGGGACGCAACAGCGGATCGGCAATATAGGCGAGATCGGTCATTCCACCGGGGAAACGCCAGTCCAGAATCGTGACATCAAGGAATTTATGGAGTTTGGCTACTTCCCTGTTCTTGTTGTCGAACACTTTGTATTTCCCAAGTTTTTTGTCCCTTTTGTCAGCGTATGAAATATGGCAGGGGCAATGTACGTCTCCTACAAGGTGGGCGAGAACCTTCATATAATCGAGACATGCCTCCTTTGAAAGCTGTTTATGGTTGTACAGGTTCTCGACAGCGTCGGTTATCAGCCACAGGCCATCGTTGTACGGCGTCATCACAGGTCTGAATTTCTTGTCAACCTTATAGAAATGAACTCTCTCAATCTCTGTGTTGCCGTTGTTGTCGGGCTCCGGCAGTTTTATCAGTTCTATGGTTCGGAAGTCGTCCATCCATCCTGCATAATAGGTAAGAGACTGCCCTTGCAGCATATCCCTGACTGCGGCAGCCGCAGTGGGGGTAAGATGCTGTTCGGCGATATAGGCTATGGCCTGATGGTTCCGCCTGCCCCAGGCCCCAGCCTGCAGGCAAAGGATACATCCAAGGGTCAGAGAAATAATTTTTTTCATAACTATTTGATTTTAAGAATTATCGCGGATGTTGCACTCATTGCAAGTCTTGATGACGATACTTTTGCATTCCCGCTGACAAGTACCGTTTCCAAAGACTTTCCATCAGGCAGGATTGAACGTATATCTGCGGATTGCTGCTTTCCTGTAGGGTTCAGGGCCACGATGAAAGTATCCTTGCCGTCGGAGCGGGAGAACATCATTGGATAGGCCTTATCCGTGGCAAGCGGAGTGAATGACGAATTAGCCTGGAAAGCCTTATTATCCTTGCGGAGCGCAATCAATTTTTTCGTCCAGTTAAGTAGTGAATTCGGGTCATTTTCCTGACTCTGTACGGTCGGAGCTCCTTCTGCCAGTGCCTTCACCTTGCCTTCCGCCAATTGTCTGAGGTAATCCTGATAGTTGCAGGCCGCAGTCCAATAAGGGCATACAGGCAGATACAGCTTTTCGGGAGCACAGGTGCTGAACCCGGCCGTCGCACCGCCTTCCCACTGCATAGGAGTACGCGCCCCGGCCCTTTCCTTGCCGTTGTGGTTGGCTCCTTCGACATTGGGCAATCCAGCCAGCGAGCGCATACCTATTTCATCCCCGTAGTAAAGGATGGGCAGAGGCATACACATAACCCAGGTCATCATAACCTTCAGCTGCTGCGGCGTATTGCGACCTCCCGTATTCATTCTGAGGTGGTCGTGATTGCCTGTTATCGTGGCAAACCATCCATATCCGGAAGTGGAGGACAGGCATTCAGTCATATGCGCATAATAGTTCCTGAGCATTACCCCGGCAGTTATGCTTCTGTTTATCTGATTTTCCGGCCAGGGGTTGCCATAGAGGTCCTTTTCAGATGAGAGGCCTCCGTTCAATGAAAAATAACTTCCGCCGTCCGCCTGATGCTTGTTGTCAAAATACATCAGCCTGGTGGCACTGTTCATAGGATTGAGGTCCATATCCACATTGAAACCTGCGGCGAGGCATATGCTTGGATTGCCCCATTCGGCCATAATGGCCCTGCCGGGATATTTCTTGTCCATCCATTGCCTGATACCGCGCCACAACTTCATAGTTTCCTTGTGGTTCTTGTCATTCTTTACGAGGCTGTTGGCCATATCCACACGGAATCCGTCAACCCCCTTGCCGAACCAGAAAGCCATAATGTTCATCAGTTCCTGCCGGACGGCCCTGGGTCCCTCGTCATCGACTCCCTGCTCCCATGGGCGGTTCGGGTTCGGTTGCGCAAAACCATAGTTGAGGGCAGGCTGGCAGGCATAGAAATTCTTCATATAGTATTTGTTTCTAGGATAATCGCTCACCATCCATTTGCCTTTCGTGCTTTGCATATAGTCGGGGTCCTGCAACATCTCCTTGAGCGTAGATTCGGCCTTCTTGTCGGGCAGGCGGTCGCTCCATATATAATAGTCGGAATACCGCTGGTCAAGACCTTCGCTGCTCTGCCTGAACCATTCGCATTTTATGGACGTATGGCCGGCAACAAGGTCGAGCATCACCTTTATGCCTTTTTCGTGTGCCTTCTTTATGAGTCGAACGAGATCACCGTTGGTGCCGAAACGGGGGTCAACCCTGTAGAAATCAATGACGTCATAGCCGCCGTCAATGAAGTCGGACACGAATATGGGGTTCAGCCAGATGCATTTTATGCCGAGGGACGCAATGTAATCGAGCTTCGATTCTATACCAGTCAGGTCACCTATGCCGTCTCCGTCCGAATCCTTGAATGAAGATGGATAAATCTGGTAGATGACGGCATCCTCCAGCCATCGCGGGCCTTTGGACCATTTCTGTTTGAAGCTGCCCTGCTCGGGGAAAGCCTCCACCTTCTTGAAAGGTGTTTCCGCCCTGGGGATCCATCTGTACAGGACAGCCTTTCCGGTACGGAGTTTCTTTCCTGTAAGCTTATCCTTGGCTTTTCCTCCTTCGGCTATGTACCAGTTCCCGTCTCCAAGAGGGCACAGCCCCATCGAGCCGTATTTGAAGTGCCAGCCCTCCGAGGCCAGAGGTACAAGGTCCACCTTACCTTTTTCATAAGGCACATCCTGAAGTTTTGTTTTGGCAGGTATTGCCGCCATATCCACGGCAAACAGGTCATAGTTGGGATATTGTCTTTTCGCTCCTTTGTAAACGGCAAGGAACATCATACCCGTGAACGGGTCGTAGGCCAGATTCTGTACACCGTATTTCGTATTGCCCGTCTTTATGAAATAACGTCTGGGAGTGGCGCTTCTGCCATTGCGTATATCGTCCATCCTGTACTGAAGAAGTACCTGGTAGTCATTGTCCGTACGCGTGGTGTCTGATTTGATGCCGTATGCCACATACAGGAACTCGCCGCCCCTGCCCCCGAAATCAGGGCCTATAGTAATTCCGTCGATTCCTGTACATCCATACCTCTGACGGTATGTTTTGCCATCGACGCTCACCTCCGCCCTGTAGTCCTCATTTGCCTGCGGCACAGGTATGCGGCGCATCGCCTCATCTTGTGGCACATCCTTGCGACTAATGGCATCCACGTCTATTTCAGCGATATAGAAAGACGATTCTTCAAATCCTTCCACACCGAGGCCCTTCGATATGTTGGCTCCTATCTCATCGTTCTTGCATTCGAGGGAAGCATAGACCTTACGACCCTTGGCATCGAAGGTTATCGCTCCGAGATGCCCGTGAATCCTGTCGACACTACCGACAATCCTACTGTCGGTATCGGTGACAATGAATCTTGTCGTAAAGGAAAAATACATTCTTGCGGCAGATGCGTCATACGCAATGCCTTGCACGTGGTTCGTCTGACCCTCCACATTTACGGAGAACGGTCTTGAGACAGCCATCACCGGCATAATCACCAGGCAGGTAAGGAAAATCAGAAAAGTAGCCTTTTTCATTTTTATTCTTGGGATTGGAACGCAAATATATAGAATATTTCCTTGTATTTTGAATTTTTGTTTTAAAAATTTTGTCTTTTGTAACGAAAGTAATATATTTGCGAACGGGAAATAACGATAAGTCAGTAAAAACTTTATTATAGCAATGAGAACCAACACCTACTCCAAAAAATCCTATGAGTCACCTACGTTATGGTGTTCCCTGCTTAGGATTGATGGCATTATCTGCGGCTCGGTATCCGATCCGAATGCAAACTCAGAAAGTTTGAACAATCTCGGTGAGATTGACCAGGACCTGTGGAACTATTAAAATCGTCGGCATTATGAAAAAGTATTCCTTTATATTGATGGCAGGCATTGCAGCAGTGACTCTTTCCTGCTCCAAAGAACAAATTGACAACTCTTCTGAACAAAATACCGGCGACTCTGCAAAGCAGTATATGGTTTTCGGTGTTGAATCCGAGGCCTCAAAGGCCGTGATTGACGGTAAAAACATCAACTGGGAGGCTACGGATGCCATTTCTGTCTATGACGGCAAGGCTCTCAACACTTTCACGGCCAAGGGTGTGGACGGCACTTCCGCCAGATTTGAAGGAGAAGCCGCCATTGCCGAGTCTTATGTAGCGGTATATCCCAATGCTGCGGCATCCCTTTCGGATTCCGAAATCAAGGTCAACATCCCGACAACCCAGAATGCAGATGCCGACCACGCGGTCGATCCCGCTGCTATAGTTGCCGTTGCAAAGGCTGATGCGGACAAAAAACTGGCATTCAGCAACAAATTCTCACTCGTGAAAGTGACTGTCGCGACAGAAGGCGTCACCAGTATTGCCGTCAGCGGCAACAACAGCGAGAAATTTGCCGGCAAGGCCACCCTCAACGCCGCGACTCTGGCGCTCGGGGAGGCGGACAAGAGCAAAGTTACCCTCAAGTATAAAAACGGAGAAACATTCCCTCTTGGAGATTATTATATAGCCATTTATCCTACGACATTCACCAAGGGCTTCCGCATCGTTATGACGAAGTCTGACGGCGCCAAGGGTGCGAAAGGCACGGATGCTGAAATGGTATTCGAGCGCAATGGCGGAATGGATTTGAAAAACATCACAGCCTGCACCTGGGTTCCTACGGAGATAATGACGGTCGAACAGCTTGTCGCCTGGGGAAGGATTTCCGATATCTACGGTTCGAAGGAAACCGTCAAACTCGGCGCCGATATCGACCTCGAAGGTGCAGAATGGACTCCCGCTTCAAAATTTGGCGGCATATTCGACGGGCAGAAGCATCACATCTACAATTTCAAGGTTACCGCAGACCAGAACAGGGTGGGCTTCATCGGCGAACTCAGCGGAACGCTCAAGAACGTATGCTTCGGCTCTTCCGATTATGATTTTACAAAGGGTTCCGCTGCGGAAGCAGGAAACGCTGACGGGACAAGCGAATTCACATCTAAGATTTCTTCCGATCCAGAAGGATGGACTTATATTGCGCCTGTCGCATATTCTGCGGAAGGAGCAGTTGTCAGCAATGTCGTCAACTTCATACCGGCAAAGGCTGATGCGACGGCGAACAGCCGCACCCGTCTTGCAGGAATCACTGCCATTATGAAAGGAGATTGCAAGATAGAGAACTGCGTAAATTATGCGCGAGTTGACAACAATGCCACTGCGTCCACTACAAACAACAACAGCGCAAGCGGTGGCATCTGCGCCTGGGCGGAAGGAGCAAAGACCAATACAATTTCCGGATGCGTAAACAGAGGAAAGGTGATGAACAAGAACGTCAGAGGTACCCGCATCGGAGGTATTCTGGGAGTAAGTTACTCTTCTGACGCAACCAAGGTGAATGTCGTCAGCAACTGCCAGAACTATGGTACCATTGAAAACAAGGCGAACTCGAAGGGGAAGGCGAATTATCTCGGAGGCATCTGCGGATGCAGCGGAGTTGATGAGGATGACGATCATATGTATGGTGCAATAATCGAAAAATGCACCAATGCGGCCAGTGTGAACCAGTCCCTGACATCCACGAAGAACCTCAAGGAAGGGGGTATTGTCGGGTCGGCAGTGAACGGCGCTCAGATCAAGGGCTGTGTCAATACCAAGGCTGTGGGTTCCACAGATACAGAAAATGCATACGGCGCCCACGCATATATCGGGGGAATTGTCGGACACGTCCTTACGGATGTGACTGTCACCAAGGCGGATGACGGTACTCACTGCCAGAATTCGGGATCGATAGAGCAGGCGAACAATTTTACCAATAACCTTTGTATCGGCGGCATCTGCGGTTTTGTCGATACGCAAGCTGCATCTTTCTCATACTGCGACAACTCCGGTAAGGTAGCTACCACTACAAAATATGATAATAGTACGGCAAAGAACAACGGCTTTGGCGGAATCGTCGGATATGACAGTAGCAAGGCCTCAACTTACGCGCACTGTACTAACAGCGGAGAAATCAATACTAACGCAGCCAACAATAGCCAGCCTTTTCAGATTGGCGGAATAGTCGGCGGCAAACAGTCCGCCAAGGAAATCACAGACTGCCACAACAGCGGAAAGATCGCATATATGAAAGGAACTGACAAAGGTTATGCAGGAGGTGTCTGCGCTATTTTCGATCCCAACTTCGCTACTATGACCGATTGTTCCAACAGCGGCTTGCTGCTTCAGAACAGAAATGCTCAAATTGCCATCGGCGGCCTTGCCGGTATGCTGAAAGTGAATACAGGTGCTACAAAGATAAACTGTTGCAGAGATTG
Source organism: Bacteroidales bacterium (assembly GCA_024402005.1). Classification (GTDB taxonomy): domain Bacteria; phylum Bacteroidota; class Bacteroidia; order Bacteroidales; family UBA932; genus Cryptobacteroides. The sequence goes on from JAKSJV010000008.1 coordinate 17,869, forward strand.
CTCCATTTCCGCTCCTCCATCCGATAATATTGTCTTGAATTCCACCTCTTCAGAAGGAACGAAGATATATTCCCTTCCATATTGCGCCGGACTCCTTTTCGGCAATGCGAACGGGACAGAGAAAGGTGAACTTGAAATAGGCCCGGTTACTGTAAAGAACGGGATAAGGATCTGGAACAAGACCACCAATAAAGAATTCGCAACAATCTCAGCGGATAATGTCAACGATTATCTGATAGGAACCGGTTTCCTGAGCGAAAAAAGGACTTTCAACGTTTCAGTTGTGGACTAAAATATGCGGAAAACATACGTTTTCATATTTACGGCATTGCTGGCGCTTTTTGCGCCGGCAATGTTGTTCTTGTCTTCTGCACAGGGCACAAGGACAATTACAGGCCGGATTTCCGACAATGATACCGGAGAGCCGGTGGCCGGGGTGTCAGTGATTGTGGAAGGAACGGTCATCGGAGTGATTTCCGACGGGGAGGGGAACTATTCCATAAAGACGCCCGCTGGAGCCTCGAAACTGAAATTTGACTGCCTGGGATATCTCTCACAAACCAGGTCATTGCCGGACAAAGGGAATATAATGGATATCCGTCTGTTGCCCGATACTAAACAGCTTGACGAGGTTGTTGTTACCGCCCTCGGCATAACCCGCAAGGAAAAGAGCCTGGGCTACTCGGTGGCGAAACTCAGCGCGGACGAACTGGATAATTCCGGATCGGGGAATTGGCTGTCCGGAGCTTCCGGCAAGGTCGCAGGCCTCAATATTGACCAATCGACTGCCGGCCCCGACGGATCGGTGCGAGTTACGCTGCGAGGAGAGAATTCCCTGTCCTACAATAACAATACGGCACTTTTCGTTGTTGATGGCGTACCCGTCTCCACCGATTCGGAATCCAATGGCAGCGGCAGCGGCTATCAGAATGATGACGCCCCTGTGGATTATGGAGGAGGCTCGGTGGACCTCAACCCTGATGACATAGAGTCGATGGTTGTGCTCAAAGGACCCGCGGCCACCGCATTGTATGGCTCGAAGGCCGCCAACGGCGCAATTGTCATCACGACAAAAAAAGCCAGGGATTTCAAAGGAATAGGGGTGACGTATAATGGAGGGTTTTCCTGCGAGACGGCTGACTACTGGCCCGATTTCCAGTATGAATATGGCGCCGGTGACCTCAGACTTTCGACGCGGGCCGACCATATGAAAGACGGCATCACGCCCGATGAATATTCATTCTACACCGTGCCCGCGGACAAGAGCGACACCGGAGAAAAGATAAATGCCTTCAATTCACGCTACCAGTACGGCGAGAAGGTGGAAGGGCAGATGAGATATATGTATGCCTCATACGATCCGAAGACCGGAAATTATACCCGGTTGCCATACAGGGCGTACAACCTTATGGAGCCTTTCTTCCAGACCGGCCTGAATTTCAACAACGGCGTGACGATAGAGGGAAATACGGGCAAAGGTTCGTCCCTCAGGATTTCATTCAAGGACACACGCAACAAGTGGATAGTTCCGAATACCGGTTTCGATGCCCAGACAGTAAGTGTCAATGGAGTTTCAAAACGTTTGAAGGTTGTTGACCTGGGAGTATCGGCAACATATTACGGGAAACATTCCGACAATCTTCCTATGAGTGGCTACAACGACAACGGAATAATGAAGTCGCTGATGTGGCTGAACAGCTGCGCTACACCCGAAGATGTCTGGAACGAATATCAGAATGACCTCGTAACCAAGTACCGTCGGGGGGATGATGATGCGCAGAAGGTTATCAATTCCAGCAACGACAACCCCTATGCCATAGCATATCAGCATCTGAACACTCTCAAGCGTCATAGGGTATACGGCAACGTATATGCGAATTTCCACATACTCAACGACAGGAAAAACCAGCTTGACCTCCTGGTACGCGGAGCAATGAACCTGCAGACGGATTTCAGAACCCAGCGCAGACCGTATTACTCCAGAACGTCTATGCGTGGAATGTACAAGGAACAGACCACGAAAATGTTCGAATCCAACATTGATTTCCTGCTTTCATACAACCGCCAGCTGGGCAATGATTTCCAGTTGAAGGCCTCCTTCGGCGGCAATATGATGAATCACGAAAACACCAACCTGAAGCTTTATGCCGCACAACTGCTTGAACCTGACGTATATTCCGTGCAGAACGTGAACGGAACGTTGTCGGTAAATGACACAAGGTACAACAAGAAGATATATTCACTGTACGGTTTCGTGGCCGCGAGCTACAAGGATATGGTGTTCCTTGAGGTGACGGGGCGCAACGACTGGTCTTCCACGCTCGCCCCCGGCCACAATTCATATTTCTATCCGTCAGTGAATGCCAGCGTTTTGCTCGACAAGGTGTGCGGCCTCGGGAAAAAGGCGAAATGGGTGGATATGATAAAGGTATTCGGCACCTGGGCCAACGTCGGCAATGATACGGACCCGTACAAGATAAATTCCACATATAACAATTCAGCCAATTTCACAGGCGCTTATTCCATCCCGACGACAACGGCCGACTATTACATCAAGCCGGAAAACGTTGAGAGCTGGGAGGTGGGATTCGAGACATCTTTCCTGAAAAAGCGCATAGGTGTCAACGCCACGTATTACGATACGAAAACGACCAACCAGATAATCAATCTCCCCCAGACCTGGGCCTCAGGTGCCGCTTCGACATTGATCAACGCCGGTTGCGTAAGGAACAGGGGTGTGGAACTTTCGCTGCATTTCATCCCCGTGGATATGAAGAACTTCCAGTGGACGCTGGACCTTACCTGGGCGCACAACAAGAATACGCTCGAGGCCCTCGCTCCCGGAGTGACGAGCTGGCAGATAAGTTCCCTGATAAGCAACAAGGTGTTCGTTTACGGTTTCCCGGGCGGCGAAATGGGAAGGATTTACGGAATGGGAACCGAAAGGGCGCCTGAAGGAGCGTTCTATGTCGATGAAAAGGGTAACAAGGTGGACTGCTCCGGAATGGAAATCGTGAATGCGGAGACCGGAAACCCTGTCCGTGGTACCGAACTGAAAGACCTGGGCAGCATATATCCCGACTGGACCGGAGGCATCAATACGAGCTTCAGATGGAAGGGGCTTTCGCTGTCGGCATCTTTCAGCGCATCCTACGGCGCGAAGGCATATTCTCTTACCAACGCCATACTGTCTTATATGGGCAAGACCAAAAATACGCTTGCCGGACGTTACGGAGGAATTATCCACGAAGGTGTGAACCTGAACCCTGACGGGACATATTCGAAGAACACGACCATCACCACCGACATCGTAGAATATTACAACCTCTGGGTGTACAACCGCGACAATATCGAGAACAACATACACGATGCTTCCTATTTCAAATTGAAGGAGTTGAGGCTGGCCTACAAATTCCCGGCCAAGATATTGAAGAAGACGAAGGTGTTCAAGGCCATTTCAATATCGGCATATGCTACCAATGTCTTCTGCATAACAAACTGGCCGCAATTCGATCCGGAAGTCGTTGCAATGTCGGGAAATTCCTTGTATCGTGGAGTGGAAACTGGCGCTATGCCTATGACGCGGTGCTATGGCGTCAATCTTAAACTTGGTTTCTGATGAAAAGGATTATCATATATCTCATTTCCGGCTGTCTGCTTGTTTGGGCCGCGGCCTGCAAACCTATCACCGACATAAATGTCGATCCCAACAAGATGCCTTATGGTAACGCTACGCCTGAAAGTCTGCTACAGGATCTGATAATGGAATCGTCCAAAAGCCTGCTGACACGCGCCTATGTATTTTCGGGAGATATGATACAGCATACGGTGTGCACAAGCTCCGACATACATTATAACCGCTATTATATTTCGGATGCGGCCGTAACCAACACCTGGAATGCTTTCTACCGCTGGGCCGCCGATGCCGAGCACCTCCGCAAGCTGTCAGTCAAAAAAGAGAACAAGGGGTGTGAAGCCATCGCGATAATAATGAAGGTCCTTCTGATGCAATATACTACCGATATGTTCGGCGATATTCCGTACAGCAAGGCTTTTTTGAGTGATGAAGGCAACAAAACGCCGGTATATGATTCACAGGAGGACGTTTATTGTTCTATGATCGGTGAGCTTTCGCACGCAAACGACCTGTTGTCATCAGCGGACGTGGAAATTTCCGATGGGGGCAGAGACCTTCTGTATGGCGGCGATATGGAAAAATGGCGCAGGTTCGGCAATTCTCTCCTGCTGCGCTGCTATCTGAGGTTGTCCAACAGAAACGACGTGTTCAATGTTTCAGGGAAAATCAATGACATTTACAGTGATGACATGACCTGGCCGGTGTTTGATGAGGTGGAAGATTCAGCAATACTCTTCTATGATGACGTAGCACCGTTCGTGAACAGTTACGGAAACAATCTGACGATAGACGAAAGTTACCGCGCATCGGAATTTATGATAGAGATGATGACAACGGATTCCGATCCGAGGATAAGTATGTATTACAGGAAGAACGGTTCTCTCTGGAAAGGAGCTCCGAGTGGCGAAGAAAGCCAGGAAACGACCTGGGGAGGAGTGGCTTATACGAACAAGGAGACGCTTTTCAACTTCTCGTCCCCGTTCTCCCTTATGAGATACGATGAGGTTCTTTTCATTTTTGCCGAGGCGGCACAAAAAGGGTGGATTGTGGCAGATGCGGCAGACTTGTATAAGAGAGCCGTGTCCGCATCCGTCGATTACTGGGAACTTGTTTCCGGAAGAACCGTTTCCCAGAAGGATATGGAAGCGTTCCTGACCAAAATTCAATACGACGGCACGCTGCGCCAACTGATGTCACAGAAATACATTGCCCTTTTCGGGCTGGGATTCAATGCCTGGTCCGAGCAGAGGAGGACCGGTTATCCCAAACTCCCTATAGGCAGCGGAACGTTCAATGACCATATGACTCCGACAAGGTTTGCATATCCGCAGTCGGAGTATCACAACAATCCTGATTCATATGACGCCGCAGTATCCCGCCTTGCCACCTTCTATAAAGGCGGGGATAATATGAAAACGCCTGTCTGGTGGAGTCAGCTGGCAATAACAAATGGTATAAAGTAATGAAAAGAATACTGTTGATCATTTCTGCCATTGCAATTCTGGCAGCCTGCAGCAAGGGCAATGCCGTGAGGAATACGTATTTCACCCTCGGCGAAGGGTCATTCGACCTGAAATTCGAATTCTACGGCGGAACCCAGAGTTATGCCGTTTATTCGGATTACGACAGATGGACATATAGTATAGATTATGACGTTCCTGTCGATGAACCATGGATCAAGGTGTGGCCATACGAGGGGGAACAGAACTGCAGATTCTCACTGAAGGTCTTCCCGAACGATTGCGCAGTTTCAAGAACAGCTACCGTCGGGATTATTGTGGGAGGGAAGCAGATGCAGAGCATACACATAGAGCAGGGAGGTGAAGAATGAAAAGATTGGTTTTGATTTTCCTATGCCTTTGCGGCCTTGTTTCCTGCAAAAAACAGGAAAGAGAGGCTCATTACATATCCACGGACCGGGCGGAATTGTCTGCGAATAAAATGGGCTTTTCATCCAATGGCAGCCCACTTTCGCTCAAGTTGGCGTCAAACATTTATTGGACGGCGCAAACTGATGCCGAGTGGGTAGAAACATTCCCGGTGGCTGGCTATGGCAGTGAGACTGAAGTCACTCTGACAATCTCCGAGAATACAGGGGAAGAAAGGACGGCCGATATCATATTTTCTGCTGTTGACGGTACCAGAACGGTGGTGTCCGTCCGGCAGGATAAGGCGGAAACTGTCCTGAATTATCTTACTCTCAACTTTGAGAATTCCATTCCGGTGTATTCCGGTTTCGGGTCTGCACCGGTACGTATCGGCGGGGAAGGCTATTCAATAACCGGGGATACTCTGGAATTTCTGGAAGATGGCGCTTTTATTCTTGCCGGTCCGATTCAGCCGCATAAAAACCTCGCTTTTTCCATCAGAGCGGACATCGAGGGAAATGCCGTCAGGTATATAAGCAACAAACCCGAATTGGGCAAGTTGCTCACGGAAGATGATTTCTATTTTGATGCAGAGACTCCCTTTTATTTGGGAATTTCAGCCGATAATGGTGCGAAGTTGAAGAGTATCACCGTGAATGAAGGCATTTACGGGCAAGGACAGTTCTTCCGCTTCAGTGACGGCAAGCCTGTAGGTTATGTTTATTTCTCCGATGATTTCAAATGGCTGGAGGATTTTTCAGATGTGGATTATATTCGTACATTTAAAAACGAAGGAGAAGAATTCTGGCCCAATCTTGAAGGAGAAGAAGGTTTCAACCCCAAAGGATGGTCAATTTCAGACAACGCTCTCAAGGGTAGGGTTTATTGCAATTGCAATTGCGTTAAATTCGGACGCGCCGCAAATTCAAAGGGCTCAGGAGGTGGTTTGATTACACCGGCTATGGATATTCCGGAAGAATGCTTTTCGAATGTCAAGGTCTCGATCAAGGCTTGCGCTTTTTATACTGGTTCAAGCTTTGATGCAGAATCGGCATTGTTGTTCAGGATTATCGGCAGCGGAGAAATAGCCGGAACGGGGGCTGTTTCCCAGACTGTCTCTTTCGATGAGAGTCCGGAGAAAAAAGCGATATGGGACAGCTCGAACGTGGAATATCGCGTATCGAATATATGGGACGACATCGGGATTGAAGTTATTGGAGCCTCGGCTGACACGAGATTCGCAATAGAAACGACGGTGGAAACGACGAAGGGCCGAATGCTTCTTTCTGCTGTGTCAATTGCAAAAACAGGAGAATAGTATGCAGACAACACGGAAATCTTTTTTGAAGTGGCAGTGGAAGACCATCGTGGTCCTGATGGCGGGATACGCGATGTTCTATCTGCTTCGCAAGAATTTTTCGCTGGCTATGCCGGGTCTTACGGCGGAGTTCGGCATCAATAATACTACCCTTGGTATTTTCCTTACGCTTCACGGGGTGATTTACGGTTTGTCACGCTATGTGGTGGGCATAATTACCGACAGGAACAGTGCAAAGAAGATAATGGCCCTCGGTCTGGCCCTGTGCGCTGCCGTAAACGTACTTTTCGGAATGTCGGACCTTTGGGCAACGTGGCTTGTCTCTATAGCCGGAACTGCAGGAGATGCTGCGGCAATAGCCACGGCGCTGGCCTACATAATGGGTGTGCTGTGGATGGTGAACGGTTTTCTGCAGGGTATGGGCGTTCCTCCCTGCACCAAGATGATGACGCATTGGGTGCATCCGGATGAGCTGGCTACGAAGATGAGCGTATGGAATATGTCCCATAGTATAGGAGCCGGCCTTGCAATGGCCCTGTGCGGCTATGTGATTATGCCTAATCTGGGACTGGATATGAGTATGGACGCTGAAAAGGTGTCGGCCATCGCCGCAAACCTCAATCTGGATCCCGCCGATGCAAAAGTGATGACTTTCGCAGGCCACGTCGGTGCCTGGAGGTGGTGTTTTCTGATACCTGCCGCAGTCGGTCTTATGGGTGCCGTATGGCTGTTCTTCACACTCAAGGATGATCCTGTGGATGCCGGTTTCGATCCTGTTGTCGGTGAAAGGAAGTCAGCGGAGGCGGCAGTGGACGTGGCGGAGCATAAGGCATTTGTAAGGAAGCACGTTTATCGCAACAGGATTATCTGGACATTGGCCGTCACCAACCTTTTCGTTTACATAGTCCGTTTCGGTGCGCTGGACTGGGGAATAAAGATTCTGATGGAGGACAAGGCGATGAATTTCGCTATGGCTACGACCGTGGTTATGCTGTTCGAGCTCGTGGGCGGCAACCTTGGAATGATATTCTGGGGGTGGTTCACCGACAAGTTCATGCACAGCAAGGCGCATCATACCTGTATCATATGTATGATATGTGTTGCTGTCTGCATTGTGGCCTATTGGCTTATGCCGCAAGGAGCTCCCTGGTGGGTGCTGCTGATACCGTATATGATGATGGGTTTCTGCATTTACGGACCTCAGGCCCTTCTGGGAATATGTGCGGCACAACACGCCACCAACAGGGCTTCCGCCACGGCAAACGGCATACTCGGTATTTTCGGTTATATGAGTACCATCATTTCCGGAGCCGGTTTCGGTATTATTGCTGACAAAGTGGGTTGGAGTGGAGTTTATGTGGCGATGCTCGTGGCTTCAGTCATTGCCGCAGGAGTGCTGGTGACAATCCGGGGTGCGAAGGCTAACGGATATGAAGCAGAATAGAATAGAAAGATATGCAGACAAAGATTGAAAAGGCGCTTTCGAGGACTACGGACACCAGGGAGTGCATTATAGGGGCTGGCGCTGTAAAGCGCACGGGTGAACTGTTCAAATATTGTTTTCCTGCGGCGAAAGCCATCATCGTCGCAGACAGGAATACCTGGGAGGTGGCGGGAAAACAGGTGAGCGAATCGCTCAGGGAAAACCGTGTTTTCCAGCACGAACCCTTTATTTTCGATGATGAGGATTTCTATGCGGAATGGACATTCGTGCGAAGGCTCAGAGAACATCTCGAAGATTTGGACGCCATTGCGATTGCCGTCGGTTCCGGCGTAATCAACGATCTCACAAAGTTCGTTTCCAGTGAACTCACACGCGGTTATATGTGCGTCGGCACAGCGGCTTCGATGGACGGGTTCACGGCATACGGTGCATCGATAACGAAGGACGGCAACAAGCAGACCTTCGATTGCCCCGCGCCGCGCGCCTTTGTGATGGACCCGGAGATTGCTGCCGCAGCTCCCAAGGAACTTGCAGCCAGCGGGTATGCCGACCTCATAGCGAAGATTCCCGCGGGCGCCGACTGGATGATTGCCGATTGCGTAGGAGCCGAAAAGATTGACAACTTCTCCTGGGGGCTGGTTCAGGACGGACTGCGCGAATCCCTTTCCGACCCCGTGGCCGTACATTCCGGCGACGTGGCTAAAACGGAAGCCTTGTGCGAAGGCCTGCTTATGAGCGGTTTCGCTATGCAGGCCCTCCAGAGCAGCCGCCCCGCCAGCGGCACGGAACACCAGTTCTCGCATTGCTGGGATATGGAAGGGCTATCCTATCCGGACGGCCGTCACGTATCGCACGGATTCAAGGTGGGCATAGGCACTTTGGTGAGCACCGCCTCGCTGGAGTTCCTGCTCGGCAAGGACCTGTCGGCCATAGATATCGATGCGATTGTTGCCGCCTGGCCCGAATGGGAAGAAATGGAGGAGGAGATACGTCGCGTATGCGAAGGCAAGCCGGGGCACTTGTCACGCTGTCTCAAGGAGTCCAAGGACAAATATGTGGACAAGGAGGGCCTGCGTGCCCAGCTTACTGCCGTCAGGGACGCCTGGCCCGAACTCAAGGAGAAGATACGTAAACAGATCATTCCTTTCGACGAGGTATATGATGACCTGAAACTTGTCGGCGCTCCGTATGAGCCCGAGATGATATGCGTGAGCCGCGAGCGCCTGCGCAGGACCTTCTCATTCATTCCCTTTATGCGCAGCAGGTTCACCAACATAGATTTGATATACCGTCTCGGACTTCTTCCCGAACTGGAAGAAAAACTTTTCGGCAAAGGGGGGATTTGGGAGATAAAAGACTTGTAAATCTATGGAATCTCTTTGTATTTAAAGCGGTATTTTATATATTTGTACCAGAATATAAAATGAGCTTTTAAAAAGATGGTAGACAAATTAGTCCTCAAACAAATAATCCAGAATAATCGGGAAGAAATTGAACAGTATCAGATTGTTCACAGAGATGTCCTGACAGACGGCTTTAATTGTTGCATATTCGTTGGCGTCAGGCGGGGTGGCAAATCGTTTGTTCTCTATGAGAAGATCCAGCAGATGCTAAGCGAAGGACACTCATGGAATGAAATCCTATACTTGAACTTTGAAGACGACCGCCTCTCTGGTCTGGATATTAATGACTTGGATACCATTCTTGAGTGTCATATGGAGATGGGCGGGGTTCCAAAACCTGCACTGTTCCTTGACGAAATACAGAATATTGACGGATGGGAGAAGTTTGCCAGAAGAGTGGCTGACAGCAAATATATGGTCTGGATAACAGGGTTAAATGCCAAGATGCTCTCCAAGGAGATGATGACAACTCTTGGAGGCCGATACATCCCGATAGAGGTGTATCCTTTCTCCTTTGCCGAATATCTGCGTTGGGCTGCTATCCCATTTGACGATCAGAGCCTGCTGAGCACTGGAGCCCGTGTGAAATTGAAGCAAGCTTATGAAGAGTACTTCAAATGGGGCGGGCTCCCCGAAAGTCTCGGCCTTCCGGTAAAGAGAAACTATATCAGTTCTGTATATCAGAAGATATATCTGGGCGACATCTGCACCAGAAATAAAATAAGCAACCCGAATCTCCTGCGTCTTCTGATCAAGAAGATGGCGGAAGGAGTCAAGCAACCGGTTTCCTACACTCGTCTCGCGCAGGTGCTGTCCAGTGTGGGCGGCAAAATAACAATTCCAACCGCCAGCAGTTACATTGGGTACAGCGAAGACGCTTGGTTGATTCTCAGGCTGCACAATATAGCTTCCGCCTTTGCTGAGAAAGAGACAAACTGCAAATACTACTTCGTGGACAACGGCATTTTGAGTATTCTTCTGATTGATCCAGAAACCACACTTTTGGAAAATCTCGTTGCTCTTCATCTGTTCCGGATCTACGGACATGACCCGGATAATGAACGGGTATTCTTCTATAATAGCAATGTAGAAGTAGACTTCTATATCCCGGAGGATGAGATGGCAATACAAGTGTCGTATTCTGTTTCCAAAGACAAAGATACTTGGGATAGAGAAGTGGGAGCACTTCAGAAACTGCCAAAAGTTCTATCCTGCAAAAGAAGACTTGTCCTCACATATGACGAAGCGCAGACGATAGAAGATGAATACGGAACAATTGAGGTCATCCCCTGCTGGAAATGGCTACTGGGCAAGTCAGGTCATAGACAGTAATAATTTGACGAAATAGACTGAAATTTTGTAAATTTGCGAGAATATATTTTTGAATTTATGGCTGATCTAAATACTTTGAAG
>JAKSJV010000080.1 GCA_024402005.1 Bacteroidales bacterium
TGCAAACTGCTGAATTTTGCAACACAGCCGCAATTCAACAAGTATTTCAAGGAAGTGACGGGAATGACTCCTTCCGAATATATGAAATACTAATCCTCGGATGGCATATTGCCCGCGTACAAACGCCATTTGTCTATAAGCGCCGTCATATCGGACGGCATCGGTGTCTCAAAATGTACGTGCTTGCCTGAAGACGGGTGCTCGAATCCGAGAACGGCTGCGTGAAGGGCCTGACGCGGACATATCTTGAAACAATTCTGGATGGACTGCCTGTACTTGGCATAAATGGTGCCTTTGTTTATTGTGGTACCTCCATAGCGCTCGTCACCGAAAAGAGGGTGACCGATATGACTCATATGGACACGTATCTGATGTGTCCGCCCGGTCTCAAGTATGCACTGGACAACGGTGACGAAACCGAAACGTTCAAGAACCTTGTAATGCGTGATGGCGGTCTTCCCCTGATCGCCCTCCGGGAACACCTTGAATTTCAAGCGGTCCGACGGATCACGGCCTATGTTGCCTTCTATCGTACCTTCATCTTCCGGGAGATTGCCCCACACCACGGCTATGTATTTGCGCTCTATGCTGTGCACGAAGAACTGTTTTGCGAGATGAGCCTGGGCCTCGTCGGTTTTCGACACGACCAGCAATCCCGATGTATCCTTGTCTATCCTATGCACCAGCATTCCCATACGTTCATCCCCCTCATCGGCTTCCTGCCGCATTCCCAGATGATATGCCAGAGCATTCACCAGCGTTCCGCCGTAATGCCCGTGTCCGGGATGCACGACCATTCCGGCCGGTTTGTTTATGATGAGCAACTGTTCATCTTCGTACGGAATATCCAGAGGAATGTTCTCCGGCAGAATTTCAGTGCCACGGCGGCGATACGGCATCACAAAGGTGACGATATCCCGGGGCCTTACCACATAATTGGCCTTGACAGTCTTGTCATTGACACGCACAAAGCCGGCCTTTATCGCCAGCTGGATACGGCTACGGGAAGTACCCTCCATCTGACCGGCAAGGTACTTGTCAACGCGTATCGGATCCTGTTTCCCAAGCGCTTCATAGCGGAAATGTTCGAACATTTCCTGCTCCTGATCGCCATCAAGCTCCGCGGAAGCAATTTCCTCTATTTCGAAATCATCTGTCATTCAAGGGAGAGGTATATCGAGACGGTCTGTCCCTTAACCGTCGTGTGCATTTCGGCATCAGGACTTTGTCTATAAACGACGGCATTCAATGAATCAGCGTATGTACGGACTTTACCTTGGAAACGGACCTGGCCTACATTCAACGAGTTCTCGTGAATCAATTCGACGGCACGACGGTATTTGAGTCCTGTAACATTGGGAATGACTGTCATATTGTCCGAATCGGACAAACCAAGGACAAGGTCTATGCTGGCCTCTCCCGGAATCATCTTCCCCGGCTGTATCTCCCTGTTCTGATACAATTGGCGGAGAACGTTGTTTGTGGCTATGTCATTGACATAGATGAGTCTGCCGAGCTCGAAACCGCGTGAAGACAATTCGGCACTGGCGCTGCGCAGGGAATATCCGACAAGATTGGGCATTGGGACCTTCTTTGAAGTGATGGCATTGATGGTCAATTGTATACGCCTGCCCTCCTTCACGGTCATACCGGCCTTGGGTTCCTGACGCACCACCGTACCCTTCGGCATATGCCTGACATAAATGGAATCTACGACATCCGTCCTTACGCCGGCAATCTTCGCCGCATTATGCGCTTCTGCCACCGGCATACCGGAAAAATCCGGTACGCTGACGTGTTCATTATGCTTTGTTCTGACACAAAGGGTAAGCTGCGCAAGCAGCATCAATGCCACAACCAGAGCGACAGCCCCAAGTATGTTCTTAACTATCCAGTTGTCAAAAAATCCTTTCGCAGCCATAGCACCCTATTTCAAGAAAATCCTCATTATACCCTCGGCCAAGGTAGCAATGCCGAGCACAATCACAATGGCACCCGTTGTCCTGTTTATCCATATAAGGGTACGCATATTGAACTGCCTGCGGAATTTTTCCAGAAGCCAGGTAAGGCCCAGCCAATAAAGCACACTGCCGCCTGCAATACCGAGAATTATAGGAAAGAACGACCAGTCCTTTGGACGGGCCTCGGCTATTCCGAAGAAAGCCATAAGAAAAAATATCACTGCAATGGCCCCGGGATTTGAAAAACCCATCGCACAGGCCGACAGGAAATCCTTGGCACTCACATCCGCTCCTGAAGCACTTGCATCCTCACTCTTCATCTTCCTGAAAGGGTTTGACAGCGCCATAGAAAGGCCCAGGGCAATCACGACAAGACCTCCGGCTATGAAAATGGGGATGGAATTACCCTCTATGAAATCCTGAACTATGGCAAGGGCGAAAATTGCTACCGTCGCATACAAAGTATCGACGACAGTAGCCCCCAGGGATGTTACGAAGCCCGGTTTGAATCCTTTGCACAAGGTCTTCTGAATAACGAGAATGGCGATGGGGCCGACAGGGGCGGAAGCCGCAATGCCGACTATTATCGCTTTTATGATATCCTGAACCACCTTCCAATTTCACTTTACCTTACAAAGTTAACAATTTTATTCGTATCTTTGAATGATGAATCGTAAACCCTGTCTTTTTTTTATCCTGTCGCTGCTCAGCGCCTGCCTGCTGTCCGCAGGCTTCCTTTTTCCGCACTGCGGGGGATTCGCGCTTATCGGGTTCATCCCGCTTCTATGGATGGACAGGATTGCAAGCAGAGACAATCAGAGGCATTTCTTCTGGTGGCACTACCTGACTTTCGTACTATGGAATGCCTTTACCACATTCTGGGTTTGCAACGCAACGGTCGCGGGAGGCATAGCTGCCATTCTGGCCAACGCCTTTCAGATGAGTGTCATCTGGGCCTTGTTCCGCCTGTTCAAGCGCCGTTTCAAAGGTTCCCTCCCCTACATTTTCCTCTCCTGCGCGTGGATTGCCTGGGAAAGATTCTATTTCGGAGCGGAAATATCGTGGCCCTGGCTGACATTGGGAAATGCATTCGCACAAAGCCACAGTTGTGTCCAGTGGTATGAACTGACAGGCACAATCGGCGGCTCCCTGTGGATATGGATCTGCAACCTGGGAATATTCGGTCTGAGCGTAGCCTTGCAGGAAGGCAAATGGGCCGGATTCAACGGCAAGGCGCGTTTTGCATCTGTTGCTGCATTGGCATTGGCAATAGCCGGGCCTCTGGCTGCATCCTGGATACGATATGCAACTCTCACGGAAGAGAGTGACGGGCAAATGAAGGTATGCCTTCTGCAGCCGAATCTGGACCCTTATCAGAAATTCCAGGTGCTCTCGCAAACGGAACAGGATGAAGTCATTGCCGGCTTGATTGAAGCAGAGAGACAATCTGCGGACAGTTCCGAAGTCATATTGTTCGTGGCGCCGGAAGCCATTACGAATGATATGGTCCTCAACCGGCCCGGCGACAGCAGGACAGCTTATTCCTTCCGCAAGGCCATAGCGGCAATCCCCTATGCGAATATGCTGTTCGGGGCGTCCACTTATGAATTTTATATGCAGGAGGAGGCGCCATCCTATACGGCTCGCCCTGCAGGAGACGGGATATGGTATGAAAACCATAATTCAGCCGTTATGATAGACAACAGCCCCAGAATGGAGTTCTATCACAAGAGCCGGCTGGTCATCGGCACGGAAAAAATGCCGTACCCGCGCATCACCCGCGGCATTGAAAATGCGCTCGGGGGCAACCTGCTGGGACATTGCATAGGTCAGGATGAAGTGAGTCTGCTGAACGTGGTGAAACGGGACAGCCTCACAAGCAGCATCCCTGTCGGATGTGCCGTATGTTATGAATCGATTTACCCGGAGCACTTCGCATCATACGTAGCCGCCGGAGCAAAGGCGATGACCGTGATTACAAACGATGCCTGGTGGGGCGACACTCCCGGTTACAAACAGCACTTGAGTTACAGCCGGTTGCGTGCGATAGAGACGCGACGCGACATAGCCAGGAGCGCAAATACCGGCATCTCGGCTTTCATAAACCAGCGCGGAGACATAGTAAGCAGCACATCCTGGTGGGAAAGATGCTCGCTTGACGGAAAAATCAATCTCAACGGACATATTACTCCTTTCGTGGAATACGGTGACGTCACGGGACGGCTCTGCACAATGCTTTTCCTGCTGCTCGCCTTCGCCTTGGGAGTCAATATAATAACAAGAAGAAGGGTCAGATGAAAAAATTCAAGGATTTCATACTCGCATTGATGGTGGCGGGCGCAGTGTCGGCCTGCACCGGTCAGGACACCATACCTGAACCTGTAATAGGAGATATCAGCGTCAGCGACGTCACTGTTTACAGTGCAAGGATTTCAGGCTCCGTTACAGTTCCCAACACCACAGACCTGTTGGAATTCGGCATAGAACTTTCAACCGACTATATGTTCGACCCTCTGAAAACCGTCAGTAAAACGGAAGCCGATGCGGAAGAATTCAGCATCGCCGTCAAGGATCTCGAAGCGGACAAAAGGTATTATGCAAGGACATATTACATAGATCACAACTCTTCCGGAAACATATATCGTTACAGCAAGCCGGTGAATTTTCTCACACCCTCACTTGAGACTCTGATTCGCACGGACGATGCTTCCGACGTGGACAAGACGCAGGCGACACTGAACGGCTATGTCAACACCACCGGATGCATCACGGAGGGAAACCCCGAATTCGGATTCTACATAGGAACTTCTTCAACAACCATTAACCGTAGTGTACAATACACTGATTTTGACACCGAAGATAAAGGATGCCACTTTTGGGCAGAGGAAGACCAACTGACCGAGAACACCAGGTACTATTATCAGGCATACGTAACACTCGGCCGCACCACATACAAGGGTGAAATCAAAGAATTCCTGACCTCCAACATACAGGCTAAAGTCACCACGGGTGAAGCCGATGCCGTCACCCAGAATAAAGCCACGCTTTCCGGATCGCTTGATTCGGACAAGCACGGACAGTCATACTGGTTCCGTTACAGCGACAAATACGAGGAACTGGAAGAATTGAAAACATCAGGAACAAGAATCGAAGCAAGCGGCAACGACAGCGGGTTCTCCGTCACAATCAGCGGCCTCAAGGCATCCACGCCTTATTTCTACGTCGCCTGTGTACGCGTGGAAGGAATCGATTTCTATGGCGACGTGCAATCATTCACCACGGCAAAGGAAGTTACTCCCACTCCGTCCAAAGGATGGCCGGGATGGTTCGAACTGCCCGCAGTCAGCGATGCAGACGGCAACAGGATAGACGACAATGATCCCACGCTCTACTATGCCAGGCACTCGTTCAAGATGAGCAGCCGTGAGCTGCGCAACTACACCGTTTGCTACAGCTCGAAACATCACTGCCCGGTATGGGTGGCTGCGCCGAGGCATAGTGTGTATCAGCAGAAAGGGACAAGCCGTTCCGATGCATATAAGGCCGACCCTGACATCCCTTCGAATATCCAGTACAACAGCAAGAGTACGGGAGGAGACTGCAACAAGGGTCATATGCTGGGCTCAGCCGAAAGACTTTGCTGCGCAGAATGCAACCGACAGGTATTCTACTATACGAATATTGCTCCGCAATTGTCTTCCGGATTCAACACGGGCGGAGGCGGATGGAACATACTTGAAGACTGGGTGGACGGTCAGGTTTGTTCAGACACTCTCTATGTCGTAATCGGCTGTTATTTCGACGAATACACCGACGGATACGGAGAGACCGTGCGTCCCAAGACCATATCATTCGGGGACAGGAATGACGTATCCTTCCCCACTATGTTCTACTACATACTTTTGAGGACGAAGAACGGAAACAGCAGAAAATCGCTGAAAGATTGCAGCGCAACCGAGCTCAAATGCGCCGCGTTCGTACGGAGCCACACGAACGAGCATAAGGGGCAGAAACCCTCGAGCAGAGAAATGATGAGCGTCGCCGCCCTCGAAAAGATTACGGGATTCACCTACTTCCCCAACGTTCCGAACGCACCGAAATCCACGTACAGCGCTTCGGAGTGGGGACTTTAGCGCACTGTAGCCCAAGGCCTGACGCCTGAACGCCTATGATCAGGGACAATCTCAACGCCATACTTTCCTCGCTCCCATCCGGCGTGCGGCTTGTCGCGGTGAGCAAGTACAGACCCTTGTCCGAACTTGAGCAGGCCTACGAGTGCGGACAACGCATCTTCGCGGAATCCCGTCCCTCCGAGTTCGAGACCAAGGTCCTTTCACTTCCAAAGGACATAGAATGGCATTTCATAGGGCACCTCCAGACCAACAAGCTGCGTCACGTATTGCCCTATGTCCATATGATTCACAGTGTGGATAGCCTGCACCTGCTGGAGGCAATCGAGAAATGGCTTGCCGCAAGGGAAAGCGACGGCGATCTCCGGCGGACGGACGCCACAGGCAGAAATTACGTGAAAGCGCTGCTGGAAGTACATATCGGAGCCGAGGACACCAAACAGGGCTTCTCGCCCGAGGAAATCCTCACTTTCGACTGGGACTCCGCGGCGGAGAAATACCCTCACATAGAGATATGCGGCCTTATGGGTATGGCATCACATACGGATGACATCGGACGTATAGAAGCGGATTTCGCACTTATCGAGAGACTTCTCAGCGAAGTCCGTTCCTCCCACCCTGCCATAGCAGGCCGCCTTCGCGAACTGTCCATAGGAATGTCCGACGACTGGCCCATAGCCGTCCGTCACGGCGCCACTATGGTCCGCATCGGCTCCGCGATTTTCTGCCGATGAAACAGCAAAGTGCCTTGTTTCATCCGTCCAGACGGATGAAACAGATGCGTAATTGGCGTGAAAGGAATGGTCGCGAAGACTGGGCGAAGGTCATTCCATGGACAAAATCGAAGGGATTAAGGAACGATTTCCGGTTGACATTCATTCGTCATAGACTATTGATGTATTCGAATAATTGTTATAGATTTGCATTATTATGGTAACTTTCACATCATCATTCGGTATAATATGCCTGATTTCTCTTCTGATTTCTGCGCTTGGTTTCATTTACTTTGTAT
>JAKSJV010000081.1 GCA_024402005.1 Bacteroidales bacterium
AGGCACGAGGTCCGACGCCGGACAATCGGTGCCCGGACACGCCCTTTTCCTCACCGGCATAAAATATTGAAACAAAAAAATTATTAACTTTGTAAGTTAATCCGGACAAATCCGGCCAACTCGGGACAAAGAATCAAAAATAAAAAACACAAACGATATGGAAGAACAAGTAATGTCTTACTCACTACTGGAAATGGCCACCAAAGGCGGTTGGATTATGATTGTACTCGCAATCCTCAGCCTTGTCGCCATTTATCTTTTCGGAAAGAAACTCTGGCTGATCAGCAAAGCGTCCAAAATCGACCGCTACTTTATGAATGACATCCAGGACTACCTCCACGCCGGACAGGTCAAGAACGCCAAGGCGCTCTGCAGCAAATATGACACGCCCGTGGCAAGGATGGTGGAAAAAGGCATCAGCCACCGCCACGCCCCTCTGCAGGAAGTGCAGGCCGCAATGGAAAACGCCGGCAATGTCGAGGTCGCCCGCATCGAGAAGGGTCTCAGCGGTCTGGCGAGCATCGCAGGCGGTGCGCCTATGATAGGTTTTCTCGGCACCGTAACCGGTATGGTCAAGGCCTTCTTCAATATGGCCAACTCAGGCAACAACGTCGACATAACGCTTCTCAGCGGCGGCATCTATGAGGCTATGATTACCACCGTAGGAGGTCTCATCGTCGGCATCATAGCATATTTCGCATACAATTTCCTCGTCGGCAGAGTAGCCGCACTTACGGCAAGTATGGACACCGCAACGATGGATATGCTCGACATACTCGAATCAATGCCCGAAGGCGTAGAAGAAGAAAAGGAATAGTACGATGGCTATCAAAAGAACAATAAAGGCGGATGCAACGACGGCGATGTCATCAATGACCGACATCGTGTTCCTGCTGTTGATCTTCTTCCTGATTACCAGCACCCTGATAAATCCGAACGCGCTGAAGCTCCTGCTCCCGAAGAGCACTGGTCAGGTGGCGGCGAAGGCTACTACAAGCGTATCCATAAAGGACTGGCAGGACGGAAACTATTCCTTTCACATCGACGGCAACGAAACGGCAATCCCCTTCGAAGAAGTGGAAGACGCCCTGATAGAGAAACTGCAGAACGAAGATGAACCCACGTTCAGCATCTTTGCGGACGAGACCGTACCCGTCAAGGAGGTCGTAGCCGTGATGAACATCGCCAAGAGGAATCACTACAAGGTCATAATGGCCACTTCACCGGAATAGAGTCACGGGTAGAACGAAGACAGTGGAAAGTCAGAGATACACACAGGAGCAATACCGCCAGAAATACAATGCGGGGATATTCGGACTGGTGCTTTCAATCGGTCTGAACCTTGCCATTGTCCTCCTGTGCAATTTCTCCGGACTCAAATACATCTATCCTCCACCTCAGGAAAAGACTCTGGTCATCGACTTCGAGGAGCAGGAGCCGCCCGTCATCAAAATCAGGAAATACGGACGCGAACCGTCCGCCGAGCAGGCCGACCCGAATAAGAACCTGGAACTCGTGCAGAAAAGTCAGGCGCAGTACACCGGTACGAAGCAGAATCTGGCGAAGGCCTCGACTGTCGGGACCGACGGGGATGTGGAGGTACCAGAGCCCAAACGCGAGGAGGTCATAGACAACCGGTCGCTGTTCCACGCAGCGCAGAATACGGACAAGGATACCCTTGCCGCCCAGACCGCGCGTGAAGTGTCGGATGCCCTGAAGGCGGGGCACGCGCAGGGCAATGCCACACAGGCGAAAATCGAGGGCACGCCGACGGCACGCATTAAGGGTCGTGATTATGTCGGTGTACCGGCAAAGCCCAATTATGGCGTACAGAACGAGGGCGTCGTCGTGGTCGAAATCTGGGTGGACAGACAGGGAGCCGTGATCAAAGCCTTCCCCGGCGCGGACGGCACTACCGTAACGGACAAGGATATGTGGACAGCCGCCCGACAGGCCGCACTTAAAACGAAATTCAATGTAAGCCCTGAATCTCCGGAGCAGATGAAGGGAACGATTACCTATATTTTCAAACTCAAATAAATGGAAGTAAAGAGAAAGAGTCGTAGGGATTACGACAAACAGGCAAGCCCTCGTAGGGATTACGACGGCAAGCCAGGCAGAGAGGGACGAGTCAGCCGCGGCAAAGCAGAAGGCCGGGATGGACGCAACGGTTTCGAAAGCCACAAGCCCAAGTTCGAGGGCAAACCCAGCTTCGAAAGCCACAAGCCAAAATTCGAGGGCAAGACGGCCAGAAAGAAAGCCATACCCGCAGCACCATCCACCGAGGTCCGCCTCAACAAGTTCATAGCCAATTCGGGCGTATGCTCAAGGCGTGAAGCCGACCGCCTAATCCAGGCCGGTGTGGTCACGGTGAACGGCAAGGTCGTCACAGAACTCGGAACCAAGATAGACACGCGCAAGGATACTGTCCTTTTCGGAGGTCAGAAACTGCAGGGTGAGGAAAAAGTCTATATCGTGATGAACAAGCCGAAAGGCTTCGTCACCACCACCTCGGACCCGCACGCAGACCAGACCGTTATGGATCTGCTGACCAAATGCCCCACAAGGGTATTCCCAGTGGGACGTCTGGACAAGAACACGACAGGAGTGCTGATGTTCACCAATGACGGCGAGATAGCCGAAAGACTGACGCATCCTTCCTTCAACAAGAAGAAGATATACGAAGTCACCCTGGACAGGAGGCTGACAGAGGAGGATTTCGACAAGATACTCAAGGGCATCACACTGGAAGACGGTATGATCAAGGCCGACGAGCTTGATTACGTGGACCCTGAGGACAAGAGAAAACTGGGCATCGAGATACACAGCGGCAGAAACCGCATCGTGCGCCGCATCTTCGAATATCTGGGCTATCAGGTGAAAGGCCTCGACAGGGTTTATTTCGCCGGTCTCACGAAGAAAGGCATCAAGCGCGGAGCCTGGCGCTACCTTACGGATGGTGAGGTCAACATTCTAAAGATGGGGGCCTTCAACTGATGGGAGCGCAGCAGCACAGAGCCGGATTCGTAAACATCATCGGCAACCCGAATGTAGGCAAGAGCACGCTGATGAACGCCCTTGTGGGTGAGAAACTCAGCATCGTCACATCCAAGGCCCAGACCACGCGCCACCGCATTATGGGCATAGTCAACGGTGAAGACTATCAGATAGTGTATTCCGACACTCCGGGCATCCTGAAACCGAACTACCGCCTGCAGCAGAATATGCTGAATTTCGTGGACGAGGCCATAGGGGATGCCGACGTGATACTCTACGTGACCGATACGGTGGAGCAGGCAGACAAGAATGTCGAATATGTCGCCAAACTCCAGAAGTTGGAATGTCCTGTAATACTGGTAATCAACAAGATAGATATAAGCAATCAGGAAAAGGTGACGGAACTTATGGCCTGGTGGAAGGAGAAACTGCCGAAAGCCACGATATTCCCGGCCTCTGCACTGGAGAAATTCAACCTTGACAACATATTCGACGCCATAGTGGACGCAATTCCCGTTGCACCCGCGTGGTACGACAAGGATGTCTTCACGGTGCAGAACCTGCGCTTTTTCGCCAGCGAGATTCTCCGCGAGAAGATTTTCCTGAACTACAGCGACGAACTTCCCTACAGCTGTCAGGTGGAAATCGAGGAATTCAAGGAGGGCCGCGAACGTTATGACATCAAGGCCGTGATTTATGTGATGCGTGATTCGCAGAAAGGAATAATTATAGGTAAAGGCGGGGCCGCGCTCAAGAAGGTGGGCACGGAGGCAAGGCTGGATATGGAGGATTTCTTCCAGAAGAAAGTCTTCCTAAGCACTTTCGTGAAGGTGGACCCGGATTGGAGGGAAAACAGAAAGGAGCTCAAACGCTTCGGCTATGAATTTTAAGACAAGATTATGGAAGAAGAGATAAAGACGACACAGGAGAACGGTACGCAGCAGTTCAAATTGACGGAAATGTTCCAGAACTGGTTTCTGGACTACTCGTCGGAGGTAATTCTGGCCAGGGCCGTTCCCCATATAGGAGACGGTTTGAAACCCGTTCAGCGCCGTGTACTCCATTCGATGTTCGAACACGACAACGGAGAACTGACTAAAGCCGCGAAGATAGTCGGCCAGGCTATGGCCTACCACCCCCACGGAGATGCATCAATATTCGGTGCGCTGGTGGTCCTCGGACAGAAAGGCCTGCTGATCGACACCCAGGGTAACTGGGGCAACATACTCACCGGTGACGGCAGTGCTGCGCAGAGGTACATCGAGTGCCGCCTGAGCAAGTTCGCCAAGGAAGTGATGTTCAACAAGAAGACCACCCGTTGGATGAAGTCCTATGACGGCAAAGCCGACGAGCCGGTGGAACTTCCTGTAAAATTCCCGCTCCTGCTGGCCCAGGGAGCCGAAGGCATAGCCGTAGGTCTGGCCTGCAAGATACTGCCGCACAATTTCAATGAGCTGCTGGATGCTTCCATCGCAATACTCAAGAATGAGGAATTTACCCTGTATCCGGACTTCCCTACCGGAGGTTTCGCCGACTGCAGCCGCTACAACAACGGACGCAGGGGCGGTGTCATCAAGGTCCGCGCAAAGATAGAGAAGATCGACAAGAGCACCATTGCAATAACTGAGATACCCTTCGGCAAGACCACGGAGAGCATCAAGGACAGCATAATGAAGGCCAAGGAGCAGGGCAAGATAAAGGTACGCAAGATCGATGACCTCACGGCCTCACAAGCCAACATACAGATACATCTGCCCAATGACGTTTCCCCGGACAAGACCATCGACGCCCTGTATGCCTTCACGGATTGCGAGGTGTCCATCAGTCCCAACGCCTGCGTGATTGTGGAAGGCAAACCGGAGTTCTGGGGCACTGACGACATACTCCGCTACAACACCAACCACACCAAGGAACTGCTTGGACAGGAGCTGCGGATAAGGCTGGACGAACTGGACAGGGACTGGCATTACAGCAGCCTGGAACGTATATATTTTGAAAACAAGATATACAAGATACTTGAGAACGAGGCCAAATCCTGGGAAGCCCAGCTGGACGAGACCTTTGCCAGGATGAAGGAATATCAGGATAAGTTGAAACGTGAAATTACACGCGATGACATACTGATGCTGGTGGAAAAACCCGTGCGCAAGATTTCCAAGTTCGACATCAAGGCCAACGAGGAGAAAATCAAGGGTATAGAGAAGGAAATGGAGGAAGTCAGGGACAACCTCAACAACCTCACCCGCTATACCATCGACTATTTCAAGAGCATCAAGAAACGCTATGGCGGTGAGGACAAGTTCCCGAGGCTTACCGAAATATCTGAATTCGAGACCATTGCGGCGACAAAGGTCGTATCGAACAACGCCAAGCTGTATGCCAACAAAGAAGAAGGCTTCGTGGGAATGGCCCTGAAGAAGGACGACAACGGTGAGTTCATCTGCGACTGCAGCGACCTCAGCGAAATTCTCGTCATCAATAAGGACGGCAAGTTCCGCGTTACGAAAGTCAGCGACAAGGCCTTCTTCGGCAAGGATATCATCCACGTGGCCGTATTCAACCGTGGTGACACCCGTATGACATACAACGTCATCTACAAGGACGGGGCCAGCGGCATTTATTACGCAAAACGCTTCGCCATCACCGGCATCACACGCGACAAGGAGTATGACATCACTATGGGAACACCCGGTTCCATCATATTTTGGTTCACGGCAAACCGCAACGCCGAGGCCGAAACGGTACGCATATATCTGCGCCCGCGTCCGAAACTCAAGAAGCTGATAATGGACTGGAATTTCGCCGACCTGGGTATCAAGGGAAGGGCTTCCCGCGGAAACGTGGTGAGCAAGAATCCCGTAAAGAGCATATCCCAGATATCGAAGGGCGTTTCCACCATAGGCGGCAAGGACATATGGTTCGACGAGGACATACAGCGCCTCAACGAAGACTCCCGCGGATTGTATCTCGGAGCTTTCGGTACCGGCGACAAGGTACTGGCAGTCTTCAAGGACGGCTCATATTATACGACACCCACGGATCTGAGCAGCCGCTACCAGGGCGATCTTCTCAAGATAGAGAAACTCGACACAAACAAGACCTGGAGCGCCCTATACTATGACGGAGAAGCCAAATCCTTCTATATCAAGCGTTTCTCATTCGAAATTTCAGACAACAACCCAATGTCGTTCATATCTGACGGGAAGGGGTCCTATTTCGTGGGACTGGTGGATGACAGGCATCCGCAGGTGGAAATAACCTTCGGGGGCAAGAACGAGGGCCGCGCACCTGAAGTTGTAAATGCGGAGGAATTCATCGCCAAGAAAGGCATAGGAGCCAAGGGCAAGAGGGTTTCCGCCCTGCAGGTGGCAAGCGTCAGGTTCATCGAAGGCCTTCACCTGCCGGAGGACGACCTGGAGCCTGCCGGACCCGATGACAGCGCATCGGCCGATATCGAGGTAAACGTCCCCGAAAACGAGAACTTCGATATGCCCGCTCCTGAAATCAGGATTGAAAACGGAGACGGCGGTCCTGATGATGGTTTCGAACCGGGTACTGAACTTACATTATTCTAAGATGATTATCGCGCTGACAGGTTTTATGGGCTGTGGCAAGAGCCACGTGGCAGCCTGTCTTGCACAAAGGATGGGATGCTTCTTTTTCGATCTCGATGACACCATCGAGATGGAGGAAGGAGCATCCGTTTCCGATATATTCGCCCGAAAAGGCGAAAAAGCGTTCCGGGAAATGGAATACAAATATCTGGAACGCATATTTTCCGACTATGACGACTTCCCGACAGATATGGTGCTGGCCCTCGGCGGAGGCACTGTATTGAATGTCAACTGCACCACCCTGCTGAAAACCAAAGCCACCGTGGTGTATCTGCGCGAAAGCGTGGATGAACTGGTACGCAATCTGGAAATCACCGGTATTGCCCATCGCCCCCTGCTGGCCGGAACCGACAACCTCCGCAAGTCAGTGCAGCATCTCCTGTCCGACCGTTCAGTCATTTACGAAAAAACCGCCGACATCATCATAGATGCCGACGG
>JAKSJV010000082.1 GCA_024402005.1 Bacteroidales bacterium
ACCGGTTCTAGGAAAGGGTAGTGGGTGCAGCCGAGAACTATCGTGTCGGCCCCCTCGGCAAGCAGAGGCTCGACGGCGGCGCGTACCGTCCTTTCGACCTCCGCCCCGTCAAAGACACCCTTCTCCACAAGCTCCACGAATCCGCGTCCCACGTGCTCCACAACCTTGACCGAATCGGAATATTTCTCCCTTAGGTCCAGATAGTTGCCTCCCTTGAGCGTTCCGGCGGTTGCAAGAACTCCGATGACGCCGCTGCGGGTGTGCAGGGCGGCGGGTTTGACGGCCGGTTCCATACCCACGAAAGGAACTTCGGGCCACTCGGCGCGCAGTGTCTTTATCGCTGCGGCAGTGGCTGTATTGCAGGCGACGACGATGATGTCGGCACCCTTGTCCAGAAGCAGTTGCGTGATGGCGCGCGCTCTGCCGATTATGAATTCCTTCGATTTTTCACCATAGGGACAATTGGCCGAATCGGCATAATAGACGTAGCTCTGTTCGGGGAGAACTTTCAAAATTTCCCTGAGGACGGAAAAACCGCCGAGGCCTGAGTCAAAAATCCCTATCATAACAAGGCAAAGTTAGTTAAAAAAAGTTATCTTTGTATGTTTGAGCCGCAAATTGCAGAACTATGACAGGACAAGAACAGATAAAGGATTTGGAAGAGCGTCTGGCCCAGCTTTACAGATGTTTGTCGGTTGAGGACAAACGTCTGAAAGTCAATGAGATGACGCAGAGGACACTTGCCGATGATTTCTGGAACGACCCCAAGGAGGCGGAAGCGTTCCAGAAGAAGCTTGCCGGAGTGAAGTCCTGGGTTCAGGATTATGACGGAGCTGCAGGTACGCTTGATGATTTGAAAGTGCTGATGGAATTCGGAGAGGAAGAGACGGAACTTGACGCGGCATACAAGACGGCGTTGGACAGGATAGAGGCGCTGGAACTCAAGAATATGCTTTCTGCCGAAGGCGACAACCTCGGAGCCGTGCTTTCCATAAATTCAGGAGCGGGCGGCACGGAATCCAATGACTGGACGGGAATGCTGATGAGGATGTACCTGAGGTATTGTGAGAGGAACGGCTTCAAGACCGAGGTGACGGAGCTTGTGGAAGGTGATGAGGCAGGAATCAAGAATGTCACGATACAGGTGGAAGGGGAGTATGCCTATGGCTATCTGAAGGCTGAGAACGGTGTTCACCGTCTGGTGAGGATAAGTCCTTTCAATGCCCAGGGCAAGCGGCAGACCACCTTCAGCAGCGTGTTCGTATATCCTCTCGTGGATGAGACCATAAACATAGAAATAAGTCCTTCCGACCTTGAATGGGATACTTTCCGCAGCAGCGGTGCCGGGGGACAGAACGTCAACAAGGTGGAGACCGGCGTGCGCGTCAGGCACATCCCCAGCGGCATAGTCGTGGAAAATACGGAAACCCGCAGCCAGCAGGACAACCGCGCCAATGCCTTGAGGATACTGAAATCCCGCCTGTACGATATTGAGCTGAAGAAACGCCAGGAGAAACAGGCGGAGCTCGAAGGACAAAAGAAGAAGATAGAGTGGGGCAGCCAGATACGCAGTTATGTGCTGCACCCCTACAAGATGGTCAAGGACCTGCGCACCGGATGCGAGACTTCCGATACCCAGGGTATACTTGACGGCGATCTCAACGAAATGATTAAACGTTATCTGATGGAAAATTAAATCACAGACTATGGCATACCAATATTCACCTACGTTCCAACTCGGTCCCGATACTACCGAATATTATAAGATTCCCGACTCGGAAAAACTTGTCAGCACCGCCGAGTTCGAGGGCAACAGGATATTGAAAGTGAGCAGGAAGGCGCTGGAGCTGCTTTCCGAGACGGCTTTCCACGACGTGAACTTTTTCTTGCGCCGCTCCCACAACGAGCAGGTGGCTTCGATATTGCAGGACCCGCACGCTTCGGAGAATGACAAATATGTCGCCCTTACGATGCTCCGCAATGCGGAAGTGGCATCCAAGGGGAGGCTGCCTTTCTGCCAGGATACAGGTACGGCGATAGTGCACGCCGAAAAAGGTCAGGGCGTGTGGACAGGCTTCGATGAGGCCGAACCCCTGTCACAGGGCATTTTCAATACCTATCGCAACAATGCCCTGCGCTACAGCCAGAACGTGGCCTATGATATGTTCACCGAGAGAAACTCGCATTGCAACCTTCCAGCCCAGATCGACATCGAGGCTACCGAGGGCGATGAGTTCAGGTTTCTCTGCGTGGTGAAGGGCGGCGGCTCAGCCAACAAGTCCTATCTGTACCAGATGACCAAGGCCGTGCTCCGTCCTGACGTGCTGATTCCTTTCCTTCTCGAAAAGATAGAGAGCCTGGGCACTGCGGCCTGCCCTCCTTACCATATTGCAATCGTGGTGGGCGGTACTTCCGCCGAGAAGAACCTTCTTACGGTGAAACTCGCCTCCACGAAGTTCTATGATTCGCTTCCTACGGTGGGCGATGACTCCGGGCGCGCGTTCCGTGATGTGGCCATCGAGGAGATTCTGCAGAAAAAGTGTGAGGACCTCGGGCTTGGAGCACAGTTCGGAGGTACGCATTTCGCTCACGACATACGCGTCATCAGACTTTCCCGTCACGGAGCCTCCTGCCCCATAGGCTTGGGTGTGAGCTGCTCCGCCGACCGCAACGTCAAGGCCAAGATAAATGCCGACGGCGTGTGGATAGAAAAACTCGATTACGAACCGTACAAGCTGATACCTGACGAGCTTCGCGAGGCAGGGGAGACCGGCGCTGTCGAGGTGAACCTGAACCGTCCTATGAGTGAAATCTGCGCACAGC
This sequence comes from Bacteroidales bacterium, assembly GCA_024402005.1. GTDB lineage: Bacteria > Bacteroidota > Bacteroidia > Bacteroidales > UBA932 > Cryptobacteroides. The sequence continues at coordinate 2,824 of JAKSJV010000082.1, forward strand.
TCAGTAAATATCCGGTCAGCACCCGATTGAGCCTTACAGGAACAATCATCGTCGCCCGTGATATGGCTCACGCTGCCATCAAACTCAAACTGGACAATGGCGAGGCTATGCCTGAATATATGAAGAACCATCCTGTGATGTATGCAGGTCCGGCAAAGACTCCGGATGGCTATGCCTGCGGATCTATGGGGCCTACGACTTCGGGGCGTATGGATTCTTATGTGAACCTGTTCCAGAGCCTTGGAGGATCTATGGTGATGATTGGCAAGGGCAACCGTTCGGATATGGTCACCGAGGCCTGCCAGAGATGGGGCGGTTTCTGCCTTGGAACCATCGGCGGTCCGGCTGCGCTTCTGGCAGAGCACAACATCAAGAGCATCGAATGCGTCGAGTTCCCTGATTACGGTATGGAAGCCGTATGGAAGGTGACGGTGGAGGACTTTCCCGCTTTCATCCTCGTCGATGACAAGGGTAACGATTTCTTCAAGACCATACGCAGGCCCGAGGTTCTTTAACGGGGTCCGTGACCTATGAAAAAGTTCTGGAAAACGCTTGCCTGGGTGGCAGGATCCCTGCTGGGACTGCTGCTGGTCGTTATGGCGACGGTGCAGATAGCCCTTTCGCCGAAAGTCTGTGCGACATTGGTCGGAAAATACTATCCGGAGTTTATCGATGGAGAGTTGTCGATGTCCAAGGCGTACGTGTCTGTCTTCAGACATTTTCCGGCCGTTTCCGTCAATATAGATTCTCTTGCAATTACTTATCCGGCAGAGCGTTATGACAGCACGCGCACCGGTATTGACACGCTTGCATCTTTCGACAGGTTCACTGCGGCGGTGAATGTTCTGCCTTTGATTCACGGCACGATCAATATGAAAACTCTGGAACTTATGAAGATGCGGGCTTTTCTGCGCCTTTATCCGGGCGGAGTGTCCAATCTGAGCGTGATAAAGCCGCTGGCAGAGGGCAAGGACAGTCTTGAGACCGATGCTGATGACAGTGCAGCGGTGGAGATTCCGGATATTGTCCTCAGGAAGGTGAATATTGCCGATGCCAGGGTATTCTGCTACAATCAGGGCGATACCCTTCACTTCGACCTCGACCATTTCAATATTCGCGGCAGGCGCGGTCGGGCGCGTGTCGATGCCCGGGCGGTGGCTTATGCGACGACCCACGCGTTCGGCAACATCAATGTTCCGTTCTTGATTGACGGGCGGATTGCGTACGGGCACAGTGACGATTCCTGGCGGTTTTCCTGCAAGGATCTGGACGTCAATGTCGCTACGGTTGAGGCTGTTGCCAATATGGATGTCGATCTTGGTGAAAGGATAGGTCTAAAGGGTGACGTTGCCGTCAAGGATATAGATGTACAGAAACTTCTGACGGACTATGCGTCGCATTTCTATGCGGATGCCTCGAAATTCAAGACGGATGCCAGGATAAGTGCGGCTGTGAGCGTTGACGGCTATTTTGACGGTTCGACCGGCGAACTTCCGGCGTTTGATGCCGCTGTGGATATGCCGCATTGCGATTTTGAATATTCCGATCTACCTATGCCTCTTGATCTGGAATTGCACGCGAAGGCTTCCGGCCGCCAAAGCGGGCCTGTGCGTGCGGAGATTTCAGGACTTTCCGTCAATGGCGACGGACTTTCGGTGAAACTTGCCGGTTCTGCCGATGATGTCCTCGGTGACAAGCTTGCCGCTGATGTGGACGGCTCTCTGGCTGCGTCACTCGGGGAATTGAGCCGGTATCTGTCGCAAAGTCTTGGAATGGACTTGTCGGGAGATGTCAGCGGTGAGGTGAAGGGACATCTGGACCTGTCGGAGGTGGGCGGATATTCTTTCAATGATTCGGACCTGAAGGCTCATCTCGACGTGAACGATGTGACGGCGCGTTCTTTCGATGATTCCCTCAACGTGTATCTGGACAGGTTGAATGTGAAGGTGGCCCTTATGGAGGACCGTTTCAAGATGAGCCCGGACAAGAAGGCGAAGACGCTGGGTGCGTCTGTAAAGATAGACAGCGTTTACTTCTGCAGTGTCGGCAATATGAACGTCAACGGCAAAAAGCTGACTTTGCTGGCGCAGAGTTCTCCCGTGGCGATGAAACTGTCTGACGGGCAGAGCGTAAACCCTCTGTTCGCTATGCTGTCTGTGGGTGGCCTGTATTTCGAGGGGCAGGATTCCTTGAGCGTGAGATTGAAGGATTCGCGCAACAGAGTGAAGATAGTGCCATCACGTGACGGCACGTCAGCTCCTACTCTTGGAATTTCGAGCAGCAATTCCCGTGCACGCATCAAAATGGGGGCGCATCGCTTCTTTTTCCGTGACTTGAGCCTGTCGGCTGATGCGAAGATGTCCGGCAGCCGTTTGAGGCAGGACAAGCGTGTGTCGAGGTATATGGATTCGATTTATCGCGCGCATCCTTCGTGGACACGTGATTCGGTGCGCAATTATATACGTTCGCGTGCCAGGATGCGCCAGACACCCAAGTGGATGAGCGAGGAGGATTTCCGCAAGTCGGACATCAGTTTCGACCTGGGTGAGACTTTCCGCAAGTATTTTACGGATTGGGATCTCAGCGGCAAGTTGCATCTCGCTCGTGCGGGAGTGGCTTCTCCTGCGTTCCCTCTACGTACTGCAATTACGGGCTTCCAGGGGCGTTTTGACAATGACCGCATTTCTCTGGATACGTTGCGTGTCGTGGCTGGTTCTTCGAACCTGTCGGCAGAGGGTTCGGTGACGAATCTGCGGCGTGTCCTTTTGCGCCGGGGGATGATAAAGCTGAATCTCAAGATAGATACTGATTCCCTTGCGGTGGGCGAACTTCTGAATGCCTATGCCATGGGCCAGAAGAATATGGAGACGGATCTTGCGTATCTTGCTTCCGTAGATGATGAGACGTATGAGAAGACGGTTGCTTCGGAGCAGTTGGCCGATTCGCTGTCTGCTACTTCGGGCCTGATAGTGGTGCCTGCGAATGTGGATGCGCATCTGGCTCTGCGTGGCAAGGGCGTCACTTATTCTTCATTGAAGATACACAGGATGAGAGCTGATGCGGTGATGAAGGAACGCTGCCTGCAACTCGTTGATTTTAGTGCGCTTACGAGCGCGGGCAACCTTTCTTTGAATGCGTTTTATTCCACGCAGACGAAGAAGGAGCTTTATACGGGTTTCGACCTTTCGCTGAAGGACGTTTCGGCGGCGCAGGTGATAGACCTTATGCCCCAGGTGGATACGCTGATACCTCTGCTGAAGTCGTTTGACGGTATGCTCAACTGTAATCTGGCGGCTACGGTCCAGCTGGATACGAATATGAACCTGCTTACCCCTACGATGAACGGCGTGATGAGGATTACGGGCGAGGACCTTCATTTCAATGACAATCCGCAGATAGAGAAGATGGGCAGAATGCTTCTTTTCAAGAAGCCCAAGCGTGCCACGATAGACACGATGAGGGTGGAGGGCATAATCAAGGACAATACGCTGGAGATTTTCCCGTTCCTGCTGAAGATGGACCGCTGGACTCTTGCCCTTGCCGGCGTGCAGAATATGGACAAGTCTTTCCAGTACCACGTCTCTTTGGCAAAAACCCCTCTGCTGCTGCATCTGGGGGCGAACATCACAGGGCCTGATTTCGACCATATGAGTTTCAAGCTGGGCAAGGCAAAGTACCGCAATACCAAGATTCCGTCATTCTCTACGGCCATCGATACCGCGCGCGTGAACCTTTTGTCGTCCATACGGACAGTGTTCACCCGTGGCGTCCGACAAGCTGTCAGCGACAACAAGGAGCGTCAGGCGGCCTTTATGAAGGAGCGTGCGAAACACAAGTACGAGCGCTCCGCCGCCCTTGATGCCATCGAACCCCTTTCCGCCGCCGAGCAGAAGCGGATCGATTCCCTCTCTGTGACGGAACAGCGGCAG
>JAKSJV010000083.1 GCA_024402005.1 Bacteroidales bacterium
CTCGATAATTTCTACTCTCTTCCTGGAAACATAAGATTGGATGGCACGGTTGTAGAATTAAGAATCCCGTTCCAATCTCCGAATTTTAATTATGTGAATTATATTGAATAGCGCTATGAGAACAATAGATATTACAACGATACTGTCTGCAGACCTGAAATCCAGAGCTCGCGCAAATGACTTAAAGTTGTTTGCAGACAATTGTGATGACAATGAAATACTTTTGGACTTCCGAAATGTCAAATTCGCAACCCGAAGCTTCATTGATGAATTCTACAATCTTTTCTTGAAGAATCCATCAGGCCGATCTTATTCCATTCAGATAACGAATGTCCCCGAAGATATCAACACGATGATAGAAACTGTGAGCAAAACACAGAACAGAGTCAAGACAATTCCCGAAACCGCTCACGTCAAGTCATTCTCCACGGTTGATGAGTTTATGCAATACATGAGTGGAGTTGCATTTTGAAAGGAGTAAGTCCTTTTTAAGTCAATTGTTTGTGTGATGCAGGCCCTCCTGGACGATGATTGGAGCCTTGACATGCTGGATCTTCTGCGCGACTCCGTACACCATAGGAACCAGGGAGACATCGGATTGGATGTTCGGATAAAGATGGAGAAGCGGCTTGACGAACTCCTTGCAAGGCTTATCGATTGTCATAGGTTACCCCCTATGGCTGGGGTACCTGAGTAGTTACAATTTAAACAGCTTCTAAAAGCAGGCCGTCATTTTTCACTGCGAAAGGATTCTCAGTGAAAGAATAAACTTTTCAAAAATTTGTAAACTTATTAAAAAACTGAAAAAGATTGGATGTACGAATACCGGTTCGCAACAAGCCGTACATCCGCTATGGTACAGTCCACGAACAGGAAAAAATTTTCAGCTAAGTAATCATTCAAGTCAGGAAGTTGCAACTGGAACCCTGAGGAAAATCTTGAAGGATGCGGGGCTTGAATAACATAATTTGAAACAACATTACATTTATGAAAAAAATTAAGGTTTATATTGAAAGATCGCAGTTCGGATACTCTGCATATATGGATGATACAGCGCTTGATTACTCTTGCCTTGGAGAAGGAAAGACGGTTGAAGAAACCATTGGTGATTTCAATAACGCATATAATGAAATGCGCGCATACTACGAAAAAGAAGGCAAACCTTTCGAAGAAATCACCTACGAATTTTACTATGACGCCGCCTCTTTTCTGCAGGAATATGCTCCATCGTTCAGTTTGGCCGGCCTTGAGAGAATAACAGGAGTCAATCAGACTATGCTCGGCCATTATCTTCACGGGAGACGAAAACCATCCAAAAAGACAATTGAAAAAGGTGTAAATGACTTTGCGCGGGAACTTTCCACCCTTCACTTCGCATAAATTATTACTTGATAGACGCGTTCATCCGTCTGTACGAGTGAACGTCACCCTGAAAACGTCATGCTGACCAACCTTCTGTCTTGCATTTATGGAAACAGTGAATTATCTTCGTAAGTTATGGAAGCACAGACCACACTTCGTAATCTGCCCATCGGCATCAACTTCGACTCCACCACCCGAAATATTGACAAAGTCCTCGTCGGCTGACGGCTTCCTGCAATTCACCTTCCCGGCGGAAGTGCCTCTCGAAGGCCTCTGCCGCTGTTTCGGTGTGCAGGTGAGGCCAAAAAGCCTCACCTTCCCGGGCGGATCCCCTCCCAGATATGCAGGACGGACATCACCCGTGCAGGTGATTGGCAGGAGATTTTGTTATTTGTGTGAAAATGTGTAACTTTGCAAGTTATATGCGTAAAGTGCAATTATGAAATCGTTTTTCAAGTTCATCCTTGCAGCCTTAGCCTCCACTGCGGCGCTGGCATCCTGCACCAAACAGGATGACTCTCCCGTCAAGAGTTTTACCGCCATCATTGAGCAGGCGCAGACAAAGACAACTCTGGACGGAGAAGTCGTGAAGTGGAGCAATGGCGACAGGGTCAGCATCAACGGAGCTGTCTATTCGGTGGAGCCGTCTATCGAAAAGCCCGATTATGCGAAGCTTGCATATATCAGAGGTTCTGTGCCCACTGCTCCGTACATAGCAGTTTACCCAGCCTCTTTTTATGACCTGGAAACAGGGAATTATTATCTTCCCCAGGAGCAGGAATACGAAGCCGAAAGGTTCAACGCTCCGATGGTGGCCGTGAGCAGCGATGAGAATCTTTCGTTCAGCAACGTCTGCGGTGTGCTGTGCTTCGCTCTTACCGGGGAGGGGAAGGTTGCGGAAATAGAGATTAACTCTGAGAAGTTGCCCCTTTCCGGCCAGTTCAAAGTAAATAACGGTTCTGTAGTGATGCAGGAGCCGGAGAAGTACAACTGGATTACCCTGGATTGCGGAATAGGCGTGGAACTTAGCCCCACTGCTCCCGCAATCTTTTATGTCTATCTTCCCGCAGGCACATATACTGCTGGAGATTTGACGGTCGTGGTCAGAAATCCTGACAATTGGCAATATACAAAGCCTACTGTCCAGGATGCTGTTGTTCAAAGTAATCATATTTACACTTTCGACTGGGAGGTGACATTCTCCGAGCCCGGAGAAGATAATCACAACGGGCATTGATGCCAACCGGGGTATAAATTTTACTATGTATCGTGTATTTAAGATAGTTGTTCTGCTACTTGCGGCGATGTCAGTGACTTCCTGCCTGCAAGTCTCTGAGTACTATGATGAGACGTTCCCGTCTTTTGAAGAGCTGCGACTCTTTACGTCAGCAAACCAGACCAAGGCGATTGCGGAAGGCTCGACAGTTCCGACCGACAATGTCATAACGATGTTCACCAATTTCCATTCAGAGGGGACGACATCGTATTCGGAATATAACGTGCTGAAACTGTTCGGATATGACAGCGGAAAGGGGGTGTGGCGCTCCGGCGTATTGGACAGCCCTGCTCCTTTCGAACAGCCTCAATACCAGTTCGTGCCTTTCAACTGGCCAGGAGGGGACAAGGTCTTTCTGGATTACATAGCCGTTTCTAACAATTGCCGGCTTTCCGAGTCGGAGGTTTCCCCCAAAATTATCAACAGCAACCGCCTCAGTGTCGGATATGAATACGTCCTTCCGGGGATTACGGAAGTCGGGGACCCTCTGCCGGACATTGAGCTGGTGGAAAAGCTTCTGGACTACTGCGATTTCAAGGATATCAAAATCCTGAAGGACGATGAAACGGCAGATGCTTTCCTTGTCAAGTATGATGAAGCCTGCACGGCAATAGAGAATGATGAAGATACCGAGGCTTTCAAGGATATCGTGAACCGCGTATGCTGGCTCAATATGAACTACAGTCCGGCACTATTCAAATACCTGCAGGATGACCTTCTTTACTCTTATGGCAGGAATATCAGAAATGAGAACGGGGGAGCCATCAAGGCTTCCTTCGACCACGCCAAGTCCTGGATAAAGGTCATTGTCAACAATAAAACTGATTACGACCTCTATGTGTCGGATATTGTCTTTGACGGTGTCAGGATGGCAGGTAATCTTATACTGGACAACTCCAAAGCCCTTTTTGACGTGTATTGGGACTTGACCGAGCCGGAATCGGCCACCAAGAAGAAATCCGTTCATCGTGCAGGACTGGTTCCGGATGCGTTCTTCGTTCCTGCCGGCTGTTTCGGACCCGCTGAGAGCGTCGGAAGATGGGCCGATGAAAACGGCTTGTGCGGCTTGGAGTGTGAATATGTCAGAAGTGACGTTGCTGACGGGAGAGAACTCGCCCTGTCCGGAAGATTGAGCGGAGCTATGTTCCCCAATCAGGAGCCGGGAGTAATCGATATAAGTTATCTTATGTGGCCTCATTCGGAGGAGGGATTTGTGGAAAATGACCGGACCGACATCCAGCATATCGAAATGGGGCAGACTCTGCGCTATCTCAAAAACGAACTGACAGCGGAAAACGAAAGGAGGGTTTCCGTAAATCTGCCCCGTACATACTGGAAGATGGGCAAGGTTTACATTTATGTCATCAACATTTCTGAAAATGAGATAACCATCGATCCCACTGAAGAGGATTGGGACCCCGTCATCGGACCTACCGGAGATCCTGAAAAGCAGAGCGGCGGCACCGGCCGGTACGAATTCGACTATCCGTCCTGGTTCTGACCCCGAATTCCTGTCCGGGACTGACTTGCGTCAAGGACAGACTCAGCCGCAGACAGCAAGTTATTTGCAAAGCAAATGACGCGGATGGCGAGAATGGACGCTGTCCGGACGCAAGTCAGCCCCGGACAAAAATGAAATATTTATTGTTTTACAACAAATATTTATTATATTTGTATAAACAATAAATATTGCAGCTATGATTGAATGGTGGAACTCTCTCAGTCTTGTGATGAAAATCCTGTGGGGCGTGACATTGGCCTCCTCTCTTGTTTTCATCATCCAGAGCATTATGACCTTTTTGGGTGCAGATGCTGATTTGGACTTCGATGCGGATGCCTCCGGGGCAGACCTTGATTCGGGCGCTGAGCCCGGAACGGGACTCGGACTCCTGACATTCCGCAACCTCGTGAACTTCTGCCTCGGCTTCGGCTGGACGGCGGTTCTTCTCAGCGAGCAGATAGCATCGATACCGCTTCTGCTTACGGTTTCAATGCTTGTCGGCATCGGCCTTGTCGCACTTATTATGTTGATGTTCAAATGGGTCGGCGGAATGCAGCAGAGCGGCAACATCGATGTCTGGAAACAGGCCTTGGGCTGCACTGGCAGGGTATATCTGACAATTCCAGCCAACCGGGAGGGCACGGGCAAGGTGCAGATTAACATCAACAATTCCGTACGGGAGTACGAAGCCGTTACTGACGGCTGCAAACTGCCCACAGGTGTGCAGATAAAAGTCGTGGAGGTCATCAACGAAAGCACCCTCCTCGTGGAAGAACAGGAATCGATAATCATCTAAAACATATACAGTTATGGGACCTATACTTATGCTCATCATCATTGCGGTCGTATTCATTTCCCTTGCCGCAATACTGTCACGTTACAAAAGATGCCCTTCCGACAAGATACTTGTCATTTACGGAAAGACGGGCAAGAACGCCTCAGCGAAGTGCATCCACGGCGGCGCCTCGTTCGTATGGCCGGTGTTCCAGAATTACAAATTCCTGGACCTGACCCCCATATCCATCGAATGCAACCTTCAGAACGCCCTTTCAAAACAGAACATCAGAGTTGACGTGCCCTGCCGCTTCACGGTGGGAATCAGCACCGAACCGGAGAATATGTCAAACGCCGCGGAAAGGCTCCTCGGCTTGAAGACGGAGGACATACGTAATATCGCGACAGATATACTTTTCGGCCAGCTGCGTCTCGTGATTGCGACGATGGACATCGAGGAAATCAACTCCGACCGCGACAAGTTCCTCGCAAACGTGAGCACCAACGTTGAGGCCGAACTCCGCAAGATAGGTCTCAAACTGATAAACGTCAACGTGACGGATATCAGGGATGAGTCAGGATATATCGAAGCTCTCGGCAAGGAGGCCGCCGCAAAGGCCATCAACGATGCGAAGAAGAGCGTTGCCGAGCAGAACCGTTACGGTGAAATCGGTAAGGCCGAGGCTGACAGGGACAAGGATATCCGTATCGCCGAGACAAGCAGGGATACCCGTATCAACACGGCGGATGCCAATGCAAAGGCCGTCGAGGGAGAGAACAGTTCCAAAATAGCGATTGCACAGTCCGATGCTCTGCGCCGCGAAAAGCAGGCAGAGGCTGAAAGGATTGCGGTAGCCGCCGAGAAGGTGCAGGCTGCAAAGGCTCTGGAAGAGGCGTACCGAAGCGAGCGTGATGCTGAAATAGCACGTGCGGAGAGGGAGAAGGCCACCCAGCAGGCAAATATCGTCGTTGCCGCCCAGATAGAGAAGGAGAAGGCAATCATCGAGGCGGAGGCCATTGCCGAACAGGTACGCCGCAAGGCAAAGGGTGAGGCTGACGCAATCTACGCCAAGATGGAGGCTCAGGCCCGCGGTACTCTTGAGGTGCTGGCAAAACAGGCTGAAGGCTTCGGCCAGCTGGTCAGCGCGGCAGGCGGAGACCCTTCACAGGCAATTACGATGCTAATCACCGATAAACTCCCCGAACTTGTCAGGACCCAGGTTGAGGCAATCAAGGGCATCAACATCGACAAGGTCACCGTCTGGGATTCCGGTAAAGGTGAGAACGGCAAGACAGCCACGGCAAACTTCGTCTCCGGCCTGATGGGCAGCGTGCCCCCTCTGGAGGACCTTTTCAAGATGGCGGGAATGACGCTTCCCTCATATTTCAAAGGGAGTGCAGAGAATGTTGAAAATCAGGTTCAGGAGAACGGAGACACTGAACAATGATAGTCATCAACATAGACGTGATGCTCGCCAAAAGGAAAATGTCCTGCGGCGAGCTTTCCGAGAAAGTGGGGATAACTCCCGCCAAT
>JAKSJV010000084.1 GCA_024402005.1 Bacteroidales bacterium
TGCGCTACGCTTGTGGGCCCCTCCCGCTATTAAGCGCGGGTGCTTAGGTCCTCATTCAGTGGCAGCCACTCCGCCAGCTGACATCAGCGTTTCCGCTTGCGGGCTGTCTGTGACTTTGTGTAAAAAGAATACCCGCACCACAAGGGCACGGGTATAATGCTTTTGAATATTGAAAGGTGGCTTTTATTAATCTGAGACGGGACGCACAGGGAAGCCGAGGTAACGGTTGTAGTCGTTCTGCGGATCGACAACGTTCGAATCGAAGCGCAAGTAGTACGCGCTGCCTGTATCGTCAGAGCCGAGAGAACTCGACCAATAGAAGCCGCCGCCGCCCGCAAGGTTGAGGCCCGTACCATAGCCGAAGCCCGCAGCGGGGAAGAACAACAAAGCGTCTGATTTGGTGTAAGTATTGGTGGATTCGGTGTTTTTCTTTCCCGCATCGCCAGTCTGAGGGGCATAGACATAATAGCCTTTGTCCGTGTCATCCCATTTCCAATATGTGGCTTCTTTCAACGCCTTGAACTCAGATGTTGTCGGCATACGCCAAGTATCCGACCAGAGAATGCTGGCCACATCATCGGATGGTGTGAGGGTTACTATTCCATCACCTGCATCACCTGTCGTATATTTCTTGTAAGCACTACTTTCGTAATATGGAGAAATGCTGGTAACACTGAACTGATAATCATTGCTGCTACCGTCCTTTTTCCATGTGAAAGAACCGGATGAACCATTATTTGTGAAGGCTGTGTAGATGAGAAGCCCCTTGTCGGCATCTGTCTCTTCGCCACAATATTTTTTATGCGCCCCCCATTGGAAGTAATCGCCGATCTGAGCCTTTTCATCAGCCGTTCCGGGAACTGTTACGGTCGATGAACCGTCCGGTGTCCAATCGCCCTTGCCCGATGCTGAAACGGCGAGGTTCTGCGTTGCCCACTTGGTGCCGGCTATGAGGACGTAGTCGTGAGCTTTTTCGTCACTGCCAAGTGTTCCGCATGTGAAAAGAGAGGCCGGTGTTGTGTAGGACGTGCTGCTATGGATTTCGGCTGAGGTGATGGCTCCTTTGTTGGTGAAGCCAGTCTGGGTGACAGAGATATTCCTTCCTTTATTGTTGTCGGGGACAAGACCGACGGTGACGATGGCCCTGGTGCCGTCTGAAGAAGCGTCGTAGTTGGTTGTTGAGATGGTTGCCTTATTATCTCCACTAATGCCGCAAATCTCGCTGTCATCGTCCGGAGTCAGGGTGACCTTGGTGTTGATGCCGCTGATGGCAACATCGGTGATTTTACCGCCTCCGAGGTCCGTGGCGGCTATCTTCATCACCGAAGTGGCGAACTTGAATTCGACCATCTTGCCGGTGAGTGTTGCTGTCCCGTCATATACGAGCGTGCCGTAGGCCACGAAAGGGATGCCGTCTGTTTCTGTCTGGGTTGAGAAGTCGAACTCGAGACCGTTAGCTTGGCAGCCGCTGCTGTAAACGAACGTGATGACGCTGGTTCCGGAAGTCAGCCCCGTTGTTGTAATTTCTCCGGTCAACTTTGCGAAAATTCCGTTCTCGCTGGGGGTGACGGTAAGACCGTCCGTCCCGCTAATTTTTGTTGTGCCGCAATATGCATCCACCTTGTCTCCATCTTCCCATTGGAGACGGACTACGGATGTTGCCGTCGCCTTGGTGCCGTCGGCTGCGACCAGGTCGCCGAGGCTTGCGTTGATATTCACCTGGATTGTTTCACCTGCATTTACCTTGTCCTGTGCCCCGGGAACTGATTCCTCTTTCTGGCAGGACATTGCCGCGAAGATAGCCGCGGCCGAAAGGATGATTGTTCTGATTGTTGTTTTCATCTTTTTTCTATGTTTTGATTTATTTGTTCGATTTGTGTTCTGTCTTGATGGAATCCTTGCCCCAGTTAAAAAACATCTTTGGGTTCCATATCCGTGGGGGTGGAGACTGCCAGAAGAATGGCGCGGTTCATCTTGACATCGACGACACGCACCGAAGGCGAACTGTAACCGGCCTTCTGCCGGCCGCTCTCATTTGCTTTGATTTCTTTCATGTTCTTGAAAAAGTATTGGCTAGTAAAAATTGATAAAAATCAGCTTGGAGAAAATGCCGCTATTCCGGAACATACAAAAACGTCCGGACACGACGAAGCCGCGGTCTTGAAGCCAAAACCGCCGCGAAAATTATATAAATTATTGATTAATAGACACTTATACCCCCCCCCCCACGCAACATCAGGGAGAGAACACTGGAATTATATGTGCCTGAAACGGTCATTTGGACACGAATTAAGACATTATCCCCAGAAAATGCAAAAATTCCTTCGCAGATGACAGTCATACTCCCGTCGGCAGGTGGGGACAGAACTCACTTTGTGCAGCAGAGCGGAACAGCCGCAGGACGCTGGCGACCGGGTTCGCGAAGCGAATTGCGAGGTCGCGAGAGGTGTTTACAGCGAGCATCTTTATGCTCGCGGCCCGAGCAGCAGGGCTTTAGCCCGCCGGGCATGTTTGAGTGGGCTTTAGACGCGTAGCGGCTAAAACCACGAGTTCCGCAGCAAAGGGCCGTCGAGGACGGAGGCAGCTCTGCGAAACCGTGTGAGTTATGGACTCACCTGCCGGAGGGACCCGCAGACATCACGACTCAGACGCGCAACTTTCAGACACTGAAGCTCAGCATCCTTCGCAACCTGTCTCCACCGGGATGTCATCGGCAAACTTCGCAAGAATCCAAAATCAGAGTGATTTGGCCAGAATCACTCTGATTTCCCGAAAATTTCAGTAAAAAAAGAGAAAATCAGCGCTTTTCGCTCTGGAAAATCACACCATATCTTCTAAAAAAACATTACCTTTGGACAATGAACTAATCACATCAGCGTGTGGCAAACAATTTCACACCGTTGATGTATCGAGACGGAGATTATGGAGGCGAGAGATTTTTACAGACTGGAAGAAGAGTGTGAACTCAGATTCCGCAGATTGGGACAGTGCTTTCATCTGTGCACTGGCGAAAACAGCCCGATTTTGTTTCACAATGGAAATGAATTCAAAGCCGCAATGAACATTGTGACATTTATGTCGTTGCTGTTTCCCGATATCTCGGTCATTACTTTCGAAATAATGAGCAACCATCTTCATTTCCTAGTCACAGGAGAGAAAGAGGACATTATGAGGTGGTTCAACGCGATTGTAAGGAAGTTGAAGACACACCCGGAACTATCAGAATCAAGACATTTATTGGACTCGCTCGAGGTCAAGCTGATAAGCGTCAACGACCTTGAGAATATAAGAAACGTCATAGCATATATCAACAGAAACGGGTTTGTCGCCAATGTAAATGAAACACCGTTCTCTTATCCGTGGGGTGCCAACAGATATTTTTTCAACGCAGAAGCCAAACGGAGGTATATGTCTTGTCGAACGAAAGTTTCTTTTGCGGAACGGAGGGAGATGCTCCACAGCAACAAGGCTGATTATCTGAAGGATATCTATTCCCTTGACGACTACATCTGTCCGGCTTGTTTTTGTGGAGTGCAGATCGGAGAGAGTTTGTTCAGAAATGCAAGGCACTATTTCTCGAAGATTTCAAAAGGAATTGAAAGTTATTCGGAAATTGCCAAAAGCATAGGCGAAACCCTATTCTACAACGATGACGAGTTATATTCGATGGTAGTATCCGTATGCCAAAAGAACTATGGAATCAAATCTCCAAGAATGATAAGTGCAGAAGCAAAAATCGAATTGGCGAAGAAACTCCATTACGACTACAACTCCGGCAACAAGCAGATAAGCCGAATGCTCGGAATGAATATCAATGCGGTGGATTCACTCTTCCCGAAAGAATAATTCGCAACATGACTCTGCCAGAATTCAGCAAAAGAGTGATTTGGCCCGAATCACTCTAATTCCCAAAAAATCAGCAGAAAAAGAGAAAATCAGCGCTATTCGCTCTGGAAAATCACCTAAGCGGATGCAATATGGCAATGGCAGAGGTGGAACTCGCGTTTTCGAAGGCTTGCCGGACGGCGGGCTAAAGCCCTGCTGCTTCGGGCCGCAGGTATGCTATACCTGCTGTAAACACCACTCGCGACCTCGGCACTAGAGGGGCCCACAAGCGAAGCGCGTGGGAGGGCCTGGTCTGGAGAAAACGCATATTCCGCCTCTGCTGACTTGCAAATGAAAATCAGTTGTAAATCACCTTCGAGGTGCATTTGACCGAAACGCCGTCGGCGCGGTCGAGGAGCGAGAGCGTGATTTTGTGAGCTCCTTCCGGGAGATTGTAGTTCCAGTAGAGGTCGTACCTCCGCTTCGCAAAATCACACGGCAGAATGAAAACTTCCGGAGTCCCGCCGTCCACCGTCACGCTGAGCCTGGCGAAACCTTCAGGCAACTTTTCCGGAGTACCGTCCAGCCACCCGGTGAGAACCACTCCCCTGCCTTCGAAGGCCAGGGAAAGAGAGTCGGTAAAACGGCCGCACCCTCCGCTCTCCTTTTCAACCTTCGAGAAGCAGTCGAAACTCTTCTCGAATGGAACGACGTCCGAATATCTGACAGGAATCCTGACATAAGCGTCGGTCACCTTCCCTCCGTTTTCCTTTATGTTCTGAAGCGCAATCCGTTCCGACATTTCGCAGGCATTGTTGAAAGAGACGTCGGTATGGGCAAATTTCCTGCCGCTCACCGCCTCCAAAGGCGCAGTCCACTTTTCCGGTATCGCCTTGTATCCCATTATGGTACCCAATATGCCGGCACTCGTGGCAGGATTGCAGTCCGAATCCTGCCCGCAGCGCATTGAAATCTCCATTGTCCGTTCCATATCTCCACCGCCATAAAGAAGTCCCATAACCACGTATGCCGAATTGATTTTTGCATCAATGTCAAACGGGGCATCCACTCCTTCGGGGCAACCCGTCTCGCCACTCCACTTCTCCTCAATCCTCAGCCAGGCCTCCTTCCAGTCGTCGCATTGAGAGTGCCATTCCAGCACGTCGGCTATGCATTTATGAAAATCACTCTCCTGAGGGATTGCCTTGAGAGCCTCCCCGACCACTGTCTCCACATCATCATATATGAACGCGAGACTGTACATCCGGGCGACGAAAAGTCCTCCGTAATAGCCGTCCCCATAATTCATTATGTGACCGACCTTGTCGCACAGAGCCCCGGCCACATCCGTCATCGCCGGAGCGACAAGTCCTGCGAAATCGGCCTCAATCTGGAAATCAATGTCATCCGCGTGGGGATTGTTCTTCCAGTAACCGCTCTCCGGTGGCTTGATACCGTTCAGAATATTGTAGCGGGCCGCCTGATTCGCGTGCCAGAGAGGATACGATGCGTGAGCGAACGCTTCCCCGAAAACTTCCGCTGATGCATCCATCCCATACAGGTCAATCACCTTGAGGAATGACAGGTCCATATAGACATCGTCGTACAGCCCGGGGTTGTTGTCGAAATACCATTTGATACGGTTATCCTCATCCCAGGGAGCGACATAGTCGTCGGGAATCATCTCACCGCGGTAGCGGAACTCCGTCGGCCCGCCGTAAGTACAGCCGAAGGTCTGTCCGGCCCAGCCTCCCTTGATCTTGTCGGCAAGGTCTTCACGGCTTATGGTAATCTTCTCCGTGCAGGACACAAGGAGAATAATGCTGAAAATCAAGCAGAATACATTTTTCATAGCAACCGGAATGTGTTATAAAAATCGCTGCCAGCCGGAAGACGGTTGACAGCGATATGTTTCATTGAAAATTATACCAGATGATAGTGGGGGCCGAAACGCTCGAAAGCGGCACGGTCCAGACTCTCGCGCGCATCGGGATGAGCCACACTGATGATGAGTTTCGCCCTTTCCTGGAGACTCTTTCCGTAGAGGTCGACTGCACCGTATTCGGTAACCAGCCAGTGGATGTGGTTGCGGGTGGTAACCACGCCGGCACCTTCCGTCAGGACGGGAGCAATCTTGCTTATACCCTTGTTCGTAGCAGAAGGCATAGCTATGATGGCCTTTCCGCCCTCTGAAAGAGAAGCTCCGTATGTGAAGTCAATCTGTCCGCCCACACCGCTGTAGAACTTCGTTCCGAGGGAGTCGGCGCAGACCTGACCTGTGAGGTCAACCTGAAG
>JAKSJV010000085.1 GCA_024402005.1 Bacteroidales bacterium
GTGGCTTGCGGCATCTGCAATCGTCTGTGCCAGCGCCTCCTTCCAATCGTTTCCCACCTCTTCAGGGTGCAAGCCCACGCAGGGCCTTGTGTTGTGCGGCCACCTCCGGCACAGGCTCATCACCTCCGCTCTGTCGCGGCTGCAGGTGTCAGGCACTATCATCATATCCACACCGGCATCCACAGCCCTTCTTACGGCCTCGTCCTGCCCCTGAACTCCGCCATAGGCCTCGTCATAAAGATGGGTATGTGTGTCTATGAATCGCATATTGCGTAAAGTTACGCAATTTTTTTGATTGAGCAACGCTGCAGTATGTCCACTTCGATGAAACCGTCGCCCTCCAGTCTGGTCACAAGTGCTATGAGTTCGTGATACGGCAGATGCAGGCTGGATGCCATTTCTCCTACCGCTATGCCCCTGTTCTTCCTTACCATAAGCAGTATCCGGCTGGCGAGGTCTATCTTGTTCGCGTCCATACTGCCGGAATAATAATCCTTCGGAGCCATTGCCGCCGCTTTGTTCCCGGCCGTTCCGACGTGATGGTATCCGAGGCCGTCGATGAATTCCTCCACGCTGTTTATCGGTTCCGCCAGGTGGGATTGTATGAGGCAGTTGCATCCCTGGCTGAAAATGTCATCGCTTCTGCCGGGGATGGCGAAAACGTCGCGGCTGTATGATGATGCCTGTCGTGCCGTTGTCATCCCTCCTCCGCGCAACTTGCTTTCCACCAGTATCGTAGCTCTGGACAGGCCGGCTATTATTCTGTTCCGGCACAGGAAATTCGTGGCAGTGACGTCGGCTCCTGGAGGGTATTCCGTGATGATTCCGCATCCTGGCGTATGGCATATTCTGTCGGCGTAGGATGCGTGTGCGGCCGGATAAATGCTGTCGATGCCGTTACCAAGGACGGATATGGTCTTCAACCCGTTGTCAAGCGCTCCGACCTGGGCGTTTATGTCCACTCCGTAGGCAAGTCCGCTGACTATCGTCGGTTTTTCCACGGTTTCCCCGAGAGCCGAGGTGAGCCTCCTGCACCACTCCCTACCGTAAGGAGTGATGTCCCTCGTCCCCACGATGGAGATTCTGTCTCCGGAGAAAATGTTGGCGGGGGAGTCATCGCTGCGCAGGAAAAAGCCCACCGGAGCGTCTTCGCAGAAGGACAGGTTGCGCGGAAAATCCGGATGGCAGTGCGGTATGTAACTGTAGCCATTTTTCAGGATGTCATCCAACTCCTGCGATGCCTTGTCAAGGCTGGTGCCCGCTATGGGTTCTCTGTACTTGTTGAAGGGCCCCAGGGCTTCGAAAAGTCCGTCCTTGTCCAGGCGGAAAATGGCTTCCGCGCTGCCCAGAGTCTCGACTATGGCCTTTGCCAGGTGCGGCTCGTATCTGAAAATTCTGCTGAGCGCGAAAGATGCAACGGTTTCGATGTTTTCCATAATTCAGTTTTTTGGCAAACATCACAAAAAAAGACGGCACTCGGGCCGCCTTCTTGAAAATAAATCGTTTTTTTTAACGGAAAATATGTTTTTTATGCATCTTTTTTATCAATCCGACATCATCCTGTCAGATAATCAGCATCGCGTCTCCGTAGGGACCGAACTTGTAACCTTCATTGAGGGCGATATCGTAGGCTTTCATCACCAGGTCGAAACCTCCGAAAGCGGCTACGGCCATCAGCATCGTGGAGCAGGGGAGATGGAAGTTGGAAACGATTGCGTCCGGGATGTTGTAATTATAGGGAGGGAAGATGAATTTGTTGGTCCATCCGTCATAAGGGATCACTTCGGCATTCGTCGTCACGTATGTTTCGAGAGCCCTCATCACCGTAACCCCGACAGCAACTACTTTGTGCCCGGCACGTTTTGTGGCATTGATTCTTGCGGCGGAGTCTTCGCTTACTATTATCCTTTCGCTGTCCATCCTGTGCTTCGACAGGTCTTCCACGTCCACGCTGCGGAAATATCCCAGGCCCATATGGGCCGTGATGAACGTGGTGTCGATGTCAGCCAGAATGAGTCTGCTCATCATTTCCCTTGAGAAGTGCGTTCCGGCGGCCGGTGCGGCAACCGCGCCTTCGTTCTTTGCGAAAATGGTCTGGTATCTTTCTGCATCCTCTTCGTTGACTTCCTTTTTCACCCACAAAGGCACCGGGGTCTGTCCCATCGAATAAAGAGCCGACTTGAATTCCTCGTAAGAGCCGTCGAACAGGAAACGCAGCGTGCGGCCGCGCGATGTCGTGTTGTCAATCACTTCGGCAACGAGGGAATCGTCATCGCCGAAATACAGCTTGTTGCCGATACGTATCTTTCTGGCCGGATCGACTATGACGTCCCATACCCTCTGCTCGCGGTTGAGTTCGCGCAGCAGGAAGACTTCGATGTCGGCCCCTGTTTTTTCTTTCTTGCCGTACAGACGTGCGGGGAAGACCTTCGTGTCATTCAGGACTATGTTGTCTCCTTTTCCGAAGTATGAGATGAGATCCTTGAAGAGCTTGTGTTCTATTTCGCCCGTGGCGCGGTTGAGCACCATAAGGCGGCACTCGTCCCTCCAGCGGGAGGGTTCCGTTGCAATATTCTCCTTTGTAAGAGGGAAGTTGAATTGTGACAGTTTCATAAAATTCGCATAATAACGATATATTATACGGATTTTTTTGAAAAAAGTTTCACGTCACCCATCAGGGAAACGATGCAGATTACGCACATCAGCAACATTATCCACAAATTGAACCACAATGTCTTGATATGCATGTTGCCAACTATTTTCTCACCGCTGTAAAAAGGAGCTCTGCCGTTGTGCGAAACGGGGCTGACGAAAACATAGCCTGCATCGGGAACGATATGGCCGTCAATTACTTTGGCCAGTCTCTCCGCCTTGGCATTGACCAGATGCTCTTCAAGCTTGAGGTTGTAATTGTCCCTTTTCAGTTTGACCACGTTGTCCTTGCCGATCTCCTCTATCAGTCGTTCCATAGACTTCTCGGCCGCTCTTGAAGCTCTGCGGCTGCGCTCGAACAAAGCAATCCCCGCCTCTTCATACAACTTTTTCAGGGAAGCATAATCATATTCTCCGGTGTATTCCGGCCAGCCGCATTGAGCCATCAGCAGAGGCATCGAATTCGCGAAAAGTGACCTGCCTCCTTCACTGTCAATGTCTTCTCCGTTCGCATGCATAGTTTCCAGGCTGGATTTCAGTTCGTGGAGGTACCCCGCTTCGTAATAACGCGCCTGGTATTTCTCCTTCTCGTCCTCGAAGAATATTTTCTCGAAGTCGTTGTCGGTGAATGACGTCACTGCGAGCGCTTCATATGCCCAGCGGGAAGGGATGATTTCTCCTATGATGGGAACGTTTCCTGTCGTGCTCTTCGGGTTGAGGTCCTTGAAATCCACCACGAGACCGCACAGCAGTATCTGGGGAATCAGCAGAATGGGAATCGTAATATAGATTGAAACTATGCTCTTGAGACGCTGGGAAAGAATCAGGCCCATCAGGGCCGCAAGCATCGCGGCAACGAACAGAATCAGCCACCATTCGAAAAAGAGGAAATGGACTCCCATTATGCCGTTGCCGACGATCAGGAAAAGGAAAGTCTGGACCAGAGTCACGCCCGCCATGAAAAATATCTTGGACCAGATGTAGCTCCTGTATGAAAGATTCAGGAATTTTTCCCTTTTGAGGAGAGCCCTGTCCTTGAATATTTCCTCCGCACTTCCGCTCATACCTATGAACGTGGCTACTATTATCGCCATAAACATATAGGAAACGAAATTGCTGTTGGCCATCACGGAATATCCTTCAACGGGGGCATAGCGGGTCAGCAGGGCACAGATCACGGCGAGGACGGGAGCCTCCGAAAGTGCAATCAGAAGCCACTGCCTGTCGGTCAGTTTCGCCTTCAGGTTGCGGTGGAAGAATATCAGCAGCTGCTTGAGTGCGGACGGACGTTGCTGGTCGGTCTTCGGGAGTTCCTCCATCTTGTTCTTGGCCTTGGGAACAGTCTTCAGATACAATTCGTGCCATTCCAGGGGTGTCCTCTTGCGCTTGTCCGTTACTGTTCCTTTATCATCGATTACCTTCTCCTCGATTATGTCCAGAATGATTTCCGGATTGACGTTTCCGCAGGTGGGGCAGGTGCTGGTCCCGGCATCCGCATATTCGGCGGCACGCTTGAAATATGTGACAGCCTCGATGGGGTTGCCGTCATAGACCGGATATCCTCCCTTGTCGAGCACCCACAATCTGTCGAAAAGTTTGAAAACGTCGGAAGATGGCTGGTGTATGTTTGTGATGATGAGTTTTCCCCTGTATGCCTGTTCGCGCAACAGATTGACGACTGCAGCAGTGTCTGCCGATGAAAGGCCCGATGTAGGTTCGTCAAGGAAAAGGATGTCCGGTTCGCGGATTAATTCCAATGCAATGTTCAGCCTCTTGCGCTGCCCTCCTGAAATGAATTTGTTGATTGCGGAACCGGCTTTCAGGTCGCGGGCCGCTTCAAGGCCGAGGTCGTGGAGAAGAGACATTACTTTGGCATCCAACTCTTTCTCTTCCATTCCGGCAAAGCACAACTTTGCCGTAAACAGGAGGTTCTCGTACACTGTCAGTTCCTCTATCAGAAGGTCATCCTGCGGTACGAAACCTATCAGGGCTTTTGCCTTAGGCTCGTCTATGCTGTGGCCGTTTATGCTGATTTCCCCTTTCTGCGGGTGAAGTGATCCGTTCAACAGCGACAGCAATGTGGTCTTGCCGGCACCGCTGCCTCCCATTATGGCCACAAGTTCGCCTCCGTACAGGTTGAAGGTGAAATTATGTATGCCACCTGCTCCTTTGCCGAAATGAAAGTCTATGTTGTTGCCCCTCAGCTTGAGCTTCGGCTTGTCGCCGTCCCATAACTTGTAGGGAGCCATCACATTGTAGTAATACAGCGGTTTGAGGTTGCGGCTCTTTAGTATGCCGCTCCTCTGCCAGATCAGGAATGAACCGGGCAGAACGGGCACGTCATTGTACCGGACCTTATCCTCTCCATAGTATGAGAATATGAGCTGGTCATATTCCTTCAACAGAAGTGTCTTTACCTTGCCGTTGCCGTATGGCAGGGATTTTACGTTTTCCGAGCTGTTTCTTCCCGTTACAAAAGCATTCAGATCTTCATAAATGGAATCATCCAGGCCGAAGTTCTGCACGATATGGCGTAATTCTTCCGATCCGTCGGAATCCTTGTGGCTGATGAAGCATATCTCGGCAAAGCGGATCGCCATCAGTATCCTGTCTTCCGAAGAAAGGCGTCCGCGTATCCTCAGGCTGATATCTCTCGCTACAGCGTCCCGTTCCTCATCAGTCTTATCCTCATATGCCAGAAGCAGATTATCATAGAAGTCAAGAGACGCCCCAACATCTTTCACACCGAAGTGGTGTGAAAGATAATTGATGAGCATTTTTCTTGAGATGGCCCTGTCGGATCCCTCCCTGGCGTTGTAGAGGGCGAATAGGCTTAACAGCCCGGAGAGGATGATGTCATTCATCGGACTTATTTAAGGAGGGCGTTACGCCTCGACTCGAATGTCGCCTTCTTGGTCACGAAAGATTTTTTTGCATCTGCGAGTGTGTGGAAAAGGGCATCGTCGATGAAGTTCTCTTCATCCTTGCATATTTCCAGCGCCTGCGCAATCTCCTTGTCATATGGTGCAAGGGCGACAGCCGCCTTCACGCAGTTGTAATAGCGCTTGTACACCTTCTGGTAGTCTTCTTCGGTGATGTTGTCAAGGAAGGCTCTGGGATTGCGTGAGATGATGAACATCAATTCGTTCTGTGCCGCAAGGGCGAAATTCCAGACATACTGCGTCTCGCCGCGTTCCTTGCAGATTTCAA
>JAKSJV010000086.1 GCA_024402005.1 Bacteroidales bacterium
CGGGGGCTGCAATTTCTGCACAATCGCCGCACATCAGGGCAAGTTCATCCAGTCCAGGAGCGAACGGTCCATTGTCAGTGAGGTGGAGAAGCTGGTGAAGATGCCCTCCTTCAAGGGAAATATCTCCGACTTGGGCGCACCTACGGCCAATATGTACGGTATGGGAGGCAAAGACGGGTCTCTGTGTGCCAGGTGTGCGCGCAAATCCTGCCTCCATCCTTCGCCTTGCGCCAATCTCGACCGTTCGCACGCGCGTGTGCTCGCGTTATATGACAAGGTGTGCGCAGTGCCAGGCGTTCGTCACGCCTATGTCGGCAGCGGCGTGCGGTATGACCTGTTCCTTGATGAGAAGGGGTATTGTGTGAAGGAGGGTAGGGAATACCTCAGGGCCTTGATGCTCCATCATACGTCAGGACGTCTGAAAGTGGCCCCGGAGCATACTGAAAAGCAAGTGTTGGATTATATGGCAAAGCCGTCGTTCAAGCTGTTCGAGACGCTGCGCCGTGAATTCGATGCTATAAACAAGGCGGAAGGGACACACGTCGAATTGGTCCCGTACTTCATTTCATCGCATCCCGGCTGCAATCTGCAAAATATGCGTGCTTTGGCCTCCAATCCGGCATTGAAAGGTATCTGGATGGATCAGGTGCAGGATTTTATGCCTACGCCAATGACAACGTCTTCGGTTATGTTCGCCACCGGCCTCGATCCGCGCACTCTCAAACCGGTATTCGTGGAAAGGGATCCTGACCGCAAGAAAGAACAAAAATCACTGTTTTTCCGCAAGTGACGGTGTAGAGCATCGTGTAATGATCTTGTACCCAAGGAAAAGCGCCCGACGAAAACTTTGTTGAGTCGGCATACCCCTTGGGGTGCCCGAAGGGCGGGGGTTAAAAAGTGTGGGTGGGACATCGCGACGGGGGAACAAAATAAAGCGGCCGTCAGGTCGCTTTATTTTGTGATCCCGGCGCGATTCGAACGCGCGACCCACAGCTTAGAAGGCTGTTGCTCTATCCAGCTGAGCTACGAGACCAACGGGAGTGCAAAGATAATAAAAAATCCGTTATATCAGTTTTATTGCGCCGAAAACTCCAAGGGAAGCAATGAGCATTATCGCTCCGGCCAGGATCACGCCGCCTGCAACGGCCCACATACTCTTCTTGAAATCCATATCCAGCATACTCGCGGCGAGAGTACCTGTCCAGGCTCCGGTGCCCGGTACGGGGATGCCTACGAAGAGGAGCAGGGCCACGTACAGGCCTTTGCCGGCCTTTTTCTCCAGTTTGCGCCCGCCCTTCGTCCCTTTTTCAAGACACCAGGTGAAAAACTTGCCTATGTATTTCTTGTCCTTTCCCCATTCCAGAGTCTTGCGGGCGAAAAGGAATATGATGGGGACGGGAATGAGGTTGCCGATGACTGCGATGAGACAGGATGACCATACAGGCATTCCGAGCCCTACTGCGACAGGAATCGCGCCTCTGAGTTCAACCAGAGGAATCATCGATATCAGCAGGATGTAGAAGTATTTTTTCATTTGCTGCTCGCCTGTATCAGTTCGCGTATTTCCTGTTTCGCCGCTTTCCAGCGGGGGATATCAATCTTGGTGCCTATTATTTCCACGACCTTTGCGGAAATTATCGAGCCCACTTCTCCGCAGACCTTGAGAGGCATACCAAGAGAATGGGCATAAAGGAATCCTGCCGCATAGGTGTCTCCGGCTCCGGTGGCGTCGATGGCTTCACCGGGCCAGGCGGGAATCCTGTACCACCGGTCACCGCTGCGCACCAGCGAGCCTTCCTTGCCGAGTTTCACCACCGCTATCTTGCAGTGCCTTGAGATCTCCTCCAGCGCCTGTTCCGGCTCCATACCTGTGAAGGTCTTGCTTTCTGTCTCGTTGGCGAAGACTATGTCGATGTATTTGTCCACCATCTCGTGCAGGAAAAGGCTGTTGCTTTCAACGACGTTGTATGATGCCATATCGATGGAAATGATGCAGCCAGCTTCGTGGGCGAGTTCGATGGCTCTGCGACAAAGCGCCTGATTCTGAACGAGATATCCTTCTATATGGAAATAATCGTAGCCCCGGAACATTTCCGGAGTGAGGTCTTCAGGCACGAGTTCCAGCGCTGCCCCGAGATAGACTGCAAAGGTTCTCTCGGCATTCGCGCCCGTGATGAACACCATGGCGCGTCCTGAAGAATTTTGTCCTTTAAGCAGTGTGGATTTGATGCCGTACTGCTCCTGGTCACTCTTGAAAAGATGCCCCAACTCATCATCACCCACCTTCCCGATGAAGCCGCTGGGCATACCGAAAATGGCAGTTCCGGTAATGGTGTTCGCCGCCGACCCTCCGGCTACATACTGTACGCCTATCTTGCGCAGATCCTGCCAGATAAGATCACCGGTAGTCATATCTACGTGCTGCATGCTTCCGAGCGGAAGATGGTACTTCTTCAGGAGAGTGTCATCAGGCAATACGGCCAATATGTCCGTCAGCGCATTCCCGATTCCCAAAATAGATTTCATTGCCATATAAAATTGATATCGGCAAATTTAACAAAATTTTTGCTATTTTTGTAAGATTATTACCCGCTGGGGAATGGATATGGACGTCAGAAAGACAGTAAAATACATTGTTTCGATAGCTGTGGCTGTCGTGCTCGTGTATTTCTCCTTCAGGGGAGTGGACTGGAAGGACTTTATGGGCAGCATACGCTCCTGCCGTTGGGAGTGGATCGTGTACGCGATGCTTTTTTCCATCCTGTCATTCATCATAAGGAGTGAGCGATGGCGCAGGTTGATGCTGCCCATTGACGGCAAGATAGGCGTTCTGACCACTTACAATGCCGTATGCATAGGCTATCTGGCCAATTTCGTATTCCCCCGTATAGGCGAGGTCGTAAAATGCGGGGTCGTCAGCCGCCGCCAGGCCGCGATTGCAGGCAACAAGGAGGGCAAGCTCTACAATTTCGACAAGTACGTAGGGACTGTAGTGATGGAGAAAACCTTCGACATACTGTCGGTAATGGCGCTTTTTGCCATACTGCTGGTGGCGTGGTGGGAAAAGTTCGGAACATTTTTCACCGATCATATCCTCTCTCCCGCCTCGCAGAGAAATTATGGCGGTCTTCTGCTGACCTTCGCGATAATCGCGCTGATTGTCAGTGCCGTCATACTCGTTGCCCGTCTGAAGGACAAGTATAGCCTGTGCGGTAAGATATACAAGTTCATAAACGGGCTGTGGACAGGATTCAAGGGCTGTTTCACGTCGAAAGGCGGTTTCAGTTTTCTCGTCTATACCATAGCGTTGTGGCTGTCATACATAATGATGAGCTATTGTATTATCCGCTCTTTGCCCTTCCTTGACACGATGGGCTTCGTGGATGCAATGTTCGTATGCGCCGCAGGCGGTCTCGGCTGGATCGTGCCCGCTCCGGGCGGCATAGGCTCGTACCATTTCATAGTTGCGCTTGCGCTCAGCTCCATATATGGAATCGCCTGGGAATCAGGACTTCTGGTTGCCACTTTGAATCACGGCGCACAGGCGGTCACTATGGTCGTCTGCGGTATTGTATCATATTTTGTTGAAATGTTAAGAAAATGAGAGATTTTTTCATTACCAATACGCTCACGCGTCAGAAAGAGCTTTTCAAACCCGTAAATTCCGGTCACGTCGGCCTGTATGTCTGCGGACCCACGGTTTATGGTGACGCCCATCTGGGCCACGCGCGTCCCGCAATCACCTATGACGTGCTGGTGCGACTGCTGCGCAAACTGGGGTACAAGGTGCGTTATGTACGCAATATCACTGACGTGGGCCATCTGGAGCAGGATGCGGACGAAGGCGAGGACAAGATTGCGAAGAAGGCGCGTCTGGAGCAGCTGGAGCCTATGGAGGTTGTTCAGATGTACACGGAACGCTACCACGATGCGATGCGTTCGCTGAACGTGCTGCCCCCGTCGATAGAGCCTCGTGCGACAGGGCATATAATCGAGCAGATAGCTATCGTGAAAAAGATTCTTGAAGCAGGTTATGCCTACGAGAGCAACGGCAGCATCTATTTCGATGTCGAGAAATACAACAATGACCATCATTATGGCATATTGTCCGGACGCAGTCTGGATGAGACCAAAGAGGGTACAAGAAGCCTTGACGGACAGGGCGACAAGCGCGCTCCATACGACTTCGCATTATGGAAGAAGGCCTCTCCCGAACATATAATGCACTGGCCCTCAGAGTGGTCGGAGGGTTTCCCCGGCTGGCATCTGGAGTGCTCCGCGATGAGCGAGAAATATCTCGGCCGCGAATTCGACATACACGGTGGTGGTATGGATCTTATGTTCCCGCACCACGAGTGTGAGATTGCCCAGAACGTGGCTTCCCGCGGGACGGCCGGCGTGCGCTATTGGATGCACAACAATATGATCACCATCAACGGCAAGAAGATGGGCAAGAGCCTGGGCAACTTCATCACGCTGTTCGACCTGTTCAGCGGCAACAACTCAGTTCTGAGCCAGGCCTACAGCCCTATGACCATAAGGTTCTTCATACTTCAGGCCCATTACCGTTCCACCCTCGATTTCTCCAACGAGGCGCTTCAGGCGGCGGAAAAGGGACTTGCCAGAGTGCTGGGCGCGGCGAATGACCTGAATGCGATGGCTACAGCGGCCGGTCCCGTGCAAGGCGAGCCGTCAAAGGCGGTCACCGACCTGTACGAGGCCTGCTACAATGCATTGTGCGATGACCTCAATACCCCTATAGCGTTGAGTTACGTTTTCGAGGGTGTGAAGATGGTGAATGCGGCCAAGGATGGTTCTGCAAAATTGTCCGCCGCCGACCTGCAGGGACTGAAGAAACTGTTCGACGAGGTTCTTTTCGACATTCTCGGTCTGCAGAACGAGGCTACGTCCGACGGCAAGAGTGCGGCGATAATCGACGGGCTTATGAAAATGGTGCTGGAGGACCGTGCAGCGGCGAAAGCTGCAAAGGACTGGGCAAAGTCGGACAAGATACGCGATGCCCTTTCAGCCCTCGGGATTTCCGTAAAGGATACCAGGGACGGTGCCGAGTGGCACATTTAGGCCTATTTCGAAACAAGTTCGAGACAACGCGCGATGAAGTTCATTTCCTGGAATGTCAACGGCCTCAGGGCCATAGCCGCCAAGGGCGACCTGCACCGTTTTTTCGAGGCGGCTGACGCCGATTTCTTCTGCCTGCAGGAGACCAAGATGCAGGAGGGCCAGGGAGAATTGGATTTTCTCGGCTATCAGAGTTACTGGAATTTCGCCGAGAAGAAGGGGTACAGCGGTACGGCGGTTTATACGAAGCATACACCGCTTTCCGTGACTTATGGCATAGGGATTCCCGAGCACGATACGGAGGGACGCGTCATTACCCTCGAAATGCCGGATTTATATCTGGTTTGCTGCTATACCCCAAATTCCCAGGACGGACTAAGGCGTCTGGACTACCGTATGCAGTGGGAGGACGCCTTCCGCAATTATCTTTGCGGCCTGTCTTTGCGCAAGGGCGTAGTCTTGTGCGGCGACCTGAATGTGGCCCATAATGAGATCGACCTCAAGAACCCCGCTACGAACCACTTCAATGCCGGTTTTTCCGATGAGGAACGCGGCAAGATGACCGAGCTTCTGGCCGCAGGCTTCGTGGACAGTTTCCGTCACCTGCATCCGCAGGAAAAGGATGCCTACAGCTGGTGGAGCTACCGTATGCGGGCCCGCGAGAGGAACGTGGGGTGGCGCATCGACTATTTCATCGTCAGCGAATCCCTCGCCCCCCGCATAGCGTCATCATCCATCCATCCCGAAATCTTCGGCTCCGACCACTGTCCCGTCGAACTCGT
>JAKSJV010000087.1 GCA_024402005.1 Bacteroidales bacterium
GGATCGTCTCCGGGGAAGGGAACGATGTCTTTCTGTGACAGGTGGTGGTATATGGCGTGACGCTTCTCCACCACTTCATCAGGAGAAAGGGGTACGGCCATATCCACGCGGCCCAACTCCCATTCCATCCAGGCGCCTCTGTACAGCCAGATGTCGGCATCATTCAGCCATTTCTCCCCCTCTTCCTTTAGTTGCTCTATTGCTTCCATTGCGGCTTCGGTGCAGACACGGTGCGTTCCGTGAGGATCTGCGAGGTCTCCTGCCATATAAATCTGGTTCGGCTTGACTTCCTTGACGAGGGCCTTGATGATATCTACATCCTTCTGTGTGCGTGGGAGTTTTGTAACTCCGCCGGATTCATAGAAAGGAAGGTTGAGGAAGTGTACGTGGCTCATCTCCAGGCCGAAACTGCGGCAGGCGCCGCGGGCTTCACTGCGTCTGATGGCCGCCTTGAGATCAAGAAGTTCGCGCGGTTCTGCAGCTCCGGGTTTCTTGGATGCGACAATTTCCTTTACGTGGTCGAATCTGTCTCCGAAGCCGAGCTGATATGCCGCGTCCATATGCTGGAGGACAACGTCATCGTGAACGGCGACGTCTCCCGACGTTTCGTAGGCGACGTGTACGTTGTGTCCCTGATGGGTAAGACGGATGAAAGTACCGCCCATAGAGATGATATCGTCATCGGGGTGAGGCGAGAATATCAGAACTGTCTTGGGAAAGGGCTTCGATTTGACAGGCCGTGTAGTATCTTCTGCGTTCGGTTTGCCTCCCGGCCATCCCGTAATGGTGTGCTGCAGGTCATTGAATACGTCTATGTTGATCTTGTCATATGGGCCGAATTTCTCCACCAGCTCGCCTAGGGAATTCTGAAGATAGTCCTGCAGGGTCAGTTTCAAAATGGGCTTGCCGACTTTCTGGCACAACCATACCACGGCTTTGCGGCGGAATTTCGGGGTCCAGTCGCAGGGGCCTATGAGCCAAGGGGCGTTTTCCCTTACGAGACCTTCAGCGGCGACGGCATCCACGTAAAGCTTGACATCTTTGTGGAATTGGAAATAGGATGCGGGGTAAGCGGGGGTCCTCTTGACTTCTACGATATTGTAAACCGCATCGGCTTTGGACTCGCCCCAGGCCATCAGTATCACCTTTTTGGCAGTCATCATTGTGCTCAGACCCATCGTGATCGCCGCTGCAGGCGTCTTGGCTATTTCGCCGTTGAAGTTCTTGGCCTGACGTTTGCGTGATGCGTAAGGAAGCTGTACCACTCTCGTGGGGCTCTGCCAGGATGAACCGGCTTCGTTGAAACCGACCTGTCCGTGTTCGCCTATACCTATGACGAGAAGGTCCATATTGAGTGCCGCGGCATTGAATTCTGCACAGTACCTGCTGATTTCAGAAGGTTTTACCGTTCCGTCCGGAATATGGACATTCTCCTTCTTGACGTCGATCAGGTCTATGATTTCATCGTGCAGACGGCAGTTGCGGCTCTGCTTTGCGTCAGGAGTTGTGGGGTAATATTCATCAATGGAGAAAATCTCAACGTTCTTGAAAGATACTTTCCCTTTCTTGTAGGCATCCACCAGCAGACCGTACAGCGTGTATGGCGTACGGCCCGTAGTCAGACCGAGTTTGAAAAGACGCTTCTCTTTATGTGAGTTGACAGCATTGATGACGATTTCCGCAATCGTCCTGCTGGCATCCAGCGCCGACGGGAAGACGTCTGTGTTGATTTTGTCATAACTGTGAAGGATATCATCAGGAACGAGTTCCTGTTTCAATCCTCCGTCTTTGGGCAGATCAAAATGTTTCATAATTATTTCGTGAATTCCGTTTTTATAAGGCGTGTTGCAAAATATATCACAAGGGCAAGGCAGGCTGCATATACGAAGCCATAGCAGACCTTGTCGCTGAACAATTCATAAATATATTCCTTGTCTTGCGCTCCCGGTATGCGTGTGAGCAGGATACTGAAAGCGTTGTTGGCGCAGTGCATAAGCATTGTCAGCTTCAGACTTCCCGTCTTGTAATAGACAAGTCCGAACAGACAGCCCAGGACGAAGGCCGGTATCGCCTGCCAGGGGTTCAAATGTATGGCGGCGAAAAATGCTGCGGAAATTATAATTGCAACCGTCGGAGAATATTTCTTCAACATCCCCCGCAGTATCATTCCACGGCATAGCCACTCTTCGAAGATGGGGGCGAATACGGCAGTGGACAGCAGTGCAACCCATAAAGGTCCTCCTGTCAGCATTTCCATCATATTCTTGATGCTTTCAGGCATATCGGGAAGCAGTTCGACCACAGGTTCAGTTACAAGTGCGCAGGCGATGGTGGCGACCGCGGCCATCAATGCCAGCCAGAGACCTCCGATGGGGGAGAACCTGCCGTCATCAAGCGGAACGCCTGCCGTGTCGAAACCTTCATTTCTGTGGCTTTTGCCTGAGGCATAAAGCATTGCGGGAATGAACTGCAGCGGATATACTATCAGAATCTGATAGTCCATAAGCTCTCCCGGAGTCAGGAATTTGCCGAGGATGAGTGTTGCGAGGGACCCCAGACAGGCTCCGGCCAGAAGGAGAAGTGTGAGGACGGTCAACCCTTTCCACCCGGGCAGATAGTTGCTGAAGGATGAAAAGATGTCGAACGACTTCTGATGTTTGCGTGCCATATTATCTTTTATTCAAGTATTTTCCTGTGAATGTCGCAGACGGTATTTTTTCCGGAGCGCCGGCATATACCACGTTCCCTCCGTCCTTTCCGGCATCGGGACCGAGGTCGATGACCCAGTCCGCCGCTTTTATCACGTCAAGGTTGTGCTCGACGACCACCACGCTGTGCCCTTTGGCAATCAGCTGGTCGAAGCATCTCAGCAGTGCCTCCACGTCCTTGAAGTGCAAACCGGTCGTCGGCTCGTCGAAAATGAACATTATGTGTCTGCGTTTCTCCTCGGAACTCATTGCAAGGAACCAGGCCAGTTTGATTCGCTGGCTTTCTCCTCCGGAAAGGGTGCTGCTGCTCTGTCCCAATTTGATGTATCCGAGGCCTACGTCCTTGATGTACTGCAATTTGTCTGCAACTGCCTGCGATGTCATGTTATTGTCCTCGCGGAAGAAGGGAATGGCCTGGTCGACGCTCATATTCAATATGTCATCCACGTTTTTGCCGCGGTATCTCACTTCCAGGATATCCGGTTTGAAGCGTTTGCCTCCACATTCCTCGCACACCATCGTCACGTCGCTCATAAACTGCATCGGAATCTTGATGAATCCCTCTCCCTGACATTCCGGACAGCGTCCTCCGTCCTGATTGAAGGAGAAGAAGGACGGGGTGTATCCGTTTATCTTTGCATATTGCTCATTGGAGAGCAACTTTCTGATGTCATCGTATATCTTCAGGTAGGTGACGGCATTGCTGCGGCTGTTCCTGCCTATGGGGTTCTGGTCCACATACTCCACCTGGCTGATGCGGTCTATGTTGCCGCCAAGGCCTTTGTGCGTGCCAGGCAGCGGGCCCGCCTTTTCGAAATGGCGTTGCAGAGCCGGGTACAGGATGTCGCCGACGAGGGTGGACTTGCCTGAGCCGGATACGCCCGTAATGGCCGTAAGACACCCCAGAGGTATATTGACGTCAATGTTCTTGAGGTTGTGCTCCTGGGCGCCGATCACCTTGAGGAAATAGTTGGGGGTTATCTTTCTTCTTGAATAACGCTTTGCTTCCCCGTTGATGTATTTCAGCGTAAGGGATGCCTTTCCTGCCGTTTTCCCGTCAATCTTGCCTTCATACACGATTTCCCCACCATAAATTCCGGCTCCGGGCCCGAGGTCTATTATCCTGTCTGCGGCACGTATGATGTCTTCGTCGTGTTCCACCACGACTACCGTATTCCCTATGTCACGCAGGTTCTTCAGTACCCCTATCAGCCTTTCGGTGTCTCTGGAATGAAGGCCTATGCTCGGTTCATCCAATACGTACAACGATCCTACCAGACAACTGCCCAGAGCTGTCACCAGGTTTATCCTCTGGCTCTCTCCTCCGCTGAGGGTATTTGATGCCCTGTCGAGCGTGAGGTATCCGAGTCCGACGTCCTGCAGGCATTTCAAACGGCCGGTCACTTCCTCCATCGCCTTGGACACTATGCTGCGGTCATAATCGCTGATGTCGGGGGCTTTGAAAAACTCGCTTGCCTGATCTACGGTCATACTGAGGACATCGTTTATCCGTTTGCCCGCCACACGTACCCACAGGGCCTCTTTTCGCAAGCGGCTGCCGTCACATTCCGGACAAGTTGTCCTGCCGCTGAAACGGCTGAGCATATATTTGTATTGTATCTTGTATTTCTGGGTTTCCACCCATTTGAAGAATTCGTCAAGTCCGACGATGCCGTTTTCTTCTTTGTCCTTTTTGACGCCTTTCCAGACGATATCCCTTTCTTTCCGGCTCAACTGGCAATAAGGTTTGAAGACATCAAGGCCGAACTTATGCCCGTTGCGGCACATAAGGTCCTTGAACCAGGACATCTTTTCGCCGCGGAACGGCGCGATGGCTCCGTCGTATATGCTCAGACTCTTGTCGGGGATGACGAGGTCTTCGCTTATGCCGTCCACCTTGCCGAGACCTCCGCAGACCGGGCAGGCTCCGATGGGGGAGTTGAAACTGAAGAGGTATTCATCAGCCTGGCGGAAGACTATTCCGTCCGCTTCGAAACGGTTGCAGTATTCGTGAATCTTACATCCGTCCCATACGGCCATCTTTCCGTTTCCGCGGTCGAAAGCATCCTGGACGGATGACCACAGGCGCGTTTTCATTTCCTCGCCTGTGCGTGTGGAATCGGTCAACTTCACCCTGTCAACCAGCAGCATAAGTCCCTTCGGGGCCTTGCCTTCCGCCTGCATCGCTTCTTCTATGGAGAGAATTTCTTTCTTTCCGGGATTGAACAGACGCGTGTATCCCTGTTCTTTGAGCGAGAGGAGGGTTTCGACCTTGTCTTTCCGCGAGTCCCAATCCAGGTCGGCCAGTATGTAGGCAAGTTCCGATTTGCCGCTTGTGATGTTGAAGACTACGCTCTGGTTGTTGTCTATGCGGACTTCTTCGCCTGTGACGGGAGAAAATGTGTGGCCCGCCCTTGCGAAAATCAGGCGTATGTAATCATAGATTTCCGTAGTCGTTGCCACGGTGGAACGCGGATTCCGGACATTCACGCGCTGCTCGATTGCAACTGCCGGCGGGATGCCGTCTATGCTGTCGACGTCGGGCTTGCTCATCCTGCCCAGGAACTGCCTTGCGTATGAGCTGAGACTCTCGGCATATCTGCGCTGTCCTTCTGCGTAGAGGGTGTCGAATGCAAGTGAACTCTTGCCGCTGCCGCTAAGTCCCGTAATGACCACAAATTCGCCCCTGGGAATGGAAACGGTGATGTTTTTCAGGTTGTGTTCCCTCGCGCCTTTTATTGTGATATTGCCTTCTCCCATTACAGCTGACATCCGAAACACAAAAATACTAAAAATTTTAAGAAAATGTTTGCAGATAATCTAAATCTGCGTATATTTGCAGTCCCGAAAGGGAAGCTGGTGCGGTAGTTCAGCTGGTTAGAATGCCGGCCTGTCACGCCGGAGGTCGAGGGTTCGAGTCCCTTCCGCACCGCCATAAAATGCCTCTCAGATATCTGAGGGGCATTTCTCATTTAAAGTTGATACTGAATTGATACTGAACTTTGTTGTCTGATACTGAAACGGCCGCAAACTCCATCCGGAGCCCGCGGCCTTACGATTTATTAACGGTGTCTGTC
>JAKSJV010000088.1 GCA_024402005.1 Bacteroidales bacterium
ATGATACATTTTGCTTCTGTATCCAAAGCTATGGATCGCCCTGCTTCAATATACTCCAGCCGGGGTTCCGTGGTTATCCTGTCAAAAACCTTGTAGCGGATACTCTTGCCCTCAAGGGATTTCTTGACAGCCTCCAGATATCCGAGGTCGCAAAGATGCTTGTCGGTAAGTATCAATACAGTATCAAAACCTGCTTCCGAACATATACGCCCGATTTGTGACCGGCATCCAAAACCTTCAATGATTTCCGGTTCGGGCATGGGAACCGTTTTCATTATGGCGCCAGGTAGTTTTCTTATGGCCTTCCGTGTAAGATACATATTCTCCATATTGCCCTAAATGACAGTTATTGAAGGTATGCGCTGACATAATAATCCGTAAATTTACAAAATTCTTTTAAACTGCTATCTTTCTGTCTGAAAACTGAATTGCGTATTTGGATGCAAAAGATCCAGTTTGATTCATCTGTTTGTACCATTAAGTTAGACGCGCTACTAAATGTAATGCGCTGTAATACAGTGGGGTTGCCGGCAGCTTGTGCCGGCGCAGATTTTGAAAAAGCCGAGACATCATCAGATGCCCCGGCCTTTATATGTTCCGAATGTCAGATTACTTTGCAAATAAATCATCCTTCACGATTACATTCCGGATGTTCCCGGAATAGGTGTTCTTCTGCAAGCCATAGCGAATCTGCGATTTCTGACTATTTATGTATTTTCGGATTGATGGCAAAATAATGTCCAGTACCGTCTCGCCTATACCGACAATCTTACGCATACGAAATGTTTTGAAATCCTACTGATGTCAGAATTTCAATACTGCCGCAATAGGGTAATGGTCTGAAATGTACTGTACGCCTTCGTACTGCCTGTCAATAGTTTCAAAGGATTTGCACTTGCTCCAGCCATCATAGTAGATATAGTCTATGACGTTCCTGCTCTGGCATTTGCCGAAAGCGTGGAAGGAACCCTTGTCATCCTTCTTTTTCTTTGCATTTTCACCGGTATTTATTCCTCTTCGTCCGTATCCTGGTATTCCTTGAGGAGTTTTTCCTGAACGTCACCAGGAACTGGCTGGTAGTCGGCGAACTTCATAGAGAAGGTTGCGGAACCTGATGTCAGGGAACTCAGAGTCGTAGAATATCTGTAAAGTTCTGCGAGGGGAACGCGTGCCTTGAGAATGGCGAATCCCTTGTCGGCACCCATATCACCGAGCATGCCGCGACGGTTCTGAAGGTCGGACATAACGGCGCCCTGATACTCTGAAGGGGTCATCACCTCCACGTCATAGATAGGTTCGAGAATCTTCGGACCGGCATTGCGGAACGCCTCCTTGAAGGCATTGCGGCCTGCTATGATGAAGGCGATTTCCTTTGAATCTACCGGGTGCATCTTACCGTCATAAACGAAGACGCGGATATCGCGTGCATAAGAACCCGTAAGAGGACCTTCCGTCATCTTCTCCTTGATACCCTTGAGGATGGCCGGCATAAAGCCGAGATCGATGGCGCCGCCGACAACGCAGTTGTAGAATTCCAACTTGCCGCCCCATTCGAGATCGGTGACCTCCTGGGTCTTGACGTTGAGGACAGTGTCCTTGCCGTCTATCTTGAACTTGGTGTTGAGTTCTCCTTCAGCAGGACATACGATAAGGTGGACCTCACCGAACTGACCGGCGCCGCCTGACTGTTTCTTGTGACGGTACTGGGCAGCCGCAACTTTCGTAATTGTCTCACGATAAGGAACCTTCGGAGCGAAAATCTCCACATCGAGCTTGTAATCGTTGGTAAGGATACCCTTGACGATATTGAGCTGCTGTTCACCGTTGCAGTTGAGAATGGTCTGGCGGAGTTCGCGTGAATATTCGACAACGACGGTGGGATCCGTCGAAGTGATTTTCTTCAGTGCATCGCCGAGTTTCTGGTCATCCTGCTGCACTTTGGCCTTGATGGCGCAAGTGTACTTGGGTGCGGGATAAACCACCTTTTCATATACGATACCGGAACCCGTTTCCGAAAGCGTAATGCCTGAACGTCCGTTCTTGAGCTTCACGGCGCAGCCGAAATCACCTGCACAAAGTTCGTTGACCGGCTCTTTCTTCTGCCCAGCTACGGCATAGATGGCGGAAAGCCTTTCCTTGTTTCCGGATGCGGCATCTTCTAGTTCGACACCTGCTGTGAGCTTGCCGCTCATTACCTTGAAATATGATACCTCACCGAGGTTCTTCTCGACATCATTCTTGTAGATGAAAATGGAAACTGGACCTTCGGCCTTGCATTCAACGGCCTTGCCGTCGATTGTCGAATTGGTCGTGCCTTCGGGAGAAGGAGCCACCCTGCCGAGGAATTCCATCAAACGTTTCACGCCGATGTCGCGGCGGGCCGATACACAGAACACGGGATAAAGCTTACCCTGAACAATGCCCCTGTTGAGGCCCTTGCGGATCTCATCATCGGTAAGTTCGCCCGTGTCGAAGAACTTCTCCATAAGGGCGTCATCGAATTCAGCTGCCCTTTCGGTGAGTTCAGCCCTGTACTGAGCCGCCTTGTCTGCCAATTCCGCAGGGATAGGAAGGTCTTCACGAGTTCCGTTCTCGTCTTTGAAATGGTAGTATTTCTGCATAAGGACATCCACGAAACCGTCGAATTTGGGTCCCGCATTCACCGGGAACTGAACATTCACGATGGCATTTCCCAAAGACTCGCGGAGCGAAGTCTGCACCATTTCCCAATCGGCTTTTTCAGTATCCAACTGGTTGACGGCTATGATTATGGGCAGGTTGTGCTTCGAGGCGTGACGCATTATTATTTCAGTACCAACCTCGACACCCTGCTGGGCATTGATCACCAGAATACCGCTGTCACAAACCTTGAACGCCGCAAAAGCTCCTCCGATGAAATCGTCTGCACCGGGAGCATCTATGAAGTTTATCTTCTTCTCCATAAACTCCGCATACAAAGGTGTAGCATAGATGGAGCGCTGGTTCGTCTTCTCGAAATCATTGAAATCGGAAACGGTGTTCTTGTCTTCTATCGTTCCGCGCCTGTCAATGACTTTGCCTTCATAAAGCATAGCTTCCGCCAAGGATGTTTTGCCTGCTTTCGTGCTGCCCAACAACACGACATTGCGAATGGCTTGGGTGGTGTAATTTTTCATATCTTTATCAATTAAAGTTCAACACGTCCTCACAAAATTAGGAAATTCTTCAAATAAAAAAAGAGTACACGGTGGAAAAATGGGTGAAATGTCATTTTTTTTGTGACTTTGTTCAAAAATATTGCCCGATTCCTAAAAAATTTTTAATATACATTTGCGGTCATGTTTAATTTAACCATATACGTTATGAACAACAATGACGCAAAAAAGAAGCTCAGGGAACTGAGAAAAAAGGCAAACATTACACAACAGGAAATGGCCAGGATGATCGGCATCAAACGCACGACCTACCGCAACCTCGAGTCCGGGGCGACCAAAATCATAAACGAAACGGCCATAAGGGTGGCCGAGGCGTTGAAAAAGCCCATTGAAGCCATCATTACAGATTATGACTATTCCGGACCGTCTCCCGCATTATTGCGAGAAAGAAACCAAGAGTACGAAAAAGAAGTTGTAACTTTGTCCAAGGAACTTTCCGAGACACGTCACAAACTCTCCCTGACACTTGCCGAGTGCGGCAACGCCAAGAGAGAACTGGCGCAGGTTAAGGAAAACCTCTCGCGGGAGATGATGAGTTACGACGATCTCAAGGAAATCAACCTCCTGCAGAGGGAACTGTTGGAAAGGGAAAGAAAACATAGGGAAACCCACGATTAGTTTGCTACCATATATGGAAGCCGGCAGGATAGAGGCCGGATGCGACGAGGCGGGACGCGGTCCTCTGGCGGGACCGGTGTTCGCCGCGGCGGTGATTCTTCCTGCGGGCTTCCATCATCCCCTGCTCAATGACAGCAAGCAAATGAGCGCTGCACACCGTGATATGCTGCGTCCGATAATTGAAAAAGAGGCCGTCAGCTGGGCCGTGGTGTCTTTGAGTCCGGCAGAAATAGACGAACTGAATATATTGTGGGCCAGCGTGACGGGGATGCAGCGGGCCGTGAAACAGCTCTCAGTAAGGCCGGACCACCTGCTGATCGACGGCAACCGTTTCCGTGCGTTCGACGGATTCGGATACACAACCGTCGTTCACGGAGACGCAACCTATGCATCTATTGCCGCGGCATCGGTGCTGGCAAAGACACATCGTGACGAATTTATGAAAAAACTTGCCCTTGAATATCCTGAATACGGATGGGACAGAAATATGGGATACCCAACGCGGGAGCACGTGGAAGCCATAAAGGAATACGGCTTCACGCCCTGGCACCGCAAGAGTTTCCACCTGAAGGAATTGGAACCGACATTGTTTTGAATATATGAAAGAGAACGAAGTACAGAAATGGCTTTTCGAAGTTGTGCACCCCGCCAAGGACAAGAACGTCGTCGAGTTGGGGATGGTTGAAAAAGTTGAAATCGCAGGCGATACCGTAACCGTCACGCTGGCCTTCAGCCGCCACCGTGATCCTTTGGCGGAATACCTTATCCAGGCCGTCAAGGCGGCGATAATCCGCAACGCTCCGAAAGGGACCGCGGCGGAAGTGAAGACCGTTTTGCGGGACGAGGGCAAGAAGCCGTCCACGGGGCTTGATCTGGGTAATGAAGAACTTGAGCACGTTGGCAGGGTAATCGCGGTGGCTTCGGGCAAGGGCGGCGTAGGCAAAAGCACCGTGGCCGTGAATCTGGCGATAGCGCTTGCCAGGGAGGGTTATAAAGTCGGTCTGGCTGACGCCGATGTTTACGGGCCGTCAGTGCCAAAAATGACAGGTACGGAAGGTGTTGTCCCCGAAGCGGTCAAAGAAGATGACAAGGATATAATACTGCCTGTTGAAAAATATGGTGTGAAGTGGATGAGCATAGGCTATTTCGCCGCTCCGGAACAGGCTCTGATATGGCGCGGTCCAATGGCCTGCAATGCCCTCAAGCAGATGATTCTGCAGGTGAGGTGGGGCGAACTGGACTTTCTGCTCATCGATATGCCTCCTGGAACGGGTGACATCCACATTTCCCTGGTACACGACATCCCTCTCGACGGGGCGGTCATCGTCAGCACACCGCAGGACGTAGCCCTGGCGGATGTTGAAAAGGGAGTGAATATGTTCCGTAATCCCAACGTGAACAAACCCATACTCGGTCTTGTCGAGAATATGGCCTGGTTCACACCGGCGGAGCATCCTGACGAGAAATACTACATTTTCGGACGGGACGGAGGCGCAAGGATGGCGGCTAAATACGATATTCCCCTTCTCGGGCAGATCCCACTGGTACAGTCAATACGTGAAGGCGGAGACAGCGGCGAACCCATCGCCCTCGGCTCCGGTCCCGACGCCCTTGCCTTCCTCGACCTGGCCGGAAAGCTCTAATTGCGGACTGGAATCACTGCTTGTCCAACAAAAGACTTTGGGACTTGTTCAACAGGGTTATAAATCAAGAAAATCACCCCGTATCGGCCATTAGAAGCTGTTTCGGGGGAGAAAATGGCTGAAATCGGATTCATCCGTATGTACGTATGATTTTAACTCGCTGAGAATCCGTGAAAGCAGAATTTAATGGGAGAGATGGCATATTCTCTATGGTTGGAAAATAATCGCTACCTTTGTGGGCGTATTATGAAGCATTTTTTAATTATCAATTCATTATTGATTGCATTCGCCTGCCTGACAGCATTCGGATGCGGT
>JAKSJV010000089.1 GCA_024402005.1 Bacteroidales bacterium
CTGGATAGCGCTCCGGCAGAATGCAGTGACTGGATAAAGGATATCTCTTCGGCATATTCGAGACTCTATTCCGAATATGGACCATTCACTCCGAAGGGCCTTGAGGCATCGGAACTTGATGCGGTTCATTCCGACCCGCAGTGGATCGAGTTTTCGACAAAAATGTTCGCGCTGTATGACAAAGTCGGGGATTGGGTCGGTGCCGGAGACTCGTACAACTGGGTTCTGTACTGGTTTTGCGGAATGTCGGAGGATCAGGTATATGACATTGCCTATGCCTCCCATAGGAAATACAGCACGGTGAACACATCCGTCGAGACCTGGACAAGTCCGGCGGAGCTGGATTCGTCGGTCGGGCAGGTGAGCATATCCTGGACAAGGGGCATACAGGTGAGCGAGAACGTCCGTGAACTGTGGAAATGCCTTGACGAAAACGGTATTGACGTCTGGGTATGCTCCGCTTCCGGCATCGATCAGGTCAGGGCGGCTGTCGATGCATTCGGTCTCAGGGATTACTGCTCGGGAGTACTTGCTATGACGATATCCAGGGACGGCTCGGGATTGTATACAAACTCATATGACTATAAGTCGGGATATGCCGCGATTCCTTCCTGTCACGGATGGGAAAAGGGTGATGCGGCTACGGGTACCCAGACAATGGGTCCCGGCAAGGTCACCGCTGTCACGAATGCTATAGCGCCTCGGTATGGGGGAGCGACTCCGCTGGCCGGTTTTATGGATTCCAACGGGGATTTCAATTTCTGCACTGAATTCTCGTCCCTGCGTGTCGTCGTCTGCTTCAATCGTGCCGACCGCAAGATTACGGACGGTGGCGGTCTGATTGCCGAAGTGGCGATGTACGAGAAGGAAACGCTCGGATATGATTATGAAAAAGCCCGCAAGGCCGATGATACCTATTATCTTCTCCAGGGAAGGGATGAGAACGGACTGCGCAGTCTCCGCAGTTCCAACAAAACCTTGCGCTACGGCTATGATGAAGAAAGACTTTTCGCCGATCAGGACAACGAAAATCAGCTGGCGGAAATGATACGGAACAAATTTACGGTAAAGCAGGCTGTCGAAGCTTTTTCCGGCAATTTTCTGAAATCCTACAACGGTTATCACAGCAGGTGATTCACCGAATCATCCGAATGTTAAAAAAAAATTGTATATTTGGATGATGAAAAATGTTTTTGCTCTTTTTGTTGCGGGAATGACGTTGTTTGTTTCCACAACGGGTTATGGGAAAATACGCCACGAATTCCCCAAGGTGAATCAGAAAGGTAGAATTGCAGTAGTTGCCCATCGCGGTTTCTGGAAATGCGAGCAGGGCGGATTCAGCGAGAATTCCATCGCATCGCTCAAGGCTGCCCAGGATAACGGGCTGTGGGGTAGCGAGTGTGACATCCACCTGACGTCGGACGGGCGTGTGATAGTCAATCATAATAATGATATTGCCGGTCTCAAGATTGCGGAACACACCTTTGCGGAACTTCGCGAGCATAAATTGCCCAACGGCGAGTGCAGACCGTCATTTGAGGAATACGTTGCCCAGGCCTCCGGGTGCAAGACCACGATGCTTGTGGTGGAGTTCAAGATACAGCCTTCCGAAGATATGGAGGACAAGTTGGTCGGGGCCGCCGTGCAGATTTTGAAGCATTACAGGATGTTCAAGCCTGAAAGGGTGCTTTTCATTTCTTTCAGCGAGCACATATGCCGGTATATCGCCGACAAGTATCCGAAATTCATAAACCAGTTCCTGACCTCGGACAAGAAAAGCGATATGCATCCTTCGCAATTCGCCGACAAGGGGATAAATGGTGTCGATTATCATTATAAACTGTTTTTGAAGCATCCGGAATGGGTGGCTCAGGCAAAGGAGAACGATATGTCAGTCAATGTATGGACCGTCAATGACCAGCAGAACATACAGAAGATGATCGATCTCGGTGTCGATGCAATCACCTCAAACGAACCTCTGCTGGTGCGCCGGTTGCTGGGCGAACGTGAATTCATAAAATAGAAGTTATATGTTCAAATTCCTTAATCCTCCTGCGTACAAGCAGGAAATGACTGGCCCCGGAGTCGATGCAAAATATAAGGCTATGCGCTGGCAGGTGTTCTGCGGTGCATTTATCGGATATGCGGCATTCTACATAGTCCGCAAGAATCTTTCGATGGCGATCCCTATGCTGGATCAGTTCGGCATTACGAAGGGAGAACTCGGTACGGTGCTGGCGATGAATGCTGTGGCTTATGCTTTCTCTAAATTCATTATGGCCACGCTGTCCGATCGCAGCGATGCCCGCAAGTTCCTTCCTCTTGGGCTTGTGATGTCCGCGGTGGCAATGTTCTTTATGATTGTGCCCATTGCGGGCCTCGACCTTGTGGCTCACCCGGAGCGCAAGGCGTTGGCCATTATTCTGATGGGAGTGCTGAACTTCCTGGTGGGATGGTTCAACGGTATGGGCTGGCCTCCTTGCGGGAGGGTGATGACGCATTGGTTCTCCCAGAGCGAAAGAGGCACGTGGATGTCATTCTGGAACTGTGCCCACAATGTGGGTGG
The DNA here is from genome assembly GCA_024402005.1 of Bacteroidales bacterium. Taxonomy (GTDB): domain Bacteria; phylum Bacteroidota; class Bacteroidia; order Bacteroidales; family UBA932; genus Cryptobacteroides. The sequence goes on from JAKSJV010000089.1 coordinate 2,567, forward strand.
CGGTCTGGTCGGGCCTATGGCTACCTATGGAGCAGTTTGGTTCGGCAGCTGGTTCTACGGAGCCAATGAGAACCTCTATTTCCTGGCCGGAACCTTCATCTTCCCGGCAGCGGTGGCAATACTGATTGCAATAATCGCCTACTGCCTGCTGCGCGACACCCCGCAGAGCTGCGGACTTCCTGCTGTCGAAAAATGGCGCAACGACTATCCCAAGAACTATTCCGAGAAATCGGAGGAAGTGCTTTCCGCCAGGGAAATTCTCTTCAAATACGTGCTCAACAACAGGATACTCTGGTTCGTGGCCATTGCCAACGCATTCGTGTATATGGTGCGTTACGGCTGTCTGGACTGGGCTCCTACGATATTGACGGAAAAAGGCATAGACCTGAAATCCGCAGGATGGGCATATTTCGCATTCGAGTATGCCGCCATTCCCGGCACGATAGTCTGCGGATGGCTCAGTGACCACCTCTTCAAAGGCCGCAGGGCTCTTCCTACAATGATATTCATGGCGCTGGTGGCAGTGTTCATCGTCATCTACTGGCTGGCTGGCAACAACGTGACGCTCAACCTCATCGGTCTTGTCGGCATCGGCTTCTTCATTTACGGACCGGTGATGCTAATCGGTGTCCAGGCACTTGACCTGGCTCCCAAGAATGCTGCGGGAACTGCGGCCGGACTTACGGGATTCTTCGGATACTTCTTCGGTACGGCAGTCCTTGCGAACACTCTGGTCGGTTACGTCGCCGATCACGCCGGTTGGGACTGGACCTTTGTCCTGTTCCTGGCGGGATGCGCCCTCAGTATTGTGTTTATGGCCCTTACCTTCAAGGAAGAACAAAGAAACCTCAGCAAATAACATATCAAGATAATGAAAAAAGTATTGATCCTTCTTAGCTTTGCCGCAGCGATAGTGTCGGCAGAGGCAAAACCGATTCCGGTAATTACACAGGCCGACAAGGACCGTGCGGCAAAAATTGTTTCACAGATGACTCTTCAGGAGAAGTGTATGCTGGTTGCAGGCAAAAAAGACAGGTTCTTCACCTATGCCGTGAAAAGGTTGGGCGTGCCTGAGGTGAATATGGCGGACGGTCCCCAGGGTGTCCGCAACTATGGTACGCAAAGGGTGAACAGCACCTATTATCCCTGTGGAATAGCAATCGCCTCATCTTTCAACCGTGAGATAGCGAAGGGAGTCGGTACAGGAATAGGAAATGATGCCAAATCACGTGGCGTGGGCATAATGCTGTGCCCCGGAGTGAACATCTACCGTTCACCGCTTTGCGGCAGGAACTTCGAGTATTATGGCGAAGACCCGTATCTGGCTTCTGAGATGGCCGTGAACTATATTTCCGGTATTCAGGAGCAGGGGGTGATGAGTACGATCAAACATTTCGCGCTCAACAACCAGGAGTATGACCGTCATCACGTAAGCAGCAATGTGGACGAGCGTACGATGAACGAGATATATTTCCCTGCTTTCCGCAAGGCGGTGGAGAAGGCGAAGGTTGCCGCCGTTATGACCAGCTACAACCCTGTCAACGGAGTACACGCAGCCGAGAATCCCTGGCTGATAAAGGACAACCTCCGCAAATGGGGTTTTGACGGCATAGTTATGTCGGATTGGGTAAGCACATATTCTACGATAGGATGCGCATTCAGCGGTCTGGATCTGGAAATGCCCCTCGGCTATGCTATGAATCCTGATACCCTTGTCCCTCTGATTGAAAAAGGCATAATTCCGGAGTCGGAAATTGATGAAAAATGTCGGCACATAATCCAGACCTTCATAGCTTATGGCTATCTGGATGGTCCTATGAAGGATTCTTCAATCCCGGAGGACAACCTTCAGAGTCGGGAGTATGCCTACAAGGCGGCTCTTGAAGCTCCTGTGCTTTTGAAAAACGATAATGGCGTATTGCCGCTTAAAAAGGCAGGCAAGATATTGCTTGTGGGACAGAATGCAGACAAAATACCTTACGGCGGCGGTTCAGGGGCGATGTATCCGTATAAAAAGTATGAAACGACTTTGTATCAGGGATTGAAGAATCTTGACTACAAAGTGGAACTGCGTACAAGTGTCCCCGTGCAGACATCGGAACTCAAGGATGTGCGGACGATAATCTGCGCTCTCGGCTTTGACCACGATACGGAGAAGGAAAACAGCGACAGGTCTTACAGCCTGGGTAAGGAGCAGCTTGCTCTTCTGGAACAGGCGATAGCGACAGGCAAGAAGGTGGTTGTAATCATTTATTCCGGCGGTGAGGTGGACTTTGCGTCTTGGGCCGGAAAAGTGGATGCAATCATTATGGGATGGTACACCGGTCAGGAAGGCGGTCGTGCTCTTGCTGAAATTCTTACAGGGAAGGTTTCTCCTTCAGGACGTCTTCCTTTCACTTTCTGGGGTGATCTGGAGAAGAATCCTGCAACTCCTCATTATCAGATTGCGCATCTGAATAACAACCTGTACGGCAAGGATGCATCCCGCTACTGGAACGGCCGTTTCAGCAAATACAGGTTTATGGAATATGCGGAAGGCGTTTTCGTGGGATATCGTGGAATCGAAAGATTCGGTGTCAAGCCTTTGTATCCTTTCGGTTATGGTCTTACATATACTACGTTCGAGTATTGTGATATGGATGCCGTAAAAGAGGATAATGATGTCAAAGTCCGGTTCAAGGTAAAGAATACAGGGAAATATACTGCCGCAGAAGTCGCTCAGATTTATGTTTCTCCCGAGAATCCTTCCGTAATCCGTCCCGCACGTGAACTCAAGGAATACGTCAAGGTTCAACTTGCCCCTGGCGAGACTGGCGAAGTGGTGCTTTATCTTCCGGAATCGGCTTTCAGCTATTATGATATGGCCGCACACGATTGGAAAGTGGACCACGTAAATTACACGATTCAAATCGGAGCATCGGCAACCGACATCAAACTTGAAAAGAGTTTGAGCTTCTAGTTGAAGCAAGTTGCGCAATTCACCCGTCCATAACGATGATTTGGACGTACAGCGAACATTATAACGAACTAACATAAAGCGCGTTATTGGTGTAATTCAGTATCTTTCGCTTGATAATAGGATTATTCCATCCTATTGTAATCAAGGCTGAATATTATTTAGGAAAAGGATGCTGGTGGCTGTTCGCCATTGTCGGACTTG
>JAKSJV010000009.1 GCA_024402005.1 Bacteroidales bacterium
ATCGAATATAATCAACCCTGATAAAAATAAATCACATCACAACGGATGTATTTCTCCTGGCTGACCGGCAATAACGATATGCATTTGAAGAATTTCTCGCTATACCAACCAAACAGCGATGTGCGGCTAACGCCCGCCTACGATATGCTGAACGCTGCCATAGCCAATCCCCTCGACGATGAGGAACTGGCACTTGCCCTAAACGGGAAGAAAAAGAAACTCAGTGATACCGATTTCGAGAAAACTTTCGAGACCTGTGGTATCCAGCCAAAGGTATTCTCAAACCTTAAGAAGAAATATATCAAGCTTTACCCTGCGTTTTGTGACTTCATTGATTCATCATTTCTGGATGAGCAGATGAAGGAGGGTTACAAGACCCTACTGGCAAAGAGGCTTGGGGTATAGAAAATTTTATGGTTCATCCGTATGGACCATTAAGTTAGACACGCTTGTTGATTTATGTTTGCGGAAGTGCAGAATAATGTGTATCCTCGCCACACTTCGCCGCGATAGCACATTGCGACAAAACGAGCTCAAAATGTAGCAAATCACGTTTTCAGCGGTGGCCCATTCCGATTTGTTAAAATAGCCCTACAGCCCCAAAGCCTTGGCCTGGTCCCAGAGGGCGTTCATCTCGTCGAGGGTCATATCGTGAAGGTCACGGCCCTGACGTATGGTGTGCTCCTCGAGATAGGTGAAACGGCGGCGGAACTTTTCGCAGGTACGCTCCAGCGCATTGTCCGGATTTATCTTGTAGAGGCGGGCGGCGTTTATCACGCTGAAGATGAAGTCGCCGCATTCGCCTTCAGCACGTTCGAAAGCCGCCTTGTGCTCGGACGCATAGGCATCGGAGTCCTTATATGCGGGGTCGGCCTCCGCCCGGCGCTCGACGGCCCCGAGGGCATCCAGCTCCGCCCGGTATTCGCTGAGTTCCTCGGCCACCTTGTCCCAGACCTGCTCGCGCACTTCCCAGTCGAAACCCACGCCACGCGCCTTGTCCTGCATACGGTAGGCCTTGAGCAGGGTAGGTAGACCCCGCGTGCCCTCGAGAACGGTCTTGTTCCCGCCCTTTTCCTTGGTCTTGAGCATTTCCCAGTTGCGTGACACGTCCTCGGCCGTATCCACGTGAACGTCCCCGAATATGTGAGGGTGGCGGTAAACCAGCTTGTCGCTTATTCCGTTGCACACGTCAGCCACGTCGAAGGCCCCCTCCTCCTGTCCCAGCAGGGCATAGAATACCACGTGGAGCAGCACGTCCCCGAGTTCCTTGCAGGTCTCGGCCCTGTTTCCGTCCATAATCGCCGTGCCCAGCTCATAAACTTCCTCCACGGTCTGCGGGCGCAGTGACTCGAAAGTCTGTTTCTTGTCCCACGGACAGCCCTTGCGGACCTCGTCCATTATATCCAGAAGGCGTCCGAACGCCTGCAGTTTTTCTTCTTTCGTATGCATAATGTCAATGGCTTTCAAATTCAACCGTAATTTCAACCGGAGGGCAAATTTAGCAAAAAATAGTTAACTTTGACCCTGCAAACCCATCAAAGGCAAGGGCGTGGAAAATTGGCAGGAAAGAACAGCCCTTCTCGTAGGCGAGGAGGCTCTGGAGACATTCGCAAAGGCGACTGTGGCCGTCGTTGGCCTTGGCGGTGTGGGTGCCTATGCCGCTGAAATGCTGGCAAGAGCCGGCGTGGGCCGCATTGTCGCAGTTGACAGCGACACGGTGGGCGATACCAACAGGAACCGTCAGCTCCTGGCCCTGAAAAGCACCGTGGGACGACCCAAAACCGAAGTTCTGGCGGAACGTCTCAAGGATATCAATCCCGCCATCGAGGTTATTCAGATCAACGAATACGTCACTCCGGAAAATGTGGGTCGGCTGCTGGGCGGCATCGCGGTGGAAGGCCAGGCCGATGGGGCGGATCAGCCCGGTCTGACGCGCATCGACTTCCTTGTCGACGCCATCGACACCCTCGCCCCGAAACTAGCCCTTATAAATTATTGTGTGACAAATGGAATCCCCCTGGTCAGCAGTATGGGCAGCGGGGCCAAGTATGACCTCACGAAGGTCCGCATCACCGACATTTCCAAAAGTTTCAACTGCCCGCTGGCCTATATGGTCCGCAAGCGTCTGCGCCGCGAATACGGCATTTCAAAGGGCTTCAAAGCCGTTTTCAGCGAGGAATTGCCGATAGGGGAGGCGATAGTGAAGGAGGAGGGAAGGAACAAGAAGTCCAATGTCGGCACCATTTCCTATCTGCCCGCCGTCTTCGGCTGTGCGTGCGCCCAGACGGCAATTGCACACCTGCGTGAAAATCACGTCGTTTTGTAAAGGGATTTTTTGTAACTTTGCAAGTCTGTACGGCCCCGATGCGAATAAAAGAAGTCATATCACGCAAGGATTTGAAACGCTTTGTCGGATTTCCCGACAAACTGTACCGTGATTGCCCGCAGTATGTCCCGGCATTGCATTCCGACCAGATCCATTCTCTGACAAAAAGTGCCTCTCTGGCTTATTGCAAGCGCAGGATGTGGCTGGCCCTCGATGAGAAAGACAATGTCGTTGGCCGTATATGTGCGATGATAAACCCGCATTACAACGAGTTCTACGGCAAGGAATGCTGCAGGTTCGGGTGGTTCGACACCATTGAGGATTACGATGTTGCAAAGGCTCTTATAGATACGGCCGCAGAGTGGGCCAGAGAGCAGGGAATGAAGCAGATACACGGCCCGCTGTACTACAATACCCTCGGCAAGCAGGGAATGCTTGTTGAAGGCTTTGGGAATGTTCCCCAGGCGAATACCCTGTACAATTTCCCGTATTATCCGCAGTTTCTGGAGAAGATGGGTTTCGTGAAGGAATGCGACTGGGTGCAGTACCTGATGAGCGACTGGCATCTGCCGGAAAAGCTCACAAGGATTTCGGAGGCCCTGTCAGCGAGGCACAAGGTGCATTACGGCAGCATCGAACGGCTCAAGCGCGACCCGGAAAAAGTCAAGGCCTTCCTGCATATGTACAGCGATGTTTTTTCAGGCAGCGTATATAATTTCATACCGTTTACCGAGGAGGAGATGCAGGAGGAGGCCCGTCAGAGCATCCCTATGCTCAGTGACAGGTGCTGCACGCTGGTGCTCGACGAAAAGGAAGACGTAGCGGCGTTCGGCATCAACTTCCCTTCGATGAGCAGGGCCCTGCAAAAGGCCAAAGGCAGTTTGTTCCCCTTCGGATGGTTCTACATACTGAAGGCATTGTACGGGCATAATGATACTTTGGACCTGATGCTGACCGGTGCGTCGAAGCAGTGGCAGGGCAAGGGGCTGACGGCGCTTTTGCACTCGGACATCAGCCGCAAGGCACAGAAATACGGTATGAGATATTTCATATCCAATCCACAGATAGAAACCAATTCCGCGGCCAAGGTGTGGGAGAATTATGACTCTACGCCTTATATGCGTCGCAGATGTTACATTAAAGATATAGACTGATGGCAGAGAATTCTCTACTCGAAAAGATTCAGGGCTTGCAGGACAAGTACAACAGCCTGCAGGAGCAGCTTGCCCAGCCCGACGTTATCTCGGACATGAAGAAATATGTCCAGCTCAACAAGGAATACAAGGAACTGGAGCCTATCGTGAAGGCGGGCCAGGAATACCGCAAGATGGTCGAGGAACTCGATACGGCCAAGGACATCGTGGCCAATGAAAAGGATGAGGATCTTCGTGAAATGGCCAAGGAGGAAATAGCCGAAATAGAGCCCAAGCTACCCGAGATGGAACAGAATATCAAGATTCTGCTCATCCCCGCCGACCCCGAGGATGCCAAGAATGCCATTCTCGAGATAAGGGGAGGTGCAGGCGGTGACGAGGCCGCCATTTTCGCCGGCGATCTCTTCCGTATGTATTCCAAGTATTTCGAACTCAAGGGCTGGAAGATGGAGATTACGGACCAGAGCGAAGGCGCAGCGGGCGGATTCAAGAACCTGGTGTGCCGCGTGGTAGGTGATCACGTTTACGGTACGCTGAAATACGAGTCAGGCGTGCATCGTGTCCAGAGGGTTCCCCAGACCGAAACCCAGGGCCGTGTGCATACGTCAGCCGCATCAGTTGCCGTTCTTCCCGAGGCCGACGAATTCGACGTCGAACTCAACCCTGCAGACATTCGTAAGGATATCTTCTGCGCGTCAGGCCCCGGCGGACAGGGCGTGAACACAACCTATTCTGCAATACGTCTCACGCACATACCTTCAGGCATCGTGGTCCAGTGCCAGGACGAGCGTTCCCAGCTCAAGAACTACGACAAGGCCCTTGCCGAACTCCGTACGCGTCTTTACAATCTGGAGTATTCCAAGTATCTGGATTCGATTTCCGCAAAGCGCAAGACTATGGTTTCCACCGGAGACCGCAGCGCGAAGATACGCACCTACAACTACCCGCAGTCACGCGTTACGGACCATCGCATCAATTATACGATGTACAACCTCCCCGTATTTATGGACGGGGCCATCCAGGAAGTGATCGACCAGCTGCAGATTGCGGAGAATGCCGAGAGGCTCAAGGCCGCCGGCGAGTAGGACGCACGATAAACTGGATATCTACACCTTCTATCCTGTATCCGCGGAAACGGCGGCTGCCTATGCGTTGCAGGATGTCTTCGTACAGGCGCTCGTCCATAAGGTCGCGGAAAGTGTGGTTTTCACGGTCATAAACGTGCATATGGCCTGTCGCGGTGACGTCGAAATACATCTTGTTGTTGGAACTCATACGGTAGCTGTAGATTCCCAGCTCGGCCATTTGCGTCAGGATGTTGTAAACGGAGGCCACCGTTATATGAGTAGTGGAGTTTTCGTCCAGCCACTGGGAAACCATATCGGCGCTTGCGTGACCTATCTCCGTCATCGCTTCGTGTACGGCCAGACGCTGTGCAGTAGCTTTCAGTCCGGCTTTTTTGAGCTGGGCCTTGAATTTCTCGAAGGTGCGCAATAGTGGTTCCTGTTTCATAACGGGGCAAAGTTAGTATTTTTTTCCATTTGCCTAAAAATTTTCTAAATTTGTGCAAATTATGAATTTATGAGTGTGAAGTGCCTGATAATCGGTGGAGGTCCTGCCGGATATGCCGCGGCCATATATGCCGTGAGGGCCGGTTTGGAGCCTGTGTTGTATGAGGGTCTGCAGCCGGGAGGACAGTTGACGACCACCACTCTGGTGGCCAATTATCCCGGTTTTGCGGATGGAATAGATGCAAATCAGCTGATGGGACAGATGAGAGAGCAGGCGATAAGGCTTGGGGCCGTGGTCCGCAGCGGAAGCGTCACGGATATTGATACGTCTTCACGCCCGTTCAAACTTACCCTTGATGATGGCCAGACACTCCAGGCTCAAACGATAATCGTTGCCACAGGTGCTTCTGCAAAATATCTGGGTCTGCCGTCCGAGACGAAGTACAAGGGTCTGGGCGTAAGCGCCTGCGCCACCTGCGACGGCTTTTTCTATCGCAAGAAAGTTGTCGCCGTAGTAGGAGGCGGGGATACTGCGTGCGAGGAGGCGGCATATCTTGCAGGACTTTGCCGTAAAGTGTATATGATAGTCCGCAGGAATGTGCTTCGGGCCACTGAGGCTATGCAGAAAAAAGTTCTTGGGGCTGAAAATATAGAAATATTGTGGGAGTGCAATACTCAGGAGGTTCTGGGAGATGAGGCCGGCGTGACCGGAGTCAGGCTCTTGAGGAATAACGGCGAGGTATTCGATATCGCGGTTGACGGTTTCTTCCTGGCTATCGGACATCATCCCAATTCGGATATTTTCGCAGGGAAATTGGACCTCGATGAGGAGGGCTACATAAAGACTGACGGCAAGGGCACGAAGACCAGTGTGGACGGGATATTCGCTGCTGGGGACGTGCAGGACCCCAATTACCGTCAGGCTATTGTCGCAGCCGCTTCCGGAGCCAAGGCCGCGATGGATGCGAAACGTTTTATCGACAGTCTATGAAAAGGTTCTTCCATATGATTTTCCCGTTGCTGTCCGCGGCGTTGCTCGTGACGGGATGCAAGTCCCAGTTCGAGGCCCTGCTTGCCAGCGGTGACGTGGATGCGAAATATGATGCGGCCTGGAAATTCTACAATACTGCGAAATACAAGAAGGCGGCACAGATGTTCGAGTCCCTGTCAATGCTTACTTCCGGGACGGAAAAGGATGATACGGTGCGTTTCTACTGGGCCCTGAGCAACTATAACTACAAGGATTACGTGACTGCAGACGCCAATTTCGGCAGTTTCATCGAATTGTATCCGTCCAGCCCGTTCTCTTCTGAAGCCAGGTTCCTGAAAATCGACTGTATGTATAGGAGTACGTACAGGTATGAGTTGGACCAGGCCCCGACAAATGCGGCGATAATGGCCATCTCGGAATATATTCTGGATTATCCGACGGCTGAGCGCGTGAGCGTTTGCCGCCAGATGTTGCAGGACCTTACCAAGCGTTTGAACACCAAGGAATTCGAGGCGGCGAAGCTCTACTACAAGATGGAGGATTACATAGCTTCCAAGACGGCCTTCAAGAACATACTAAAGGACAATTCCAATACGACATACAGGGAGGACGTTCTTTATTATATAGCTATGTCAGCATACAAGTATGCGTACTTGAGTGTGCCGGCAAAGCAGAAGGAGCGTTATATGGAGTTTGTGGATGAATACCTCAATTTCGTCAGCGAAATGCCGGATTCCAAATACCGCAAGGAACTTGACAATCTGCACGAAAAGGCCCGGAAATTCATTTAGCCTGGCACTTTCATTAAAACCACCCGCGCATATAAAAAATGAAACTCTTTGCATACGGTTGCAGTATAACTGAATGTAGAGAGTTTAATTTTTTAATGATATAACTATTATGGCATCAGAAAAGAAAGTTCCCGTAAACACCATTACAAGGGATCTGTGCGAATTTGCAGAGCCGACAGGCAACATTTATGAAACCGTGGTCATCCTTTCCAAGAGGAGCAACCAGATTGCAATGGCCGAGAAAAAAGAGCTTATGGAATATCTTGAGGCGGTCAAAACCGACCACGACACTATGGAAGAGGTTGTTGAAAATCGCGAGCAGATAGACATTTCCAAGCGTTTCGAACGCCGTCCGAAACCTGCCTTGAGGGCCATTTCAGAATTCGAAGACAACCAGATCTATTACGAAGTCATCAAGGAGAACGAATAGCTTTCTGTGCTTTCATCCCTTCATATCCGGAATTATGTGCTGATTGACGCTCTGGACGTTTCGTTTCCTGACGCCCTGATCATAATCTCGGGACCGACGGGGGCGGGAAAGTCCATCCTGCTCGGCGCGCTGGGCCTGTTGTCAGGAGCCAAGGCGGATGCTGCGGCAATTGCCGGCGGTGCGCAGACCTGTATCGTGGAGGGGGAGTTCGACGTTAAGGATGAGGGACTCAGGCGTCTGTGCCTGGAGAACGACCTTGACTATGATGAAGGGCATCTGATCATCAGACGTACAGTATCCGAAAGCGGACGTTCCAGGGGGTTCATCAATGATTCTCCGGTACCGCTTTCCCTTCTTGCCGAGTTCGGATCTGCTTTGGTGGACATTCACAGTCAGCACGACACCCTCCTGCTGACGGACAAGTCTTATCAGCTGTCTGTCCTGGATGCCGTGGCCGGGAATGGAGAACTCCTGGCAAAATGCGGGAGCAACTGTACCGCCCTGCGGGAAGTTAGGTTGCGTATATCCGCTTTGGAAGAAAGGATTGCCCGTATCAGGCAGGAAAGTGATTACAACACTGCGGTTTACGAACAACTCCTGTCCGCCGGCCTGCAGGAAGGGCAGATTGCGGAATTGGAGGCGGAACAGTACCAACTGGCCCACTCGGAGCAGATAAAGGAACTGCTGTCGGCCGCGGATGACTTGCTGGACGCAACTGATGCTTCTGACGGACGGCAGGGCATAACTTCCGACCTTTCCGCCTTGGGACGCAATATGGACAAGCTGGTGGAATTCATCCCTTCTTTCAAGGATCTGGCCGCCAGGGTTGAAAGCGCCCGTATCGAACTCAAGGATATTGCAGAAGAAGTAGAAGCCGCAAATGAACGTGCCGTCAGCGATCCCGCGCGCCTTGAAAGTATCGATGCGCGGCTCAGTCTGCTGTACGGCCTGCTCAAAAGGCACAACTGCTCGACTGAGGCGGAACTTATAGCCAAGAGGGATGCTCTGCAGCAGGAAGTGTGCGGTTCGGAGCAGTTGCAGGACGAACTGGAGCAGTTGAGAGGGCAATGTGCGGCTCTTGAAAAGGAGCAGAAGGAAATATGCGACGGCCTTCACGCTGCCAGAGAGAAGGCGGTGCCGTCTTTCGTGAAGCGGATACTTCATACGCTTTCATTTATGGAACTTGACAGGGCTGTGTTCGACGTACGGCTCAACCCCGTGCAGCCTGGCCCTTCAGGCGCGGATCAGGCGGAATTCCTGTTCAGCGGCGGTGGCAGCAAGCCCGCTCCTGTGGCCAAATGCGCATCAGGCGGTGAACTCAGCCGTATTATGCTGGCCCTTAAGGAGTTGATGAGCAGGCATATGAATATGCCCACTATGATTTTCGATGAGATAGATACCGGAATAAGCGGCAGCGTGGCCGACCATATGGGATCCGTTATCTGTGAGATGGGTACCAGGATGCAGGTGGTTGCAATCACGCACCTGCCTCAGGTTGCCGCCAAGGGCTCGGCGCATTATCTTGTCCAGAAGTCCGTTGAAGGGGACAGGGCCGTTTCTTCAATCAAAAAACTCTCCCGTGATGAGAGAGTTCTCGAATTGGCCAGGATGCTCAGCGGCGCCAAAGTCACGGACGAGGCGCTTGCCAATGCAAAGGCCTTACTTGATTAGTTTTACAGTATAATCGACGTCGTACAGGACGCGGCGGACAGCTGTGTTCTTCAATCCTCCGTTCTCTATCCTTTTCATCTTGAATGATGTCTGGATACCGTCCGTTACGGGTTCCGATTCCATCGCGTCCATCCATCCTTTCCCGTACACGGCATAGCCAAGTATCATATAGCAACCGAGGTCATAACCTTGAAACGCGTATTGTGACGGCTCCGTGTGGTAGATGTCCCTGTAATTGTGTATGAACGCCCTGGTCTCCGGTGCACGGTAATCGACGAAATAAGGGCAGAGAGCGTGTACTCTGGCTTTATGCAGGCATTCTACGGGAATTGTTTCGTATGACCTGACCTTGCTGCCCGTGAATACCAGAGTGTTGCCTTCTTTGGCATATATGCTCATATTTCTCACCGCATTGTTGAGCACGGCTTCGTTGTTTATGGCAAGTATGGCTACATTGACACCCGCCTCCACAGGTATTCTGCAATTCTCCCAGTTCGTTATTTCTTTCTGCACTCCACAGGTACATATGCTGTACCGCAAGCCGTATCCGTCCATCAGAGTCCTTACCGTTCTCAGGAGCGCCGTATCCTGTTCGCAGGTTATGACAATGTAATTTACGTTCCTCTGTGCCGCAGTTTCTTCCTTCGCCCATTCGAGGGCTTCCCTGTACTGGTCCTGCTGCTGTGTCGCCGCTTCTATGACATTCGGGCGTGTTCCCGCCAGTTCTATGGCTTTTGCGTCAAGGGGTGATATGACCGGGGTCAGGGTGTCGATGCGGTCGATCACATAACTTATGTCTTCGCACTTCATCGGCCCGAGTATGAAACCGTTGCTGTCCGCAGCGGAAGGGAGGACGGTCTGCCAGCGTTTCAGGTCAAGCGCATTGATGTTTATGTCCAGACCTGCATCTCCGTATTTCTTGGCGGCCATCAGGACACCGGAATAGAAATCCATATTGTTGTCGTCCTGCCTGGTACCGGAAGTGAAGGGCATCAGAACGGCGAACCTGACGTTGAAGTACAATAAGAAAAAAAGTATGGCGAGATATCTTTGCATAGTTCTCTATAATTTTCTGGCAAAATCCTGCAAATTCCGGGCGAAACGCTCCCAACTGAGGATATCTTTTTGCTTTTTGATATTTTTCCTGCATCCGGCTGCGATTTCCGGGTCGGCGAAAAATGCCTCGATTCCGTCCGCAACCGCCTGCCCCGTGCATTGTCCGACCAACAGGCCGGTACCTGTGCCGGCTATGCTTTCCTTCAGCCCCCCGGTGTCGGTAACCAGCATCGGGACTTCGAAATGGAAGGATATTGCGCTGACTCCGCTTTGTGTTGCGCTCCTGTATGGCAGAACGCAAAGGTCAGCTCCGCTGAAGAAATCCGTGACTTCCGAATCCTTTATGTAGGCCAGGTGGGTGACAATGCGCTCTGCTGCAGTCCCCATTGCCTGAATTTGCCTGTCATATTCGTCGAAACTTCCGTATGGCTCCCCGGCAATGATCAGCTGGTAACTGTCATCCAACTTCGAAAATGCCTCCAGAAGTATGTCCAGGCCCTTGTATCGTCGGATCAGACCGAAGAACAGCAGGGTTTTCCTGTCCGGGTCCAACCCAAGTTTGCGCAGTGCCTCCCCACGTGGTTGCGCTTCACCGAAATGGGTGTACAAAGGGTGGGGAATCACCGTGTGCTGCAGTTTGCCGTTTATTGCGGTCAGGTCGTCGGCTACAGCTTCACACAGGGTTACCGCTCCGCTTGAACCGCCTAGGAAGTACCTTGTCAGCGGCTTGTCGAACCAATGCCTCTCGTGCGGAATTACATTGTCCAGAATGGATATGACCTTGATGCCGTCTTTTTTCAGCCTTCGCGTGACATATCCCAATGAAGGGGCGAACCAACTCATCCAGTATCTTACGATGACAAGATCCGGTTCCCATTCCTTGATTGTGCGATATGTCCTGACATAAGAAAGCGGATTGACCGTATCCAGCACAGGTGTACTTTGCACCTTGGCTGCGGGGTCATCCGCCGTTACGTATTGCGTCTTGCCCGGGAAAAGAATCTCCGGATACTGACGCGTGAAATTGAATGCCTTCACCTGATTCCCCTGCCGTCCCAATTCCTCCAGCAAGGCCGCATTGAATTGGGAAATACCGCCTCTGTAGGGGTAAAAACAGGAAAGAATGGCAATTCTCAAAATTATTCCGCGTTGGATTTCTTTGCCTCTACGTATTCTGCGTTCAGTCCGGCGATGATTTCATCGGTGATGTCGAGAGTCGGGTCGCCTGTGATGACCGGGACGCTGGCCTGGTTGCTGAGAATCAGCGCATACTGTTTTTCCTCGTTGTAATTTTCAACGTATGTCTTGATGGCGTCGGCCAGCTTGTTCATCATAACCTGCTGCTCTTCCATAATCTCCTGCTGTTTTTCCTGGGCGAACTGCTGGAAATTGAGTTGCTGCTGCTGGAGTTTTTTCTGCTGGCTGGCGATTGTGGCGCTGGTCATCAGGCCTTTGTTGTATTTGTTTTCGAAATCCTTGGCCGCGTTTTCAAGATTCTTCTGACGGCGGTCAACGTCTTTCTGTATGGCGTTTACTTTGGCCTCGACTTCGCTGCGCAGGTCATTCGCCATATCGTATTCTTCGAGAACCCTGTCAAGATTGAAATATACTATACTGCCGGAAGGGGCTGATTCCTTGACCGCTACAGTTTCCGTAGAGTCGGTCTGTTCTTCTGTCGTTTCCGTATTCTTCTGTGCGTTGTTGCATCCTGAAACGAGCATTGCCGCTGCAATGAGAGCGAAAGTGAAAGTGATTTTTTTCATTTTATCTGGTGTTTTTGAATTCGTGTATCTCTGCAAATATACTCAAATTTTATGAATCTGCTGAAGGTAGGCCTTGATCGTTGCTTCGAGGCCCATATAAATGGCGTCGCAGATTATTGCGTGGCCGATCGAGACTTCATCGGTCCAGGGGATGGTGCGTATGAACCAGTTCAGATTGTCAAGATTGAGGTCGTGGCCCGCGTTGAGGCCCAGTCCGCATTCCCTTGCTTTTTCGGCGGCCTTCAGATAGGGCTCGATGGCCTGCTGCCTGTCGGAGAGAAAGGTGCGGGCGTATTGTTCGGTGTATAGTTCGACTCTGTCACATCCGCATTCCGCCGCTCCTTCCACCATTTTCGGGTCAGGATCTACGAATATCGATGTCCTGATGCCGAGGGCCTTGAACTGAGAGCATACTTCCGTGAGGAATTTCCTGTTCCCGATGGTGTTCCAACCTGCATTCGAGGTGATGGCATCCGTTGCGTCCGGCACCAGGGTGACCTGGGTGGGGACAATTTCGCATACCAGCCGGCGGAAAGAAGGGATGGGATTGCCTTCGATGTTGAACTCGGTCGTGAGGATGGGCTTCAGTTCGTGCACGTCGCTGTAGCGTATGTGACGCTCATCGGGGCGCGGGTGAACCGTAATGCCCTCTGCACCAAAGGATTCGCACTTGCGTGCACAGAGAAGTACGTCAGGCATGTTCCCGCCCCGTGCATTGCGCAGTGTGGCTATTTTGTTGATGTTTACACTCAGTTTGGTCATAGTATGTAAGTTAATAATACGCAAAAGTACTTATAATTGCGTTATCTTGATAAAAAAATGCTTAAATTTGAAGATTATTGCGGCAATATGAAGATATCTGTGATATTGGGTAAGGCGTCTTTCAGCGGGAATTCCGATTTCAAGCGGTTGTGTTCCCGTTTGGAGTCGGAGGGACACAAGGTGGAGCATTCCGATGGGAAGACTCTTCCCGACGGGACCGACGTCTTGATGAGCGTCGGCGGTGACGGCACTTTCCTTGCGGCGTCCAAACTGGCCTATGAAACCGGCACTCCCATAGTCGGAGTGAATCTGGGACATCTGGGCTTTCTTTCCGAAAATACGCCGGATGCTGTGGCGGAAGCTCTTTCGGGCGGCCATTACAATATACAGGACCGTTCGATGCTTTGCGCAAGCGTCGGGAATGACAGGTTCTTGGCATTGAACGAGGTTTGCGTGAGCAGGGGCGACGGACCTATGCTTGGCGTGGACGTATGCGTGGACGGAAATGCCCTCCCCACATATTGGGCTGACGGGCTTATGGTATCCACCCCTTCAGGCAGTACGGCTTATTCCCTGAGTGTGGGCGGCCCCATAGTGATGCCCTCGTCGAAGGTGCTCATCATCGCCCCCGTAGCGCCGCACAACCTGAACGTGAGGCCTATGATTGTCCCCGCAGAGAGCAGGATAGAGCTGAGTTTCCAATCCCGCGACCGTTCGTTGAATCTGTCTGTGGACAATTCATTGCGGAAAATCAGTGCGGATTCCTCCGTTCTGGTGGAGGTGGCACAGTTTTCGCTTAAACGTGTCTGCCTTGACAACTCGAATTTCATAAAGGCGCTCTCCGAAAAGCTTTTCTGGGGAGAAGATAAAAGAAACGGTCATGACAGATAGTACGAGAATCCCGCAACACGTATCGATAATTATGGACGGCAACGGCCGCTGGGCACAGCAGCGCGGCCTGGAAAGATGGGCTGGGCACGTCGAAGGGGTGAACAGCGTGAGGGAAGTTCTCAGTACGGCTGCGAAGGCGGGTGTCGAATATCTTTCCCTTTATGCCTTCAGCGAGGAGAATTGGAACCGCAGCAAGGAGGAAGTGGGGTCGCTGATGGCCCTTATGATGAAGTCGATGCTCTCCGAGATAGGCCATATGGACGCTGAAGGCGTCCGCTTTGTCGTCCTGGGGAACCGCGCCAGACTGGGTGACGAGTTGAATGCCACGATTGACGATTGTATGAGTCGTACCGCAGGAAATACAAAGATCACGATGATCATCTTCCTGAGTTACAGCGGAAAATGGGACATATTGCAGGCGGTCCGCAAGATAGCTGCGAAAGCCGCGGCCGACCCGTCTTCGGTTGAAGATATAACGATGGAGACGATGGACGGGAATCTGGTTACAGCCGGATATCCTGATCCGGACCTTATAATCAGGACTTCCGGAGAACAGCGGGTGTCGAATTATCTTCTCTGGCAAGGCGCTTATTCTGAATTCTATTTTACCGACGTGCTTTGGCCGGATTTCCGCGAAAAAGAGTTTATGAATGCCCTTGAGGAGTATTCCAGACGGGACAGGAGGTATGGTAAAACCAAATAATGAGTTATCTTTGCAAGTTGATCTGAAGTAATGAAAGGAAGCCGCGTGATATGTCTGCTGATTGCCGCTATGATGCCGTTGTGCGCCATTGCGGCGACTTCGTCAAAGGATATATCCGTGAATTATTCGTCACCGAAGAAATATTACGTTGCAGGAGTGTCCTGCGATGGTGTGACGTACTTCAGCCCTGAGCAGATCATCCAGCTTACCGGTCTGCGCAAGGGTATGGAGGTTTCCGTGCCGGGAGAGGATATCTCTAACATAGTGAGAAGGTTGTGGGCCCAGCGTTTCTTCGAGGACGTGGCGATAGGAATCGACAGTTTGTCGGCCGGAGGGGATTCCGCATTTTTCAAGATCAGCGTCAAGGAGCGTCCCAGGATTTCAAGATATACTTTCAAGGGCGTGAAGCAGGGCGAGGAGAAGGATCTGCGCGAAAGGTTGACGATAAAGAGAGGGCAGGCATTTTCTGATTATATCTCATCCGCCAGCATCGGAATCATCAAACGGTACTACAAGGAAAAGGGCTTCCAACTGTGCAAGGTGGAGGTCCAGACCATTCCGGACCAGGTTGTCAAGGGCGCGGTGCGCGTGCTGTTCGTCGTGGACCGCGGGGAGAAGGTGAAAATAAAGACGATAACCTTTACGGGCAATACTGACGTCAAGGATTCCAAATTGATGCGCAGTATGAAGAAGACCAGGGACAAGCGTCTGATGAACTTCTTCAAGAGCAAGAAATTCGACGAGAAGGAATATCCCAATGACAAGAACAGCCTTATCAGCACCTTCAATGAAGCCGGCTTCCGTGACGCCCGTATAGTGAAGGATTCGATGTACTATGTCGAGCCCTATCGTCTGGAAATCGATTTCGAGTTCGACCAGGGCAAGAAATATTATTTCAGGGATATCACCTGGACAGGAAACTCGGTATATCCGACTGAGGCCCTCAACGAGATTCTCCAGATCAAGAAGGGTGACATTTACGATATGGTCACGATGGAGAAGCGTCTGTTCGGAGGCGGAAAGCAGAATGAGATGGACATTACCAAGATGTACCGCGACAACGGATACCTGTTCTTCAATATCCAGCCTGTCGAGGTCAATATCCAGAATGACAGCGTGGATGTGGAGATGAGGATAGTGGAGGGCAAGCCGGCATATCTGAACCACATTGTGATAAACGGCAACGACCTTACGAACGAAAAGGTGGTCAGGCGCGCGCTTTTCACCCGTCCGGGCTATCTGTTCAGCCAGAGCGACTTCGAGCGTTCTGTCAGGGAAATCGCTTCGATGGGGCAGTTCGACCCGGAGGCGATTATGAGTGAGGGCGGCTATTCCATAGTGCCGAACCAGGCGAACAATACTGTCGATATCGTATATAACGTGACTGAAAAACCTTCGTCACAGCTTGAGCTTTCCGGAGGTTGGGGCGGGAACACTTTCGTAGCCACGGTGGGTGTAAGCTTCAACAACTTCAGCACCCACAGGATGTTCGAAAAGGGTGCCTGGAAACCCGTGCCCCTCGGCGATGCGCAGAATCTTTCCTTCCGCTTCCAGACGAACGGAACATACTACACCAGCCTCTCCGCAAGCTTTGTCGAGCCCTGGCTGTTCGGCAAGAAGCCTACGTCACTGAACCTGTCCCTTTACTTTACCCGCCAGACCAACTCCAACCTGTATATGAACATACTCAGCAACAACGAGTATATGGAGGTTTACGGTGCGGCTGCGGGACTTGGCTCGCGACTCAAATGGCCAGACAACTATTTTGTGCTGTACCACCAGCTCAGCTGGCAGACGTACAAGCTGCAGAACTGGAACTACAACTTCCTGTTCAATACGGGACGTTCTCACAATTTCAGCTATACGATATCCCTGCAGCGCAACAGTACCGACCAGCAGATATATCCTCGTCAGGGCTCGGACATCTCCCTGTCACTGCAGCTGACTCCGCCATATTCCCTGTTCAGGCATTATTCGTATGACGATGAGGGCAGGCAGATCCACGTAGATGATCCGAAGGACATAAACTATGACAATTGGACAGCGGACCAGAGGTACCGTTGGATAGAGTACCACAAATGGTCGTTCAAGGGTACGTTCTATACCAAGCTGATAGGGGACCTGGTGCTGATGGCACGCGCTCAGTTCGGGTACCTGGGCTATTACAACCGCAATCTGGGATATTCTCCTTTCGAGGGCTTCCTGGTCGGCGGTGACGGTATGAGCGGTTATAACACCTACGGTTCTGAAATCATTGCGCTGCGCGGTTACGAGAACTATTCCCTGACTCCGCAGGCCATTACTCCGTACAGTACGTCGATGGCATATACGGGTAACGTATATGACAAGTTTACGGTGGAACTCCGTTATCCTGCGCTCCTGCAGCCGCAGTCAACCATTTATGTGCTTGCTTTCCTCGAGGGAGGTAACTGCTGGAGCGATATCAGGGATTTCAACCCGTTCAACATAAAGAGATCTGCCGGTGTGGGCGTGAGGGTGTTCCTGCCTATGGTCGGCCTGCTGGGTGTCGACTGGGGATGGGGATTCGACGACCCCGTGCACGGCAAGAGCCAGTTCCACTTCGTGATAGGACAGCAATTCTAGTATAATCAATAAACAATTTCAATATTATGAAAAAAATCATCTTTATCGCAATCGCTGCTATGATAAGCTCGGCAGCTTTCGCACAGAAATTCGCTCACATCAATTCTCAGGAAGTTTTCCAACTGATGCCTGAAATGGACGCTGTACGTACCCAGATGGATGCAGTGGTAAAAGAGAATCAGGATGTGATAAAGTCTATGTATGAGGAATACCAGACTAAGGTTCAGGAGTATCAGAACAAGGCGAACTCCTGGACTCCGGCAGTAAAGGAAAGCAAGGAGAAGGAACTCGCCGAAATGGAAAACCGCATTCAGGAGACCCAGCAGAATATCCAGTCTGAAATGCAGGGCATCCAGAACAATCTTACGGCTCCTGTTATGAAGAAGTGCCAGGAAAAGATTGCAGAGGTCGCCAAGGCAGGCGGTTACATTTATGTATTCGACGTGAATTCCGCCCTTTATGTGGATCCCGCGCAGAGCGTTGACCTTACTGCGGAGGTCCGCAAGGCTCTCGGCATTCCGGAAGGACGTACTCTTGAGGACCTTCAGAAAGAACTTGCCGCCAAGCAGCAGGCTGCCCAGTAGCAGGAAGCGGCGTTTATTACGACATTCGCGGCATTGTGCCTACGGGCGCAGTGCCGCGAATGTTCTTATCGGCGCATGCCGTGTACGGCGTTGACAAGGGCGGAGCCGAGGACGGCGGCGCCGATGGAACCCATCAGGACGGCTATTTTGCCGGCGTCACGCATCGAATCCATAATTGCGGGGTCTGCGACGTTGCCGAAAGAAAGCGTATCGACGAAGATGCTCATCGTGAAGCCGATACCGCCGAGACAGGCTACGGCGAAGAACATCGGCCAATTGGCCTTGGCGGGCATTTCACCGACCTTGGTCTTGACTGCAATGAAGCTGAATAAGGTGATGCCCAGAGGTTTGCCCAGCAGCAGGCCGAGGAAAATTCCCAGCCCGACATAGCCGTATTCGGGATGCCCTGCGATAGTCTCGGTGAAGATGTTGAAGAAAGATGGATCCGGAATGGTTACGCCGGCGTTCGCGAGGGCGAATATGGGCATAATCAGGAAATTAACCCACCCTGACAGGGCGTGTTCCGCCCTGTAGCTCATATCCATCGTTCCTTTCTCTACATCGATCAGTGAGTGGAGGTAATGTTTCTGCGGTCCGTTCGGGAAATCCTCCTCGCTGGCACCTTCCATCCCGTCTATCTTCGTATTATAAAGGGTGCGTTTGCTATAGTATTGAATCTTGGAATAGCGGGGTGTGGCAGGAATGAGAAAGGCCATCACGACGCCGGACATCGTTGCGTGGATGCCGGAGTAATAGAACAGCCCCCATACCAGTATGGCCATCAGAATGTAGGGGAACATCCTCTTTTCGCCCATTCTTCTCATTATTATGGTAAGGAAGATGATGAAGAATGAAATGCCGAGCAATGCGAAGTTGATGGTACCTCCATAGAAAAGTGCAACCACAAGTATGGCGATGAGGTCATCTGCAATAGCCAATGCCGTGAGGAAAACCTTGAGGGAAACGGGTACTTTGTCTCCCAGGACGGACAGTATGCAGACGGCGAAAGCTATATCCGTCGCCGTAGGGATACCCCAGCCGCTCGAGGCCTGCGTGCCGTGATTGATGATGGCGAAAATCAATGCCGGGGCAATCACGCCGCCGAGGGCTGCAATGACAGGCATCATCGCCTTTTTGGGCGTGGAAAGTTCTCCGTCGGCCATTTCCCTCTTGATTTCCAGCCCCACCGTAAAGAAGAAAATCACCATCAATATGTCATTGATGAATTTCTCCACCGTCATATCGCGCGGGAAAAGGATGTCGTGCGAGCCGTTGAAAATGTGCAGTTGAAGGTTGGTGTTAAGAAAATCGTGATAAAGGTGCTGTGTCGCCGGCAGATTGGCCAGAAGCATGGCAATCACGACGGCTATCAGCAGCAGGACTCCCTGGAACCAGGGCTGCTTCGATATTCTGTCAGTTCTGCTGTTGAATTTTATTACTTTCTTATTCCAGCTGTATACGGGTATTATTTTCATCTTACGCATTTATTTCGTCAGTTTGTCCAATGCAAGTTTTATGAGCCCTTCCATCTTGGGTTTGTAATCGGTGAAAGCGCGCTGGTCATGGCGCTGTGCTATGATGAGGCACACCGTACCGCAATTATGTCCCAGATGGCGTCCTATGCCTGCTATTGCGCTGCTCTCCATCTCGAAGTTCGTGATTTTCCAGCCCTTGTATTCGAAATCCTCGAATCTGTCTATCATATCCGGCATCGCAAGCCCCATACGCAGGACGCGCCCCTGAGGCCCGTAGAATCCCTGTGCGGAAACCGTTACGCCTCTGACCGTGCAGTCCTTGAACAGGTCTGTCATCTTCTTGCCGGCCTTGACGAAGTAAGGGTCGGTAAGATGCCTGTTCCAGCCTACGAACTTCTTGAATGCGGGTCCTATGCCGGGAACGGCTATCTTGCGCCTGTCGGCATACCAGTTCATTAGCCCGTCGCAGCCGAGCGACATATGCGAGAAAACGTAGCTTCCCAGCGGAATATCGGCCTGAATGGCTCCTGAAGTACCTATGCGGAGGATATTGAGCGATTTGAGTTTCTTCTTTATCTCCCTGGTCTTGAAATCTATGTTCACGAGGGCGTCCAGCTCGTTCATCACTATGTCGCAGTTGTCCGTGCCTATGCCTGTGCTTATGACAGTAATCCTCTTGCCGTTGTACCGGCCCGTTGTGCTCCGGAACTCCCTTGCGTCACGTGTGAACTCTATGTCCGTCAGGAATTTCTGTATCATAGTGATGCGGCCCGGATCTCCGACCAGGATAACGTTGTCCGCCACCTCTTCCGGTTTCAGGTGAAGATGAAAACAACTGCCGTCACTGTTGATGATAAGTTCTGATTCTGCTATTCTCATATTATATGGTGCAAATTTCACTCAAAGATAGCATATATACCGATTTTTTCCTAATTTTGTATAGTTTAACGTTATGTGGCAGAGGTTACAGACTTTATATTTCGGCATCGCTACGCTGATTGTCGCGTCACTTTTCTGGAGTGATGCGGCTAAGGTTGTTGGACCTGACGGGGCTGTCGAGAATATCAGCTTTACAGGCAACACCATATACCTGATATGGCTTGTCCTGCTCATTGTCCTGCAGGTGCTTTCGCTCGGCGGGTACAAATGGAGGATGAGGCAGTTCCGCGTGGTGATTGTCACCGGAATAATGTGTCTGGCGTTCCAGGGATGGCTGGTGTATGATTATGTCCGTCTGCACGATGAGGTGGTTTTCAGCTGGACGGCGCTGCTGCCGGCCGTTGCCGGAATCCTTGACTTCTTCGGAGCGCGTAACATTCTTTTGGACGAAGCCATAGTGCAAAGCGCCAACCGCCTTCGTCTGCCACGGAATAAAAACAATAGAAGATGAGAGTAGTTGTGACTGGTATGGGCATCATAAGCCCGATTGGAAATGACATAAGGACTTATTGGAAGAATCTTGTAGGGGGAGTCTGCGGTATCACGAAGATTGAAGACCCTCTTTACGATGAACTTCCCTCGAAGGTGTGGGGCCTGGTGAAGGACTTCAATCCGGATGAATTCGGGATAGAGCCCGCAATGGCCCGTAAGCAGGATAAATTCGCCCTGTATGCCATTGCAGCTGCAAAACAGGCGGTGGACCAGTCCGGAATAGTGTCCGGGGGAAATGTCGATCCATCCAGGTTCGGAGTTTACTTCGGCAGCGGTATCGGCGGTTTCGAGACAATACGCCGTGATTCCGTGAAGATGGAAAATGACGGCCCCAAGTGGGTATCGCCTCACTTCGTGCCTACTATGATTCCGAATATAGCGGCAGGATATATAGCGATACGCAACAATGCCCAGGGACCTTGTTTCAGCATCTCGACAGCCTGCGCTACGGGTACTCACTGTATCGGCGAGGCTTACAGGGCCATCAAGCACGGATATGCTGACGTGATAATCACCGGAGGAGCGGAAGCCCCCTGTGTCCCTATGTCCGTGGCGGCATTCGGCAATATGAAAGCATTGACGAAGGAGACGGATCCTTTGCGAGCATCCCTTCCTTTCAATGTGGATAGGGGCGGTTTCGTCCTTGCGGAAGGAGCCGGAGCTCTTGTGCTGGAGTCATACAATCACGCGGTAAAGCGTGGAGCGACGATATTGGCGGAGGTTTGCGGTTTCGGAAGCACCTGTGATGCATATCACGTGACCGCACCGCGCCCTGACGGCAGCACCCAGGCGGCGGCGGTTAAGGCCGCCTTGAAAGAGGCCGGATATTGCGGAAGGCGCGATGTACTTCATATCAATTCCCACGGAACAGGCACACCACTCAATGATTCCAGCGAGACGAATGCTTTCCATATCGCATTGGGCCGCAACGCAGGGAAGGCCATAATAAACAGTACCAAATCAATGACCGGTCATATGCTGGGCGCGGCAGGAGCAGCAGAAGCCATTGCCGCCATCCTTGCTTTAAAGGAGGGTGTTGTCCCGCCTACCATCGGACTCGACAGACAGGATCCGGTCTGTGACTTGAATTATACTCCATTGAAAGCAGTCAAGGCGCCCCTGACCATCGCTGTCAGCGATTCCCTTGGTTTTGGCGGCCACAATTCCTGCGTAGCATTCCGTAAGGTAGAATAATATGACAGATTTCGAGAAATATGCAGTTTTGGGCAGAGGTCTCAGTTCTTTGACTCTGGACGGCTATAAAAGGGCAAACGATGCCTATATCAATCCTACGATAATCGAGGAGCGTCGCCTCAATGCGACTTCCATAGACGTTTTCTCCCGCCTTATGATGGACAGGATCATATTCCTGGGGGTTCCCATTGATGACGACGTTGCCAACATCATCCAGGCGCAGCTCCTTTATCTTGCTTCCGTTGACGGTGAGGCTGACATCAAGCTGTATCTCAATACTCCCGGTGGGCAGGTGACAAGCGGCCTGGGGATATACGATACAATGCAGATTGTGGCTCCGGATGTTGCTACGATATGTACGGGTATGGCCGCTTCGATGGGTTCGATTCTGCTGTGCGCCGGAGCCGAAGGCAAACGATCCTGCCTGCCGCATTCTCGTGTAATGATACATCAGCCGCTCGGCGGAGTGCAGGGCCAGACTTCCGATATTCTGATCGAGGCGAGGGAGATAGAGAAAATGCGCAAGGAACTCTATGACATTCTTGCCGAACACACCGGACAGTCTTATGAGCAGATTTATTCCGATGCCGACCGCAACTTCTGGATGTCCGCCACCGAGGCCAAGGCCTATGGTATGATCGACACCATCCTCACCAAATCCGCGTCAAAATAAGCAATAGTACAGGCGGATCAAATAGACAAAACAGGCACGCACTTTTGAGAGCTTTAAACCTGATACTATGCTCTCGAAAGTGCGTGCCTGTTTTGCTGGATGCGCCTTATAACTACTTGATCTCGCCGGCCTTAACGATCTCGTCGTATTTCTCGTATGCCGCCTTATGGGCGTCATCCTTGTCGCGTAAGCGATAGAGCCAACTCTTGAGATAACTTGCCAGACTGAGTTTCAACTGGTTGTCCTTTGTGATGCCGAATGCCGTTTCGAAACTTCCTATGGCTTTGTCCAGAACTTCATTGAATTGTTCCACCAGAATCTGGTATTTCGCATCGTTGAACTCCCTTTCCGCTTTCTCGCCTATCTTGTCGGCCTGCTCGGCATACAAAAGGCCTTTGCCTATGAAACCGTACTCGTATCCGGGGTTGACTTCAGCGCATTTGTCATATGCGGCAATGGCTTCTTCAGTCTGCCCCAGCTGTTTGCGGATATTACCCTCCACATAATAGAGGGAAGCGTTATTCGGTTCGTTCTTCTTTGCAACGTCCAGAAGGGAGAAAAGTTTCTCAGGGTCGTCCTTGGTATCAAGATAGAGATTGATGAGACCCACGAGAATTCCCTGGTTTTCAGGGCATTTCTCAAAACCCGCTTCGAGAGTCTGTTTGCAGGCGATCGTGTCTTTCTGCGCTTTCTGGCATTCCGCCAGTTTCGCAAAGACTTCGCCTTTTTCATAATAGTTGTACTTCAGGCACTCTTTCATCATCACCTCCGTGCGCGGCATATCGCCTGCCATGAATGCTGTAAGGCCGGCATTGTAGATGATGGATGTGTCGATTTTGCTCAGGGGAGCCGTAATTGCAGCTTCGAATGCTTTCTGGAACAATGCGGAAGACTGGGCATATTCTCTGAAATTGTATGCATTGAGAGCCTCGTTCTGATAATAGGTGGAGATTTTATTGATCCCGTCCATAATCTCTTTCGTCTTTGCACCTTTCACGTCCAGTTCCGTAGCCTTGGAATATGCGTTCAGTGCAGTTTCAAGAGCATTTTCCACATAGGGGCGGGTGGTTACTATGAACTGCAGGATGTCATTCTGGTAATAGTAATCGGCATTGGTGAAGACATCCACAAGGTATTCTTTCCCCGCAATCGTCCTTGTCACCGTCTCGACGGGTTTCTTGCCGTTGAGTATCATCGTGATTTCAGCTCTGCCTACTCCCACCATCCCAGCACCTTGAGGCGCGAGATATGCTTCGAGGTTGACTTTGGCTGCATTCATCCAGGTTGCCAGTTTAGTCGCTTTCTTGGCATCGTTGCAGGCAGCCTGCGCTGCTGCCACGGCTTTTTGCGAGGCTTCTTCCGTTTTCTGTGCAAATGCGGCTGTTGAAACAACGGCAAGTGCAGCAATAAGCATCAATTTTTTCATTGTATTACAGATGTTTGTTGTTATTCGTTTGTTTGTCCTTCTTCAGGAGCCTGTGTTGTTTCCGCAACTTCCGTGCCTTCCTGTGTGGCCGGTGCCTCTTCTTCGTCCTGTTTTGGAACTACGGATACGGCGGCGATTGCATCTGTTTCCCGTATGCTGATGAGTTTGACGCCCTGTGTGGCCCTGCCTGCAACGCGGATACTGTCCACGGACATCCTGATGGTCAGGCCGGAGCGGTTGATTATCATAAGGTCTTCATCGTCGCGAACCACCTTGATTGCAACCAGGTTGCCTGTCTTGTCGGTGATGTTCAGGGTCTTGACGCCCTTGGCACCTCTCGAGGTGATACGGTAGTCATCTTCCTGCGAGCGTTTGCCGAAACCGTTTTCGCTGACGGCGAGTATCGTGCGTTTGTCCTTGTCTTCAGCGTGGGGGTCAAGACATATCACTCCGATGACCTCGTCGGTTTCGGAAATGTTGATACCTTTCACACCGGCAGCATTACGGCCCATAGGACGCACGCCGGCCTCGGAGAAGCGTACGCAACGTCCGTCACGTGCGGCCATCATTATCTCGGAATCGCCGTTGGTGAGGTCTGCCTGGAGCAGAGCGTCGCCTTCTTTGATGGTCACGGCATTGATACCGTTCGCGCGGGGGCGGGAATAAGCCTCCAGCGTGGTCTTCTTGATGATACCGCGTTTGGTGACGAGAACGACGTAATGGCTGTTGATGTATTCCTCGTCCTTGAGCGTCGGTACATTGATATATGTCTGAACTGCATCCTCGGGATCTATCTGGAGAACGTTCTGGATTGCGCGGCCCTTTGACGTGCGGTTGCCTTCCGGTATTTCGTAGACCTTGAGCCAGTAGCAACGTCCGAGTTTGGTGAACAGCAGCATCGTGCTGTGCATATTGGCGATGTATATGTGCTCGATGAAGTCCTCGTCGCGGGTTTGTGAAGCTTTCAAACCCACTCCGCCGCGGTGCTGTGTCTTGAACTCTGTCAGAGGAGTGCGTTTGATGTATCCCAGGTGGGAAATGGTGATGACAACGTCATCATCAGCATAGAAGTCTTCAGGATTCCATTCTCCTTCTGCCGGTTCGATTACCGTGCGGCGCTCATCTCCGTATTTCTCCTTGACCTCCATCGTCTCGTCCTTGATTATCTGGAACTGGATGGCTTCGCTGCCGAGGATCTCTTCGCAACGTGCGATGAACTTGCAGAGCTCGTCGTACTTGGCCTGGAGCTTTTCCCTTTCGAGTCCTGTCAGGGCTTTCAGACGCATCTCGACGATGGCGTTGCTCTGTATCTCGTCCAGCCCGAATTCCGACTGCAGTTTCAGTTTGGCATCCTCGGTGCTGTCGGCCTTCTTGATGATTTCGATGACCCTGTCGATGTTGTCCTGGGCAATCAGCAGGCCTTTCAGGATATGTGCTTCGGCTTCCGCCTTCGCTTTTTCGAACTTCGTGCGGCGCACGACCACCTCGTGACGGTGTTTCACGAAATTGCCTATGAGGTCCTTCAGGTTCAGCGTGTACGGGCGTCCTCCGACGAGAGCGACGTTGTTGATGGAGAAGCTGCTCTGCAGGGGAGTGTATTTGAACAGGTTGTTCAGCACGACGTTTGCGTTGAATCCCTGTTTTACCCTGAATATGATGCGGACACCGTTTCTGGATGTCTCATCGTTCATATAGGTGATGCCTTCGATTTTCTTTGCCTCCACCATTTCGGCGATATGCATCAGCATCTCCTTCTTGTTCACCATATACGGCACTTCGGTGACCACGATGGTGTCACGTCCGTGTTCGTCAGTCTCGATGTTGGTCTTGGCGCGGATAACGACACGCCCGCGGCCTGTTTCATAAGCTTCCTTGATGCCGCTTATTCCCTGGATGATACCTCCGGTAGGGAAGTCGGGGCCCTTGACGTGCTCCATCAACTCCTCCAGAGTGATATCCTTGTTGTCGATGTATGCGCAGACGGCGTCGCATACCTCTCCGAGGTTGTGAGGAGCCATATTTGTGGCCATACCTACAGCGATACCGGCGGAACCGTTGACAAGAAGCAGGGGAACCTTGGTGGGCAATACGGTGGGCTCGTCGAAGCGCTCGTCGTAGTTCTTCACCATATCGACGGTGTCCTTGTCGATCTCATCCATAACGGCGGCCGAGATTTTCTCGAGTTTCGCTTCGGTATAACGTGAGGCTGCAGCGCTGTAACCATCCATCGAACCGAAGTTGCCCTGTCCTTTCACCAAGGGGTAACGCAGGTTCCAGTCCTGGGCCATACGGACCATAGTGTCGTAAATGGATGCATCTCCGTGCGGGTGGTACTTACCCATCACCTCTCCGACGATGGCGGCTGATTTGACGGTGGCCGCAGAATAGTCGAGGTTCAACTTGTCCATTCCGAACAGAACGCGGCGCTGTACCGGTTTGAGTCCATCCCTTACATCAGGCAACGCACGGGATACGATTACGGACATTGAATAGTCGATGTACGCGCTTCGCATCTGGCGGTCGATTTCCACCTGTTCTATGCGGCCTGTCTTTACTTCATTTTCCATTTTCAATCATTCATTTGCTAAACACGCAAATTTACAAAAAAAATCCGTAAATTCGCACACTTTTCCTAGTAAAAACAAGGCCGATGGAGATAAATTTTTCAGACCAGCTGAATGCCTCGCTTGCGTATAGCAGGGAGGAGGCTTTGCGCACCGGAAATTATGGCATAGGACCGGACCAGATGCTGCTCGGAATATTGCGTCACGGCGAGAATTCCGCTTGCCGCATAATGGAGGATGCCGGGGTTGTGCTCAGTGATCTGAAAGAGTGGATAGACGAAAGGATAACCACGAATGAGACTATTCCTTTCTCCGATATCGAAAGAATAGGTTTTTCACGGATAGGGCAGAACATCATATCCCTTCTGGTACTTGAAACGAGGAAGAGCGGGTGCGATGAATCCTATCCCATACATTTGTTGCTGGCTTTATTGAGGGTTGAGGCCGGTTATGGGGCGAATTGTCTGCGTACCCGCTGGCAGCTGGACTACGACAAGGCCAGAATGATGATGGAGAATTCCTATCCGCCTCCGAAGGCCGGGCCGCAGAAGCCGGGGATGGATGGCGGGGAAGAGGCCGGCGGCTCTGCTACCGGTCCCGAGAATACTCCTGTGGGACAGTTGATGGATTATGCGAATGATATCACGCAGGCGGCCTCCGAGGGCAAGTTGGACCCCGTACACGGGCGTGATGCGGAAATCGACAGGGTGATACAGATTCTCGGACGCCGGAGGAAGAACAATGCTATGCTTGTGGGGGATCCCGGTGTCGGGAAAACGGCAATCGTAGAGGGAATAGCCCTGCGTATAGTTCACGGGCAGGTTCCGGAGAGTATGGCAGGCAAGCGTATAGTTTCGCTGGACCTTGCGGCTGTTGTGGCAGGGACAAAGTTCCGCGGCGATTTCGAGAAGCGTCTCAAGGGCATCATCGAAGAATTAAGGAATCGTGATGACATTATTCTGTTCATAGATGAGTTCCACACCATTGTAGGTGCGGGAAAGGCAGAAGGCAGTCTTGATGCGGCAAACATCCTGAAACCTGCACTTTCACGTGGCGAGATACAGTGCATAGGCGCCACTACGATAGATGAGTTCACCAAATATATAGAAAAGGACGGGGCTTTGGACCGCAGGTTCCAGAAGGTGATGGTAGAAAAGACGGATATGGCTGAAACTGAGGCTATTCTGCGTCTTTTGTGCCCGAAATACGAGCAGCATCACAGGGTCCGGTATTCGGATGAGGCCCTTGCCTGCTGTGTGAGCCTGTCGGAAAGGTACATTACGACGCGCTGTCTTCCCGACAAGGCCGTGGATGTGATGGATGAGGCCGGCTCTATGGTGCATATCGCCAATCCCGGGAAGAAGGCGAAAATGCCGGTTGTGGGCAGGGAGGATATCGAGAAGGTGATTTCCAGGATTACCGGAATACCGGTCGGCAAGATTGCCCGCAGCGAGGGTGAACGCCTGCTGCATATGTCCGATTCCTTGAAGAAAGTGGTTGTCGGACAGGATGAGGCGGTGGACAAGGTATGCAAGGCCATCTGCCGCGGACGTTCTGGTATCAAAGACCCTGACAGGCCCATAGGCTCGTTCGTTTTCTTTGGCCCCACAGGAGTAGGTAAAACACTGCTGGCCAAGTCTTTGGCTGAATATCTCTTCGATTCGTCCGATTGTCTCGTGCGTATCGATATGAGCGAATATATGGAGAAGTTCGCCGTTTCGCGGCTGATTGGAGCCCCTCCGGGCTATGTCGGCTTCGATGACAACGGCCAGCTTACCGAACCGGTGCGCCAGCATCCTTATTGCGTCGTCCTTCTCGATGAGATTGAAAAGGCGCATCCTGACATATTCAATCTGCTTCTGCAGGTGATGGACGAGGGCTGTCTTACCGACAGCAAGGGCAGGAAGGTGTCTTTCAGGAATACCGTGGTGATAATGACGTCCAACGTGGGGTCGAGGGAGGTTGCCGAGCGTGGCGGCGGTGTGGGATTCGATCTCGGCGACGGGAAGAGCGGTAAGGCGTTCAACAAGTCGCTGGTCGACAAGGCGGTATCGCGTACTTTCCCTCCGGAGTTTCTGGGCCGTCTGGATGACAGGATATTCTTCCGCAGTCTTGAGGCCGATGATATAGACAGGATTATCGACCTGGAGATCAAGAAATTGCAGAAGAGGGTCGAGGATAACGGTTTCACCCTCAAGGTGACGGCAGCAACCCGCCGCAAGGTGGCCTCCGAGGGCTTCAATCCCCGTTACGGCGCGCGCCCTCTGCGCAAGGCCATTATGGACCTGATCGAAGACCCCGTCTCCGAAATGCTCATCCAGAGGCGCCTTGCCTCCAAACAGCCCTCCGACAGGATTATC
>JAKSJV010000090.1 GCA_024402005.1 Bacteroidales bacterium
ATACCCGAATCAGCGGGAAAAGTTGACGGCAGAATAAGTTTCGTGGAATAGTAATCCAGCATCTTGCGCAGCAGCTGTGCAGTACCGGTCGCACCCGATGAGGTTTGTGCGGCCGGCCAGACGGATGAACGTCGTGTCAGGCAAACTACGACGGACAATTTTCCTCGTGTATGGTGCTTCCGGTGACTACCAACTGAGTGCTCTGGAGCCGTCGGGATTAACGGTAATGTGCACGCGAAGCGTCTCGTCAGGAAGGAGTTCTTCTATGTTCTCCGGCCATTCCATAATGCAGAGGTTTCCGCTGTAGAAATAATCCTCCACACCTATGTCCATTGCCTCGGAAAGGTTCTTTATCCTGTAGAAATCGAAGTGGTAGATGGGTTCCCCCTTACCTGACAGGTACTCGCTGATTATGGTGAAAGTGGGGGAGCAGACCTTGTCCGCTACAACGCCCAGGGCCTTGCACAATGCCACCGTAAATGTGGTCTTGCCTGCCCCCATCTGCCCGTAGAACGCCAGCAGACGGGCATCGCCTATCTTGCCCAGGAACTCCACGGCCGCCCTGTCCAGGTCGGATATGCTTTTTATGGTTACAGTGTTGTTCATTCTGTCATATCATTGAAGATGAGTTCGCTCTCGTAGCGGGTTTTCATTTTTCTTGTATATGTGATGTCCAGTACGTACAGCCTGTTGAGGTTTGTGATGTTGTACGGTGCTCCGATTATGTAGAAATGATCCCCTTCTTCCGCATCGGTCATATCGTATTCCTTGCGTGAAATATCGGAGTGCAGAACATTATTGAGGTCTCCGCGAGTGAGGTGCTCCATATAATAAGCCCCGGCGAAGGCGAAAGGATTGCCTCCGAATTGTTTATCAAGATCCTTCTTCGAAATCATATCCACGAAATAACGATCGCGGCATATCTTGCCATCGTGCTGAATGTCATAACCCGTATATGTGGGTTTTGTATACATATACATTCCGTCGTCGGTGTCGTGTACCATATATTCCAGCTTCATCTTGCTGAGATATGTCTGGACCTCCGTGGTCGTGAACTTCTGCTTGAACAGGTCTCCCTTTATCCTGAAGGTGGAATCATTGACGCAGTCCACACAATATGCGAGAGCGTAATAATCCGTCTGCGGAGTCAGGCCCACGGCCAGGTGGGAAGATTTGCCGTATATGAGTTTCGCGTTTTTGAACGGGGCCTTGTATGCGTGGTCGTCATACAATTCCTTCCAGCCTTTTACATACTCCTTATACATATCTTTGAGGGCATCGTTGATGACATTCGCAACGTTGCCTTCATATGCCTCCAGGGTGTCATTGTATTCTTCCACGGAAACGATAGCGGCCATATAATATACCCTGTCGTCTTCCGGAATGAAGGCCATTGACGCCTGAGTTCCCTTGATGCTGGCCATATCTACCTGTATGTCGATGCGCGTTCCATGAGGAATCTCTACAGGGACATAACTGCAGGAGAGTGCCGCAAAGGCGAATGTGCAGGCTGTGAAAAATCTCTTGATTCTCTGATTCATGCTACAAAACTCTGTCAATGTCGTTATGTTCATAAAGAAGCGTCATCGTGCTGTAAAGGAAGCGCAGACATCCGGCCACGTGATTGCCGTAATGCCCGATGTTGGTGAAAAAGTCGGCTCCACCATTATATAACTTGATGTTCAGCGCCTGGAAATTCTCGTATGGCACCACATTGTCGTCCATTGAATGGAATACGTAAATCGGGCAATTGTACACCACGGGTCCGTTCACCACGGAATTGTCCACCATACTTCTGTACAGTTCCGTCATATTGTCCGTAGCCTTGTCCATCGCTTCTTCGGTCATTATGGAACTGACCTTCTTCGAACCTATGAGACTGGTGATTTCAGCCATAGTGTAGTTCTTGGAATTCACCCAGGATGTGGATTGCGGGTCACAGTATGTCCTGTCACCGGCTCCGAACATCTTTTCAGTCATACCGGGCAGGAAGAACTTGGAATAGTCCAGGTTCAGGTGCATCCCGTAGTTGAGGCCCTGGATTATCATAGGGATTGCGCAGGGGTAGTCGGTGAAGTTGTTTTCTATGAGTTTGTCGTAGGTGGCGCAGATGTCATACGGCCCGCCGCCGCACATAAGAAGCCTTACCTTGATGTCAGGCCTCCACTCTTCTATGTACTGGGCGACTCCGAGGGCTACCGCACCGCCCTGAGAATAGCCGTAGATGAAGATGTCTTCGTTTGCAGGTTTGCATCCGATGAATTTCAGGAAGTTGACGGCGGCATCGTACATATCGAGGACATTCATCGAAGTGAGTTCGGAACACAGATAGGGGTGAATCAAATGCCGCGTGATGCCGTAACCTATGTAGTCGGGTTCAAACACTGCGATTCCGCGTGCGGCAAAGACTGCTTCGAGCGGCACCTCGTTGCTCGGGGCCTCGGCATCCGCACCTATGGTGAAGTGGTTGACAATCATTATCCTGGATACCTTGTGGTCGGCGGGAACTATTATGCGCCCTGACAGACGCAGTTCCTCTCCATTGACTCCGTGGCTGGAGTAGCTGCCGGCATAGGACTCGATTCTTTTGCTGTGCCAGGAAGATATGACCCCCTTGAAAAGGGCGGTTCCGTTCGTCGATGTGGTCTTCGTGTTCTCTTCGTCGGCTACCTGTTCCACCGTCCTTCCGTCAGGCGTTCCGCAGGAAAGTATGGCCTGACTATCCATCTCAGATTCCTCCGCATCGAACGGAATGAAACAGGTTTTGGGATCAAGCTGCGAAAAGTCGGTGTCTATTTTCTTGCTTTCATTGAAATTCGCCCAGTCGTGTGTTATGGAGAGGGAGCACCCGGTGACAGCCAGGGCCGGGATGATGCAGAGCAGTATGCCTGAGATTGCTTTCATCGTCTTCTAAAATTTGAAACTGAGGCCGGCGCGTACCAGTTCGCTGCCCAGCATAAACATAGCATTTGTGCTCTGGAGGGCGTTCAGTCCGCCTATCTCCACGTAGCCCCAGTAATGGCCTCCACCGAAAATGACGCCCAGCGGTCTTAAGTCCAGGGCGGCTCCCACTATAGTATTCCTGCCGAAAGCGTTCTTCTCGGTACCTCCGTTGATATCTATGCCGACTCCGACGGCTGAATAAAGTCCCACGTGCTCGCGGCGGAAATAGTTAAAACGCACGGTTGGCATAATGCAGAGGTTGTAGAAATTTTCTTCCTTCTTCCCTTTTATGAGGTCATCTTCCGAATTGTAGTATTCGGTGTTCCAGTATGTCTGCTGGAAATCCAGGGTGCAGCCCAGACTGAGCCAGGGAAGCAGATGGTAGGCATATTCTCCTGAAATATGGGGCAGATACCTGTATCCTCTCTTTTCCGGATACAGTACCTCTGCCGGTGCATCCGCATAGCGCTTGTGCACCTGATCGTGCCATATCATCGTTTCGAAAAGCATATCCCCGACGCCGATCCTGACCTCGTGGCGGGAAAATTCCCCATCTTTTGCGTAGCAGGGAGTTGTCAGCAGCAATGCCGCAGCCGCAACGCAGACAAGGCGTATGATTACAGAATCTTTCATAGTCACTGCAATATCCATACAAAGATACTCACTATCAGTCAAAATGCAAAAGCGAGTGAATCAAACGACAGAAGCGGCAGTGGATTTCACGGACATAGTATCAGGTTTAAAGTCCGTGAAATCCACTGCCACTTCTGCAATTCACTTCCCAAGGTGCCGGATGACGGAATCGATAGCTGCGTTCCGGACGCCGCCTATATTCTCGTCCCACCAGCGGCGGTACTGAGAAGGTATCTTGTGCAGGTGGTGCGGACGGTAAGGTGTGGTGATATAGCGGACCTCACCGGAGACGGTGTTGAATCCGGAGAACACTTCGGCAGGAGGGCAGGTGGTGTCTATCAATCCCACCTCAACCAGGCATCTGGCCTTGCAGGCATTCAAGAGCACGGCGGCATCGAAATAGCCGGCATTCTCGAGAGCATACCGGGAAGAAGAGCTGTTGGCGTGTACATAAGGCCAGGAATCACAACGTCCTGCAAGACTGCCACCGGTTCCGACTCCGGCAGGGACAATGACGATCACGTCACTTACGCGGGAATCTATACCTGCCAGCATGGCGCTTTGAAAACCGCCCTGGCTTTCACCGAGTACAAGGACGGTCCGTCCGTCCCAGGCGGGATCCGATGCGGCATAGTCAAGTCCGCGCACAGCGCGCAGTATCATATTCTTGAAAAAATAGGTTTCTCTGTCTTCGAGCGGCCTTGAAGAGTAACCTTTGAGAGGCCCCTGAGCCAATGCCTTGTAATAATCTTCATCCTGTCCGTTCAGCATTCCCAGAGCGTTGAAATCGAAGCATATCGCTCCCTTCCTGGCATATTTCACGGCATCCTTGACCTTGGCCCTGCACCAGCTTCCATCGATGCCTGCGGCGTGGAATGAAATGACAATGGCGCAACTTCCCCTCTCCGCTCCGCGAGGGCGTGCATAATAACCTCTGACGGGTATGCCGTCGGGGGCATTCAGCTCTACGTCGAAACATTCCACCGTAGCCGAATCCTCCGCATTGACAGCCACTTCGCTGACTATGGGCGATATTGCTGTCTGACGCATCTTCTCCACCTGTCCGTTCCAGAATTCCATCACGTCATCCGGTCTCGCATTACCGGGCTTGAAACTCTCCCTGCCGACTATGAAGCCGATTCTGAACATATCTTCATCCGTATTGACATCCTTGGGAAGTTCAGCCGGCGTTTCTCCTTCCGCCCTGAACTCGAGCATCACGGCGGCCGGTTCGGACTGAGTGGCCGCATACACCGTGTCACGCAGCCCGATATGTCCCAGCGATATCTTCTCCGTAGCTTTGCCATAGACCATAACCGTCATTTCGAGCGCCTTGTCATAGATGCCGAGCATCCCGGCAGTCACGGTCACCGTTTCTCCGACGGAATATTGCCCGTTCTCCTTGTCAAGGCATACGCGGATGTCGTCGGCAATGCGCTGCGGCTCGTCCTGGGCCTTGAGCCTGTCCGTAAAGACAAGTCCGTCAAGGTGATCGCATTCGTGCTGGAATATGACTGCCGTGAAGCCCTTCACTGTCTCAACCGTATCGGCGAGCGTAGCCGCAGAAGTGTATGCTATGTCGATATCCTGCCAGCGGAGTACGTCACCGCGGCAATCGGGTACGCTCAGACAGCCCTCCGGCCCGCTTTCCCTTTCCCCTCTCGCCGCCAAAATCCGGATATTGGGATATATCTCGAAAGGTTCACCATCCTTGTCGAAACGCTGTACGGCGACCACGCGCCTGGATATACCCACCTGTGGCCCGGCAATACCCACGCCGGGATTCTCACCTCCGCTGACAGTCTCGAGCATTTTCGCGGAAAGGGTTTTCCAAACGTCGCTCTTGAGCAATACGACCGGAATATCCGCAGAAAATTTCCGCAGAACCGCCGCATCCTCCTTGTCCGTAATCTGGAGGACGCGCATCATAGTGGTGTCGGCCATTATCAGTTCAGTCTCCTCGTCAGTCCAATTGACGTCGGACTTGTTGCAGGCCGCAAAAAGAACCGTAACGCAGAAGAAAGCAAAGAAAGTAAGGATTGCTGCAAAAAAACGATTTTTCATAATGACACAAAAGTAGCCAAAGTTTCCATAAAAACAAAACCGGCTCCGATGC
>JAKSJV010000091.1 GCA_024402005.1 Bacteroidales bacterium
CGTGACAGGAGTTCGGTATTTTCATTGGCCGTCAGGACATCCGCCCTGAAAAGGTCCGGATACCTGGAAACGACGTCAAGCGTCTGAGTACCGATGGAGCCGGTACTTCCAAGAATGGCCAGGTGTTGAATGTTTCCCATCGGCTAGAAATTTATGTACAGGGATGGATCCAGCGGAGTGCCGTCCCGCCAGAGTTCGAAATGCAGATGGGTGTTCTCCTGCCGCACTGACGCGCTGCTTCCCAGAATGGCGATGGAAGTGCCTGCGCTCACGTTGTCGGAAACCGCTTTCAACAGTTTTTGATTGTGCTTGTATATGGAAATTATGCCGTTTTCGTGCTGAAGGATAATTATCCACCCATCGGCCTCATTCCAGTCCGTGAAAAGAACGCTGCCGTCAAGAACGGACTTGACCGGGCTCCCTTCGGGGGCGGTGATGTCTATGTACGGATGCTGGGCCACTTCGAAATGGCGCGAAACGGTACCTGTCAGAGGTTTGAAAAAATGTATGTCTTCTATGTTGTCCTGCGGTTTGTCATCGGACACACCGAACATCTCCTTTTCCTTGACAAAGGCACGCAGAAGCGAATCGGTATTGGCCGGAGCAATAGTTTTCTCATCCTCGAAGTCAATCTTCGCCTGATGTATGAGGCTGTCTATCTGTATCGGTTTTTCGCCGAACACCACCTTGCGCAGGTTCTCCGAATAAAGTTCCCACCTGTAGATACTGCGCTCCAGGGAGTCCATTTTCATTTTTTCCACTTCCTGCTGTCTCTTGAATTCGGCATCAGGATAGCCCGGAATCAAATTACGCAGCGGAGTGAAAGCGATCAGCAGGAATGACAATATGAAAACAACCGCCGCCGCCAGAATGTTTATTTTGCTTGCCTTTGACATTTTTCTTAACTTTGTACCCAATATGGACAGGATAATCGGCATTGATTTCGGAAGGAAACGCACAGGGCTTGCAGTCAGCGACCCCCTCGGCATTTTTGCTTCCGCCCTCGATACCGTTCCTTCTGCAAAGATAATAGATTATCTTAAAACATATTGCGAAAAAGAGACGATTGTTCGAATTGTCATCGGTATGCCGGTCAATATGAACGGTGCGCCATCAGAAGCGGCCGCTGACATACGGGCATTCATTCCGCAGTTGCAAAAGGCCTTTCCCGGCGTACCGGTGGAAACGGAAGACGAGCGTTTCACGTCAGTCCTCGCGCACAAGGCTATGATAGACGGTGGAATGAAAGTTTCGCGCAGAAGGGACAAGACCGAGGTGGACAGAATCAGCGCGGCGATAATTCTCCAATCTTATCTGGACAGGAAAAATGATTAAACCTATATTTCTATACGGGCAGGGCGTTCTGAGGGAACAGGCCCGTGACATCGACATCAAGGACAAGGAGGCCGTCGCGGCCCTGATTCAGGATCTCAAGGATACCCTGGCCAAGGCTGACGGATGCGGATTGGCGGCACCCCAGATAGGCGTATCATCCCGCGTACTGATAGTGACGGGCGAGGGCCTCGAAGAGACATACCCATATCTCAAAGGCTTCAAACGCACGATGGTAAACCCGGAAATCATCGAGGAATCCTCCTCACAATGCACATACAGCGAGGGATGTTTGAGCATACCCGGAGTGTATGCAGACGTGACAAGGCCGTCATCCATCAAAATCCGCTATTACGATGAAGATTTGAAGATGGTGGAAGAGACTCTTGACAAGTTCGCCTGCCGTATGGTACAACACGAAATGGACCACTTGGACGGTATGGTCTTTGTCGACAGGGTGGCGCCAATACGCAAGAAACTGATTGCCAAAAAGCTCCAGAACATTATGAGGGGCAAAGTATCGACAGCTTACAAAACAAAGTGATATGGGAGCATTTCACGCCTATGACATACGCGGAGTCTGGAACAAGGACTTCAACAAGGAAACCGTCTACAAGGTAGGATATTTCATCCCGTGTCTTCTCGGGGCAGAAACCGTGGCGGTGGGCCGCGATTGCAGGACATCCTCGCAGGAAATTCACGATGCCCTGATTCAAGGCATCACCGATGCCGGAGCCGATGTGGACGACCTCGGGCTGACTTCCACCCCTATGGTATATTTCGCCACTGCCAATTACGGCTACAAGGCTTCCGTCCAGATTACGGCTTCCCACAATCCCGCCGACTACAACGGTATGAAGGTGAGCCGAGAAAACGCCCTTCCGGTAGGTCTGGAAAACGGACTGGGACAGATTCAGCAGTGGATTGATGAAGGCAAGCCGACTCCGGTCGCTCCCCGTCGCGGCCAGGTGCGTACGAAGAACATCTTTAATGATTACCTGAATTTTATGGGCAGATTCGTATCAGATCTGTCAGGAATAAAAATCGCTTTCGACCTTTGCAACGGAATGGCCTGTATGTTCGCCCGCAAGGTGTTCGGGGATGCCCCTGCATACATTTTCGATACGATGGACGGACGTTTCCCGAACCACGACCCGAACCCGCTCGTTCCCAAGAACGTGGAACCGCTGAAAAAGCTGGTGAAGGAAACCGGCGCCGACATAGGCGTCATCTACGACGGCGACGCCGACAGGGTGATGTTCGTGGATGAAAATGCGCAATTTGTGGCACCCGATCTGATAATTGCCCTTATGTCACGCTATTTCATCGGTGAACGCGGGGCAAAGAACCCCCGTGTGCTGCAGGAAATACGTTCTTCCAAATCGGTGGCGGAACATCTCGCCCCTATGGGTTGCGACGTGCATACCTGGCGCGTGGGACGGGCCTATGCAGCGCCGAAACTGCGCGAAATAGACGGGCTCTGGGGCGGAGAATTGGCCGGGCATTACTATTTCAAGGATTTCTTCTACTCGGACAGCGGATTGCTTTCATCATTGATTGTGCTGCGCATCGTGGCGGCACTCAAGAAGGAAGGCAGCAGTCTGGGCGAAGCGATATCATCGATATCGAAATATCATTCCAGCGGAGAGATAAATTTCAGGCTGGAAGACAAGAAAGGGGCCATGGACAGGGTACGCGACTATTTCAAGGGACAGTCGGCACCCACTGCTGAAATGGACTTCGACGGCTACCGCATCGAATTTCCCGATTGGTGGTTCAATATCCGTCCTTCCAATACGGAACCCTATCTGAGATTCATCTGCGAAGCGGCATCGGAAGAATTGCTGGCGGAGAAAATCTCGGCGGCACAAAGTATAATCGAAAAAGAATTCGGAGGCATAAGAGCATGAGCATATTGTTTTCCTTACTGGCCGCCGCACTGGTCGACAGCGTTATGGTCCTCGGGCAGATGGTGCCCGCCAGCGCGGTTCAGCCCGTGGCAAAAGATGGTGGCATAACGTCATATTCCATTGATACCATACAGACCTCCGTCCCTGGCGTGAGCATCCTGCTGTACAACGACAACACCTGGAGATACTCCAAATCTGACCAGTATATAGCTGATTGCAAGGTCTTTACGCGCGATTGGGATGAAACCTCCGTCAATCCGTACAAGGAGCCGGTGGATTCCCTGCCGGAGACATGGGCGATATGGATAGTGGACAGCCTCAGCGGCTATCACTGCCCCGCCCTGGGACGTGTATCCAGCAAGTTCGGCATTCGTCACGGACGCCGGCATCAGGGTGTGGATATGGCCCT
Organism: Bacteroidales bacterium; assembly: GCA_024402005.1. Classification (GTDB taxonomy): domain Bacteria; phylum Bacteroidota; class Bacteroidia; order Bacteroidales; family UBA932; genus Cryptobacteroides. Next base: position 3,652 of record JAKSJV010000091.1, read on the forward strand.
GCCCATTGGTACACCGCTCTACGCCACTTTTGACGGTAAAGTGCGCGTGGCCAAATGGATGAAAGGATATGGAAACATTGTCATCCTACGTCATGACAACGGACTCGAGACCTTCTACGGGCATATGTCACAGTTCAATGTAAAGCCGGGTGACATCGTACACGCAGGAGATGTCATAGGTATGAGCGGCAATACCGGCCGCAGCACGGGCCCCCACATCCATTACGAAGTGCGCTACCACGGCCTGGCCCTCGATCCTCAGAGGATAGTAAACCTCGAAACCGGGGACCTGAAACAGAGAATTATGGTGCTGAAACGCCGCTATTTCAATGCGGCAAGCCGCTATGACCAGAACTTCGACGACGAGTTTCTGAACGAGGAAGATGACAAGAAAGCCCTGGAGGAAAAGAAGAAGAAAGATGCCGAGGAAGCCAGCAAGGCTATGGTATACCACAAGATACGCACCGGCGAAAACCTCGGCTCCATAGCCCGCAAATACCACACCACGGTAAATGCCATCTGCCGCCTGAACGGCCTGAAGAACGCCGACTGCATACGCGCCGGCAAAACTTTGAGGGTGCGGTAATTTCAGCTAAAGTGGCACAGCTCCGCTTGTAGCAATAAAGATTTTTCCCTAAATTTGCACCGGAATTGAGATATGGTGTAATGGTAGCACTACAGATTTTGGTTCTGTCTGTGGAGGTTCGAATCCCCCTATCTCAACGAAAGAATAGGAACAAAAAAGGCGCCGAGCTTGCTCGAGCGCTTTTTTTGGAACTATTATTTCAGGGCCCCTGCGGCAGCAGGGAGGGGATGTGCGAACGAAGTGAGCAAATCCCGTTGAGATCCCGCGGCAGCGGCACGGGGGATGTCGGAGCGCGCAGCGCGACGAAATCCCGTTGAGATCCTGCGGCAGCAGGGAGGGGATGTGCGAACGAAGTGAGCAAATCCCGTTGAGATACGCGGCAGCAGATCCCCTGACATTATGGGTGGTATCCCCTCACGTCCGGGGACATAAGTTACTAAACTTTTTCTTAATGCCATTAAGATTCCGCGTCATCGAATGTCTTACAGATATCAGAACTCGAAAATATGAAAAGAATCATTGCATTGCCGGCCATTCTCGCCTCTGTCATTTCAGCAGAGGCCCAGAACATTACGGCGGGGGAACGCATTGTCTGCGACGAAACCTGCCGCGAAGAATATCAGAGGACCGAGATTACGAAAGCCTCGGTTCCAACCCTGAATGTAAAAACAAAGGCACAGTCGGGGGCTGATTCCAAAGCCGCAACAGCGCCCCTTTATTCGGTCGTGTCTCCAGTAGGGCATTCAAGCGTAGAGATGATACGGCAGGCTCCGCGTCTTGAAACTCTTGACGGAAAGACCATCGCCGTTGTGGGCGTAAGCTTTATGACCGGCATAACCCACCCGGAGATCAAGCGACTTATAAAGGAAAATTACCCGCGCGCAAATGTTATCCTATCGGACGAAATCGGCATTTCAGGGCCATACCCGGCACCCGGCATCACCCGCAAACAGAATGAAGAATTCAAGCGCAAGCTTCAGGAAATGGGTGTAGATGCACTTATCTCCGGGAACGGAGGATGCGGTCTCTGCACGCCAAAGGAAGTCGGGTCCTGCATCACCGCCGAACACCTTGGCATCCCGTCAGTGATGATTGCAGGTCCCGGATTCAGCGACCAGGCCCGTTATACCTCGCGCAACAACGGCGTGCCCGTGATGCGCGTAGCCGAATATCCGGGAGCATTTGCCGCCGACTCGCAGGAAACGCTCCTTCGCAACACCCGCGAAGTGCTGTGGCCGCAGATAGTGAAGGCACTCACAACTCCCATCTCGCCCGAAGAGCTCTCCGCGGCCCGTGACAAGACCGGTGATCTGCGCGATGACGTATTCTACGGCACACTCGAAGAGGTGGACGATTATTTCC
>JAKSJV010000092.1 GCA_024402005.1 Bacteroidales bacterium
AAAAAGCTATTCATAAAAAGTTGGATTACAAAGTCGCCACTCCTGGAGACTTACTGAACATACAGGCAGACATAACAAATGCCAAGGTGGACCTGGCCACCGCACAAAACAACCTGAATCTTGATAAGGTCTCAATGTGCGAGTTGCTTGAAATAGATGACTGGGAGAGTTTCGACATCACAACGGAGAAAGAAGATTACGAGGCAGTAGAGCCACGACTTTGGTGTATCTCAGACATTGTGTCATCTGCCTTCCAGCTTCCGCAGATCCAGCAAAGAAAAATAGCCATCGATATTGCAAAACGCGATGTGAATATCGCCCAATCATCATACTGGCCAACGGTCAGCCTCAATGCCGGATATGGCTCGACTTTCTCCAACGCCAGAACAAGAACAGGTGGTGAAGCCTATAATTTTCATGATCAGTTCCGCGACAACATGAGTTCTTATGTTACACTGTCATTGAATATCCCTATCCTTAGCGCCATCACAACTTCAAACAATGTAAAGCAGAAGAAACTTGCATGCACGCAGACTGAATACGAACTGACTCAAGCTAAGTTGGCCCTTGACAAAGAAATCAAGCAGGCAATAGTCAATGCGAACACCTCGTATGAAAAATACATGCTTTTGGAAACCGAAGTAAGTAAATGCCGAGAGGCATTGAGACAAACGCTGGCAAAATATGATGCCGGAGCCGCAACATACTATGATTATCAGATAGCTGTTGGAAATCTTTTCCAGGCGGAAGCACAGCAGCTGCAGTCAAAGTACGAATACATCTTCCGGACAAAGATCATCGACTTTTACTCAGGCATCTCTTTGTACTGATTATCTATCGCCCTATTCTCTCGCTAGTATAATCATCTTGGAGGGTTCTTGTATTACAACAATTCCCGTATTGAAATTAATCAATATTAACCACTCGTAATGTGGGTAATATTCACTATCTTTGTACAGCGTTTAATCAAAGATTTATTACTTATGGAAATGAAAGCATCTACTCAGTACAACGATTACAGGGGGACTGCAGCCGCAGACTTTGCCGACTTCCAAACTCTGGAAGCATATCTCAAAGATAAGGGCCTTGATACCGACAGATACAAGCCTATTGGTGTTGAGTTATATTGTGGATATTCTAACTTCGTGAATCCCCGATTTATCTGTAAAGACATTTTAAGCGAAGAGAAAAAAGCTCTTACCTTTGGCTTTGAAAACAAAATCTCTATAACAGAATTCCTGGATCTGTTCAAAAGATTCAATGTGGTTCTAACTTGGGCCAAAGGAGAGGACTATTCTGATTGGGAACTTGATGATGATACCCAATATATAGACGATCGTAAATAATTGTTAAATATATGGGAGTCCGATCCGTAATTTACGCTCGCGTCTCCAGTACCGGTGACAGACAGGACACCGCCCGCCAGGTAGCCGATCTGCAGAAGTATGCAGCGGCATCCGGATTGGAGGTCGTCAGGATCTTCGAAGAAAAGGCTTCCGGAGCAAGGAACGACAGGGAAGTGCTGGCCGACTGCCTGGCCAGCCTCCATGCGGGCGACGCCGACACGCTGCTGCTGTCAGAACTGTCACGCCTGGGCCGTAACGTCCGCAAGATCCTCGATGTGACGGACGATCTCACGAAAGCCGGTATCAATATTCATATCCTGGATCTTAACATCGACACGTTGCTTCCTGATGGGAAGGAGAACCCCATGGCCAAGCTCATGCTGACTGTCCTGGGCCTTGGCGCGGAGCTGGAGAGAAAGAACATTGTAAGTCGCCTGAACAGCGGCCGTCAGCTGGCCATCGAGAGGGGAGTGCAGCTCGGCCGTCCTGTAGGATCTGGAATGACGGATGAAGAACTGCTCCAGAAGTATCCGGATGTTGTGAAGCGTCTGAAGAAAGGGCTGTCTGTCAGAGATACCGCGGCAGTCTGCCAGGTCTCTACCTTTACGGTACAGAAGGTAAAGAAGGCTATGAAATAGGCTAATATCTTTTCGGCTTTGAGTTAATCCGGATAATGAAGCCAAAAAAAACTATACCAATAGTGGCGAAGAACAAATAGGGGAAATACTTCCATTCCAAGTCTATTATTTCATACCACCTTAACAAGAACAACACTATTTGCGCGAGCGACAGGATAGTGCAGACAGCAAGCCAGCACATCATCCTGCGGTTCGTCTCGCAGGAAGCGAATGTGCCGTACATGTTTGTATGATGGTGCTCGTGGCGGACATCGATTTGCGTGCGATGACGTTCTATGGAGGAGGCGATAACCGAGTCCATCTGATTGGAGACCTTTCTAAGGACTGCATTTGATATGTTGTCTGACAGCCTTTCAGTGTTCGGCATCTGGCATTGTGACGAAGTTACACCATGCTTTGCCGCTGACTCTGCCGTATTGGCAATCTTCGCCAAAGACTCCTCCGTGATCTCCGCCGGGATTGTCTTCGGTATGGACTCCTTGACGATTTCCAGGGTCTTGTCATTCGTCTTCTTATATAACTCCGCACTTTCCTTGTAGTTCACGGATTCTGTCTTGCTGTCAACAATGAATTTCGTTGCAGCTTGCAGTTGCGCGTTGTATTCTTCCTCTGTCATATTCTTATCTTATTTTCATTCCTCCACCTTTTCCCTCCGAAATCTGTGGCTTTTGTTCTTTTTGGAGTCTCGGTTCATAATACCTTCCGTTTGTCAGGTTCAATGCGGCATCGTCCTGCCACCGGATATAATTGTCAGGATCCACAATAAGGCTGATGAATTTGTCCTTGTTGTTGATGTATGATACAGTCTCAACAGTTCCGTCCGGACGGAAGGATATATCGCAAGGTGTCCTTGGGGCGAACTTCGGACTGACGTTGTCGAGTTTCTGTATTATATCGACAAGTTGTTTTCGGTGCTCTCTCTCGATGGCGAGTTTGTATGAAGGGGTCTGTTGTGTTAATGACTCCCACTTATCGAGCATTCCACGGAACTTGTCAGATGAGACAAGGCTGCTGGCGTTAACCTCGCGGCCTTCCTGGGCAAGTGTCACCCTGAAGTCCGAAACTCCGCCATACCTGTCAAGCATAGGCTCAATTACCACCTTGCTTGCCAGTAGTTCCCTTTCAAGGGACTGCTTGTCGGCTGCCCTCATCATGACGGCATACAGGTCAACTCCCGGTGCATCTGCAACCTTTCCCTCGGATTCGGCCACGGATGGATTCTGAGCCATGGCGGCCACAAAATCGAACCTGATCTTCGGTTTCTCCACCTCGACAGGCTTCAGGAGTTCTTCGCGGAGACTGTTCAATTCCGCAAAGATTGCCTGCTTGTTTTCTTTGTCCTCCACGTATTCCCGGAGAGCGTCCGTCTTTCCCTGGCGAATGGTGTGCTGCTTTTCTTTGAGGGTTTCGATGTTGTCTCGGATAGTGGCAGCTTCCTCCCGGATTTCCTTCTTTGCTGCAAGGGATGCACTGCGGTTCGCCTCTGCGACAATACGGCCAACAAGTCCTATTGCGAGACCCACGACAGGATTTGCAAAGGTTATCATGGCCGCAACTGCGGTAAGGATTCCCTTTGCTGTTGAAGCCTGTTGGATATCTGCCTCCAGACGGTCCATTTCTGCGTATTTTGTACGGAGAAGATTATATTGGGATGATATTTCCTGACTGCAATTCCTATCAAGGACTCTGTATTTATCGAACAGATTGAATGATTTATTACAGATTTCCTTGGCATCATCAATAAGCGGCTTATAGCGGCTGTTGTATGTGTTCCAGTAGGTATTCTTGTTTGCACGCTCGATACGTGCAGCTTCCCTCCTGACGGCTTCCTCTTCTTCTTGTTGCTCCTTTATTGCCCTGGCCGTGGCCTCTGCCGCAAGCTGTGCCACACGCTGGTTCAGAAAGGCGTTGACGGCGGCCTCCAGGTCGGGCTTGTTCTGATCCGCGAGTCTTTGCGTCTGTTCGGCCTTCTGTTCCGGAGTTCCCTTCTTCTGTGCCAGGCAGTAATCAAAGGATTCCTCGACCTTGCGCTCATAGCCGAACCTCTTGTCAAACAGTTGCTCGCATTCCTGGTCGAATGCCACGCGGTCAAATCCACCCTTCACGACTCCCTTTGTCGTGCACCGGTGGTTGGTGAGAGGCGAGAGCTTGTATTTGTTCGATGAATCCTTCCTGGCAACGATGATATGCCAATGCAGCTGTTCCTTCTTTTCTTCTCCCTTATACAGATGCGGGATTGCATAAGCCGTCAGGTTATGGCGGTCATCTATCCCTTCCCGGTGGAAGTTCCTGGCGTAGGCATCCATTATATCGAACACATACTGCTGGCCGTTGGTGAGCCGTTCCGTCAGATCTTCACCCATTGCGGCAATCTCCGGATCTGAAGGATCCAGCATGATGCAGTAGAATTTGGCATCGTCCTTATGCAGTCCGGAGTGGTGTCTGTCAACCTTGTCAAGCACTTCGGCGGCGGCGACAACATGGCCCTCCATATCGAAGAATTGCATCTGTTTACCCTGCGCTCCGAGTTCCAGGGCTTCATCCAGATACTCCCGTAAGTCGTGTTCATCATAGAACACAGCGCTTGCCGAACTACCGTTGTTTTTGTAGTTCGACTTGCTTGACTGACCGGAGATTTTGGGGTTCATGGATGAATTACTTTGATTGGTAAGATTGCAAAATTCTTACAAGAGTATTCAGCAAGGATTCGCAATTTTCAATTTTCTGCGACATAGGAGAAAGTATCTTTGCCTCCTGCGTCTTGATGAAGGCAATGGTCTGATCATCGCGCTTGATGTTCTTGTCAATAGTATCCTTGATGTCTTGAAAAAGTTCCAGGGAAGTCTTCGTCTGGATATTCTGTTCCTTCTGTTTCGTAGCGGAGCGCTCCTGTTGCAGTTTGTAAACCGAAATCATTTCGGCGAGAACTTCTCGCTGCAACCGGCCTGTGCGTTCGGCTTCAGCGGCGATGAATTCGCGGGCGGATTCATCACAGCTGATGGTGGTAGTCTTGCGCTTATTTGGAGTATGTTTCATACGACAAATATAGTTATAATATTGTTATTAAACAATATTTTCGCAAGACTGCCACTAAAACGGCTTTATACGATAGTGTAAGGCCGTTTTTGCCCCCTGCAAGGGCAAGATAAACGGAACATAGTGCCGTTTCATCTTGCTTGTCTATATAGACAACGATAACGGCGCACGAGCGCGGGCGATCGTGTCTGTATAGACACCGGAGACCTGGGAAGCAAAGCGGACCATGGTCGAGGGGTAATGCCGACAGCATCTCCGAACCGGTTTATCGGTGAAGGAGAAGCGGCCGGATCACGAAGCAGCGCGAGTGTTCCGGCACCGACAGCCAGAGGTCTGGAGGTAGCGGTGAAGGAGGCTCATTAAACATACCGATGAAGAAAGAAGGACGGACCATGTGACCGGGTGCTGTGCCTGTGTCCGTTCTTCCCTTCATCGGTTCCGCTTTCCGGCAAATGCCGGATACTTCCTATTGAATCAGTTTTATTTGTAATTACAAATATATTCATTAGATTTGCGGTTAGTAATTACAAATGCCGTA
>JAKSJV010000093.1 GCA_024402005.1 Bacteroidales bacterium
GCAAAGTTAAGTATATTTTCCTAAATGACAAATAAGCTTTACATTTATTGGCAGTCTCACACTATGTGAATCATATTCGGCCCTGTTTAAGAAATATCTTGACGACAGCTGCCAATGTTGATTCGTAGATTAGTATGTTTTAATGATTTACATCTTCAAAATTTCGCAGTACGTCCGAATCATTGATACATATGAATGAATCAGTAGCCCATAAAAGCATCTAAAGCATATATCTTGATGCAAGGGCGGAATTTGTGTAAATTTGCATAGCAGACAGATTCGTATTATGCCGTCAGAAAAGATACAGAGAACGCTCTCCTGGCTGGAAGACCACGGAATAAGCCATGAGGTGCACTGTCATCCCGCAATCTTTACTATTGAGGATTGCCTGACTCATTGCAAGAATCTTGACATTCACGCCCTTGAGCATATGCTGCATCAAGGGAAACTGTCCTTTGCCTCTCCCGGAGAAGTTGAATGGCTTGAGATATGATTGCTTCCGTCCCATTCGTCCAAAAGACCTTTGACCACTTCAACGCTTTGTGCTTTGATGGAGGGTTGCCTGCTGTGCCGATTGTACTCACGAAGGCCGGGACTTTCCTCGGTAAGATGGAATACAAATCCCGTTATGGCCTCTTCGGCATTGTCTCATCCCATTATGACTTCCGCCTGAAGATCAGCACAGGATTCGACCTGTCGCAAGAGGAGCTGGAGGATGTGGTTATCCACGAGATGATTCACTATTACATCGCCTACCGGAATCTTCGCGACTCATCCGTTCACGGCGAAACTTTCCGCCGGATAATGGATACTATTAACCGGAAATACGGCAGGCATATTACAGTGCGCCATCGCGGCGAGCCGGAGCAGAACCTTGTAAGGAATGGAAGTACGCAGTATAAGAAGCATTACCTCTGCGTTTCCACATTTCCGGACGGAAAAAGGGGAGTTACCGTGTGCGCTTCCACGAAAATATTCGAGTTGTACAGGCTTCTTCCCAAGCACTACGACATAACCAAAATGGAGTGGTACGGCAGCATCGACCCCTTCTTCAACCGCTTTCCACGGGCGAATACGCCCAAGATATACAGGATAACAGAGGAGGAACTTTCCGAACACCTGAAGGAATCCGTATCTCTGAAATGCGACGGGCATACGATTGAGCCAATATAGAGTTCTCCCGAGCATGTGGAAAGAAGCAAACACATGAACTCTCAATGGTGTCAAGAATAATTGCTATTTTCGCTTTACATTCAAATACCGATGTACGTTTTGTCCGGCACGACGAGACATTTGAAATCAACTGGAAAGAAATTTTGAATTCTCCCATACCCGACTTGGTTCAGGTCAATGTATCAAAGTATTGAAGAATTCACATCCTGCATGAATTATTTATATTCTCGTACCAGGCGGACACAGAATAATGTAAAATCGCTAAATTTGTCCAGAATAAGTATGATCTGATTATGCCTCAGGAGATACAACTGTTTGCCGGCAGGCAGATACGCACATATTGGGACGATGACGAAGAGAAGTACTACTTCTGCATCAACGATTCCATTGAAGCCCTCACCGACAGCACGGATCCGGCCGGATACTTCAAGAAACTCCGCCAGCGTGATCCCGAACTCGATGCCTTCGTGAGGGGGACAAATTGTCCCCCCCACCAATTCATCTCTTCCGATGGCAAACGGCACAACCCCAAATGCATTGATGTACAAGGACTCTTCCGCATCGTTCAGTCCATTCCGTCAAAGAAGGCCGAACCATTCAAGCGTTGGCTCGCACAGGTCGGAGCCGACCGCATCCACCAGATGCAGGACCCGGAGCTCGGCATTCAGCAGTCGCTCGCAGACTTCAAGCGCCTCGGCTATTCCGACAATTGGATCAACCAGCGCCTCAAGTCCATCGAGATTCGCAAGGATCTCACCGACCAGTGGAAAGAGCACGGAGTCGAAGAGGGCACCGGATATGCCACCCTTACAGATATAATTTACCAAACTTGGGCAGGCCTTACCGCCAGAGAATACAAGCGCCTCAAGGGCCTTCACAAGGAGAACCTTCGAGACAACATGGCCAACGAAGAACTGGTAATGAATATGTTGGCCGAACTGACCACCACCAACATCACCAAGGAGGAACACCCTGTCACCATGGATGAACACGCACAAGCCGCCTCCCGAGGAGGTTCGGTGGCACGGGTAGCCCGCGAAGCATTCGAACAGCAAACAGGCAAGAAAGTCGTATCCGACCTCAGCATGAAGCGCTTCCTCGAAAACCGGCAACCCCAGCTCGACTTTTCAGAGGGGGAGGAGGACGAAGAGGAATAAGAAACCTCGTGTTGGCTGAAAAGTATTATCTGCGCAGTCGAATGAATCAGGAACTTACGCTTTTGCATGCCAATACCTCATAATACATTCCATATCACCCGGTTTGATACTTGGTATCCTGCAGCAGAGAGCAGCAGGTCATCCAGCCTCCCGGCATACCATTCTGCAGGTTCCGTCATAACCACATATGAATGACGGCCGTCGGGGTCTTCCCTGAATATATTCGCACCGGTCTCGGGATCAACCGTATTCCACCCGCGGACGAGCCTGTAGCCTTCCTTTCCGGCATCACCGCTGATTGCGAGCATTACGGTCATCGGGTCCCAGGCATATCTGCCCTTTGCACTGCCATGCCTTGCAAGCACCTTATGCAGAAGGTCTTCTTCTTTCAACCGTCCTCCAGCCACAACACGGATTCCGACCTCATGGCCAAGGAAGGTGATTTCTGTAGGCCATTCCGAGCACAACAAAGCACCGGCACTGCGGCTCCTTGCTGTACGCGTGAAATTGTTCTCCTCCCCTTCCGGATAATTGCCGGCCATAATCCAGAGATGAGACACCTTCCGCTTCACAAGCCTGCGTCCGTCAAGACGGGATACCTTGTCAGCACCGCTTTCAAGAAGGCGTGCAAGCGTATTCGGATAGCCTACGGCAACTATATCCACCTTGCCCTTTGAAGAGGCCAGAAGCTGCCTGTAGAAGGCCACGCAGTCCGCACAGTCAGCATTATCCCTGGCAGAACGGTCATCGCAAGAATCAATGATCAGCTGATGATAACACGGTTCGCCTGTAAAGTCGGTCGCTTCCGAATCTATGCCCAGAGGCATTTCGGAGCGTCCTTCATGGCGCAGGAACGAATCAAGAGACTTGACGCTTGTCTCGTTGACTGCCGATATGCAGATTCCCAGCACATCGACATCCCCTTTCCGCTCGGCATCCAGCAGGATCCTGACCGCGCACGCATCATCCACATCCGTCCACCAGTCCGTATCGAAAATGACAGGTTTCGTACACTGTGCACTGGCGATGATGCTCGATGCCAGCAGCACAGACAATCCAGAAAGTTTTCTCTTCATTCAGCAAAGATAAGGACTTAGGCCGGATTGACGCACAGGAATCCGCTCTTTTATTATCTCCAATTTGCCGTCACGTTTGTGCCAGTACGTCAGCAGGAGAAAAAGGGTATCTCATTTTTTCGGTTGATTAAAATTTTGTAAATGTTCACTAATTCGTTAACTTTGCAACAATGAAAAAGGAGTAGAAAAATGGAAAATATCAAGAAACGGAATCTCACACCTATTGAGGACCTTATTGCAGAAGATTTCGGCAAGGTCGGCACACCTGAGCGCGATGCATTCGAAATGGAGTGCAACGCATTCATCATTGGCGAGCAATTGAAAGAAGAACGCTTGAAGGCCGGTCTGACACAGGAAGAATTGGCGGATAAAATAGGCACCAAGAAAAGCTTTATCTCCCGCGTGGAAAAAGGACGGGCTGATATTCAGTTGTCAACGCTGGTGAAAGTATTTCGAGGAGTCGGAAGAGAAATCAGTGTACGTGTTTTGTAGTTGTAAGGAATAAAATTCGCAGAACTTATTATGCATATCAACCCCAACAAAACAGACAGACCGGGAATGTACGTGCAGCCCGCGTGCAAACTCATCACATTGAATACAAAACGGTGTATCCTTGCCGGTTCTTACGGAGATAGCAACCAGCCTGGAGGAACCTTCGGCCCAGACAATACCAACGATTACAATGACAATCTCCTGTAGTATGAAAAGGTCATTTGGAATACTTGCGTCTGCCATAGCAACTGTGGTGATGCTGGGAGCCTGCCAGAAAGAGCAGGTAAACAGTCAGGATAATGGCTCTGAACAGAAGGTCACCGAACTGTTCGGAACATTCACTGTCAAAGCTGATTATACCGAACCGGTTGCGGAAGCATCCACCAAAACAGCACTTGTGGACGGCGACAACCCTTATGTGAAATGGCTTCCGACTGATAAAATCAATATGTGGGAGTTTGTTGACGGAACGGAGAACGCCTGCTTCCAGACCGCGCAGGACGGAACACATCTGTCTGATGGTGACAAGTCCGCAACATTCGATATCACCCTTGGTGGAACTGACCCCGAAGGAAGCACATACTGCTACACGGCAATTTACCCCGAGAGTGCTTTAACGAAGAACGGAGAAATCTACAGTTTTGAGATTCCCGCAACACAGACCCTTGTCGATGGCAACTTTGCTGCAAATGCGGATATACTTATCGGAAAGCCCGTCGTACAGAACACCCGCATAAGCGGAGGCTCCTCCGTCAGTGTCCAGTTCAAGCGAACGGGAACAGCTGTAAAGCTCACGCTGAAGGGCATTACCGCAGGCGATTTGATATCATCGGTCAAGATAACTGCCCCTGAAGGACAGAAGATTGCCGGCCGCTGCAAGATAGACCTCACAACCGGAGAAGTCTCCGACAAGGCATACGAGAACGGCACCAACGAGATTACCCTGAATTGCGGAAATATCGCAGCCACCGGGGATGATGTGTTCTATTTCCGCTGCCTTGACGGCACCTGGGCGAGCGGCAGCATCGTTTCCATCGAGGTGGAAACAGGCGTCGCCCTTTACACCAAGACAGTCAGCCTGCCTAAGGAATATGTCTTCGCCGATGGTGGCCTCACCAAGTTCGGTTTCCAGGGGATGACCAAAAAGTATTATAAGGCAGAAGCCATAGCAGACGTGGATAAGGTTGCCTATGACGCAAAGAGTGAGATAGATGGGTTTGTCGTTAGCGATCAAGACAAAGACAAAGCGAAAGGTGAAATTGACAATGCCGTATATATTGCCAAGGAAGAAATCAATAATTCTACAACAATAGCTGAAGTCAATACGGTTAGAGATAATACTATTGCCAAAATTAAAACTGAAGTAGAAAAGATAAGACCGACATCTTAAGGCAATTATTTTGAATAGCAGACACAGCCGAGGAGGCCTTGGCGCAAATCGAAGACCAGCAAGTCATCAGACTCGGCATCAACTTCGACTCCGCCACCCGCAACATCGACAAAGTCCTCGTGGGCTGAAAAAGCTGTGCAAACTTCTTCCTGTTGAAAACTTTTTTTGGTCTGAATGATAATAGTTTATACCTTTGAGCCACA
>JAKSJV010000094.1 GCA_024402005.1 Bacteroidales bacterium
GCCCACCAGGTCATCTGGCGCTTGGCGTAGCGGCGGGTGTTGCGCTGTATGAGTTCGAGAGCCTTGTCAAGGGTGATGCCACCATCCAGATAATCGAAGATTTCCTTGTAGCCGACAGTCTGTAATGCTGGCAGATGTCGGTATTCCGTCAAACTGCGGACCTCATTCACAAGACCGTCTTTTATCATCTGAACGGCGCGGGCATCGATGCGGCGGTACAACTCTTCACGAGGTCTTGTCAACCCGATTTTTTCGATGTCGAAATCACGCTTTTTCCGAGGATTGGTCTTGAAGGACGAGAACGGCCTGCCCGTCATCATACACACCTCCAGCGCACGGACGACTCTCTGACCGTTGGCGATGTCAATGGTCTTGTAAGATTCCGGATCCAGGATCTTCAGATCCATACGCAGGGATTCGACCCCCTCTTCGCGCCAGCGCCGGGTAAGTTTCTCACGCAGTTCAGGGTCTGCCGGCGGGAAGTCGTCCAATCCGTTGCATACAGCGTCGATGTAGAACCCGCTGCCGCCTGCCATAACCAGGGTCTCGTGACCGGCATCGAAAAGCTTGTGTATGAGGTCCAGGGCCTCCAGTTCGTATTTGCCGGCCGTATAAACGTCCGTGACGTCGTGGTCCTGAATGAAATAATGTCTGACCTGCGACAACTGCTCCGCCGACGGAACGGCCGTACCTATGGACATCTGCCTGTACAGCTGTCTGGAATCGCAGGATATTATAGGAGAATCATATTTTCTGGCGAGAGCTATGCTCCGCTCCGTCTTCCCGACTGCCGTCGGGCCGAGAAGTATGATGAGTCGGTGACCGGCCATTAGCGGGAATCAAAGGACCGTTTATTCATCCCCTTCTTCTTCAGAGCCATACTCGAAGACTTCGTCATCATCGTCGTCATCGTCCCCCTCATCATCGTCATCATCATCGAAGTCTTCAGCGTCAGGGTCCTTTCTCTTCTCGGGAGGAAGGTCTTCGAAAGCAACATATCCGTTCAGGAAATCCTCCGGGATCGGGCCTTTGCTGCCTTCTGCGTCCAGCGTAGGCTTGCTGACAGCCTTGTCGCTTTCCCCCTCGATCGTCAGGATGACGCTCTTCTTGTTGGTGGTATCGTAGAAATATACGAAATGGGTAATCCCGGCAGCCACCACCTGTGCAATGGAGATGTGCTCGATGCTGCCGTCCCCGAGATCGAAAGTCGCATAGCGCGCAACCACATTTTCAGCGGCGTCAAAAGCCTTGAACAGGACTATCTGGTCCTGCGGGAATTCCATATCGGAGAGCATCTGCTTGTGGAATGCGTAAAGGGTGTTTCTGGCATCCAGGTCATAAACTCTCGCGAACCCTTTGATTCCCGGGAGAGAAACTCTTATTCTATAGGTCATATTTTAGGTTTAAACGTTCAAAGATACTCAAAAATTCACATAATCAAGCCGCGCGATTCCATCAGACCAGTTCACGACGCAGGCGGGCCTTGGGAATACCCAGCTGGTCACGGTATTTGGCGACGGTACGGCGGGCAAGCTTGTAACCTTTGCCGGTCATCAGTTTCACCAGTTCGTCATCGGTAAGGGGCCTGGTTTTATCCTCCCCGTCCACAATCTCCTGCAGGGCTTTCTTGAGTTCGCGGGTGCTCACCTGGTCACCGTCGGCATTCTCCATACCCTCGCTGAAAAAATATTTGAGGGAATAGATACCGAAATGAGTCTCTATATATTTGGAGTTGACGACACGCGAAATCGTTGATATGTCGAAGCCGGTAACTGCGGCAATATCCTTTAGAACCATAGGCCTGAGATTGCTCTCGTCCCCATCAATAAAATAGTCGTGCTGATAGTCCACAATGGCCTGCATTGTGGTCATAAGAGTATTGTAGCGCTGTTTTATAGCCTCGATGAACCATTTGGCCGAGTCAAGTTTCTGCTTGACGAATTCAGCGGCTTCCTTCTTGCTGCGCTCATTGCTTCCGGCAGCCTCGTCAAGTATGCGCGCATATTTCTTGTTGACACGCAATTCAGGGATATTGTAACGCGGCATAGACAGTTTGGGCTCCCCGTCAAGGAGTTCAAGCAGGAAATCCGGAACGACCTGCTGGGCCTGATCATTATAGGAATCATCCACCTGACCGCCAGGAGACGGATTCAGCTTCAATATTTTCGCCATCGCCGCCTTCATCCCATCCTGGGTAAGGCCGAGTTTCTGCATTATCTTGGGGAAATGCTTGGCCACGAAATCCTGATAGCAATCCGTAAGAATGCGGCGGGCATTGTCCGTATCCGCACTGCTCTTCATCCTGTCCAGCTGCAACAGCAGACACTCCCTCAGGTCCCTTGCTCCGACACCTGCAGGCTCGAATTCCTGAACCAGTCTCAGCATTTTCAGGACTTCCTCATAGCTGCTTTCCACACCGGCGCGGAACGCCATATCATCTACGAGCGAATCAAGGTCGCGGCGGAGATAGCCGTCGTCATCCAGAGAACCTATTATGAATGAAGCCACTGCCTTTTCGTGGTCCGGGATATTATGGAAGCCCAACTGTTCAAGTAACGACTGGGAGAAACTTTCCTTAACGCTGAATGTGTTGTACTGCGGTTTTTCGTCCCTCCCCTGGTTGTTCACATACAGTTTGTATGATGGAATCGAGTCATCTTCCTTGTATTCGGAAAGAGACACTTCGCGCTGACCGTTTTCCTCACCGTCCTCTGCCTTTCTGTCTTCTTCCAGCACCGGATTTTCATCCAATTCCTTGCGGATACGCTGCTCCAGATCCTGAACGGGCAGTTCAAGAAGTTTTATGGTCTGTATCTGCAACGGAGACAGACGCTGGGCCAGACGCAATTCCTGTGAAAGTTTCAAACCCATCAGTCAGTACACCGGATTTTTTCACGGACAATGAAAGCCGCGGGGAAATCTGTTCTTACCGCGTCGAGGAATGCCAGGGCTTCACTTTGAGTCCTGAAATCGCCGACAGTCACCTTGAAATTGGGGTTGATGAACTGGCGATATACGTTATAGCCTTCAAAATGCGTCTGAAAGCGCAAGACAGCCTCCATCGACGCTTCACGGGCATTCTGGGCATTGGAGAAATAGATTCTGATTCTGTATCCGCTGATTTCCCTGGAACCGGCCACGACAATATGCCTCTGGAATGCAGCACGCAGGGAATCACTTTGATTGACGGTCACATTGCCCATATCGCCTTTGGAATACGACGGCAGCACGTCGAATACGGCCTTGACTTCGGGTGTATACAGAGTGTCCGCGGCAAGTGCGCGTAAAATCATTGCATTGCAGGACAATGTATCGGTGTCCTGGGCAAAGGAATTGAATCCCGTCCCGGAAATCAGGAACAGAACAGGAAGCCACAGGGCCGTTGATATGCGATTGTACAGTGTCATTTTCTAATCAGACGTTCAAGAGGGATATTATTCTTCCAATATACCGCCTTCAGCGGACCGACCTTCATTTTGGCCTTGAAAGAAACGGTGAATTCCGACAAATCAGGACTCCTGAGCAGACGTACTATCGTGAGAGCGGAAAAATTCGGCTCCAGGACTATCTTGGCATTGAGGTCTGTCCAGCAGGTCTTGGGCCCGGGAAGGACAAGGGGTTCTTCCAACGTAATCGTGCCCAGAAGGTCGTCACCTTTGAATATCTTGCCGTCCAGAGACGTGACGGTCACCGTTGGACCGTTGTTGGTTTCCTCTAACGACACGGTGCCGACAATGCAGCGTAAGCCCTGAGGACGAAGACTGACGACATTGTACCTGCCGACAGTTATATCCCCCAGATTGCTGCAGGAGGAGCAGGCGTTCACAATAAGGGACGCCGACAGGAGCAATAATATCCTCAGAAAACTTTTCATTTTTGCATTATCCTTACAAAGATAGCAAAAATTCAAGTATCTTTGTCTTCCGGATGAAAGTTTATATTGAAACATACGGCTGTCAGATGAATGTGAATGACAGCGAGGTGATATTGTCAATCCTTGGCAAAAGCGGATGGACACACACCGAGGATATGGCTGCTGCAGACCTTATCCTTGCAAACACGTGCTCGGTCAGAGACAATGCCGAACAGAGAATATGGGGGCGCGTGGAGCAGTTCCGTCTGGCGAAGAAAACCAATCGCAACGCGAAAATAGGCATAGTGGGCTGTATGGCGGAAAGACTTAAGGAACAGCTGCTTGCGAGCGGGAAAGTGGACCTGGTATGCGGTCCTGACGCCTACAGGAGATTGCCTGAGCTGGTGGCGCAGTTGCAAAAAGGGGAAACGGCCATTGACGTCGAACTTTCGCGCAGCGAGACCTACGATGACATTCTCCCGCACCGTCTGGACAAATCAGGGGTTTCGGCCTTCATTTCAATAATGCGCGGATGCAATAACGTATGTTCCTATTGCGTCGTTCCCTACACCCGTGGCGTCGAACGGAGCCGTGAGCCGCAAAGCATTGTACGCGAGGCGCTCGACCTCCGCGACAAGGGCTATAAGGAGATCACCCTTCTGGGCCAGAACGTCGATTCGTACCGGTATTGCCTTTCCTCCGGGGAGCTGAACTTCGCTGGACTGTTGGAGATGGTGGCGGAGGCGGTGCCGGAGATGAGGATACGCTTCAGCACATCCAATCCGCACGACCTGTCCGACGAAGTGCTGGAAGTGATGGCCTCACACGACAATATCTGCAAACACATACACCTGCCCGTGCAGAGCGGCTCGAACGCAATGCTTGAAAAGATGCGTCGGAAATACACCCGTGAATGGTATCTCGACAGAGTCGCGGCCATACGACGCATACTCCCCGATTGCGGGCTTTCCACGGACGTGATTGCCGGATTCTGCGGAGAGACGCTGGAAGACCATCTGGCTACGGTTTCCCTTATGGACGAGGTGGGCTTCGACAGCGCTTTCATGTTCCAGTATTCCGAAAGACCCGGAACGCTTGCCGCAAGGCATTATGCCGACGACGTGGCTCCGGAAGAAAAAACAAGACGCCTTAACGAGATAATCGAACACCAGGTGCGCTCTTCCGCACGCCGTTACGGTGCACAGATTGGGAAGAAATTCGAAGTCCTTATTGAAGGCCCGTCCCACAAAAGCCCGTCCGACCTCTGCGGCAGGGCATCCAACAATATGATGTGCGTATTCCCCGACACACATCCCGGCCTTGAACGCAAGGGCCAGTTCACAACAGTTCAGGTTGTCGGCAGCACGTCCGCCACCCTTCTGTGCGAAGAAACCACGCGTCCATAGTACATCAGACCTTTTCTAGTATCCACTGGCGGAGCGGGACAACTTTTATTGTATATCCATCCTTTTCTATCGTCTCCTCCTGATTCCATGTGATGATGGAAAGTGAACTGCACTTAAGCTCGCCTGCACATTCGACAAGGGACTCTACCTCACGTTTGCGGGTCTTTGCAGCACTCATGTCATAGCACACCTGTATCATCCGCTCTACCT
>JAKSJV010000095.1 GCA_024402005.1 Bacteroidales bacterium
TTACGCTATGATTGACAAACTGGCCAAGATCGGCGTTATCCACAAGAACAAAGCTGCCAACCTCAAGAGCGGTCTGGCAATGTATATCAACAAGCTCGCCTAAGCGAGACCTTTGTTTGAAATCCCCCCGCAGCCGTTTGACCGCGGGGGGATTTTTATTATCTTTGTGAGTTAATATCAGTGTTATGGATTCTTTCAGCGTCAGCGGTCACATCGTAGATGTGCTTAACAGGACGATTTATGACGGTACGGTCATAGTAGAAGGCAACAAGATATCGGAGATACGCAAGGAGGAGGTTCCTTCGTATGCACCGTACATAATGCCCGGTTTTACGGATTCGCATATCCATATCGAGAGCACGCTGCTGACTCCCGAACATTATGCCGCCCTGGCGGTATCCAAAGGCGTGGTAGCCGTGGTGTCTGATCCTCACGAAATAGCCAACGTGACCGGTCTGGAAGGTGTGAACTTTATGATAGAGAACGGAAAGAAAGTCCATTTCCATTTTTATTTCGGCGCTTCGCCCTGTGTGCCTTGTACCGGTTTTGAAACGGCCGGCGCGAAACTGGATTCGAAGGATATCGGAGAGCTTCTCAAACGCGATGAAATATATGGTGTCGCCGAATTTATGAATGCGTTCGGGGTTATCAACGGTGACAAGGAGTGTATGGCCAAGCTGGATGCCGCCCGCAAGGCCGGCAAGCCCGTTGACGGCCACGCTCCCGGCCTGACAGGCAGTGCCCTTGCGCGCTATGCCGCGCACGGCATATCATCCGACCACGAGTGCGCAAACCTCGAGGAGGGCAAGGAGAGGATAGCCAACGGGATGCTGGTACAGATACGTCAGGGGAGTGCGGCTGAAGATTATGACACCCTTGCTCCGCTGCTGGCGGACAATAGGGGTAAGGTGATGTTCTGCAGCGATGACAAATACCCCAATGAACTGCTTGAAGGCTACCTGGACCAGATGGTGGCTCAATCCGTGGAGAAGGGATATCCTATGTGGAATGTTCTCGAGGCGGCCTGCGTAACCCCGGTACAGCATTATAAGCTGAAGCACGGTCTGTTGCGCAAAGGCGACAACGCCGATTTCATACTTGTGGACAATCTGCACGATTTCAATGTTCTGGAAAGCTGGATTGACGGGGCGAAAGTATTCGCAGGCGGAAAGATCGTAGAAAAGAATTTCGTAAAGGACCCCACTCCGACAACGGTGTTCCCGAACAAGTTCGCGGCCCAAAAGATAAAGGTCGAGGACCTGAGGGTCCCCTGCACGGGGAGCAGGTTGAAGGTTATCACTGCGCGTGACCTCTCCCTGCGTACCGGTGTCGAGTTCGTTACTCCGAAGGTCGAGGACGGGTGCGTGGTGTCTGACGTGGAGAATGACGTGCTGAAGATAGTCGTTTACAACAGATACGAGAAAGCAAAGCCCCAGGTGGCCTTCATCAAGGGTTTTCAACTCAAGTGCGGCGCTATGGGTTCGACGATTTCCCACGACAGCCACAACATAGTCGCCATCGGCGCCACGGATCAGGACATAGTGAATGTCATCAACATACTCATCGAATACAAAGGCGGACTCCTGATTGCCGACGGTATGTCCGTCAGTGGACTTGCCCTGCCGGTGGCCGGACTTATGTCACCGCTTGACGGAGAGGTCGTGGCCAAGAAATATGCAGCGCTCCGGCTGATGGCCCAGTCACAAGGCTGTCCTTTCAACGCTCCTTTTATGACTATGGCATTCATGTCGCTGCCCGTTATCCCGGAACTGAAGATTACGGACAAGGGGCTTTTCGACGTAAACAAGTTCGCATTCACTGATTTGATGGAGTAGGCCCGATGGAAAGGAAACTGTTGCTGATAGATGGCCATTCGCTGATTTTCAGGATGTATTATGCCTTCCTGAGGCATCCTATGATCAATTCAAAAGGCACGGACGTTTCAATTCTGTTCGGCTTTACCAAATATGTTCTTGAACTTATAGAAAAGGAAAAACCCACCCACGTGGCCGTGTGCTTCGATCCGCCGGGCAAGACTTTCCGTCACGCCCTCTATCCGGAATACAAGGGTACTCGCGATGCTACGCCTGAGTTGGTCATAGAGGCGCTTGAGCCGTTGATAAGAATATGCAAGGCCCTTGAAATACCGGTGCTTATGGTTCCCGGGTTCGAGGGGGATGACGTGCTGGGCTCGATGGCCGTACGCAGTGCAGGGGAGGGCTTCAAGGTCTATATGGTGACACCTGACAAGGATTTCGGCCAGCTGATAGGGGACAATATATTCCAATACAAACCAGGAAAAGGCGGCGCCGACAATGAGATTGTGGGTCCTGCGCAGTTGTGTGAAAAACTCGGGATACAATATCCTTCACAGGTAATCGATATGCTTACCCTGTGCGGTGATGCCTCCGACAATGTACCTGGTGTCAAGGGCGTCGGGGAAGTGGGAGCATCCAAACTGATTGCCAGATACGGCACTGTCGGGAACATTTATGCCCATCTGGACGAACTTTCCGAGAAACAGGCGGAGATGTTCCGTCAGGCGCAGGATCATATAGACCTCAGCAAGACTCTTGTGACCATCAAGACGGACATCCCGTTGGACGTTACCGCGGATGATATGCTGCTCCGCACCGAACACAAGGCGGAAGTGGCGGAACTCTTCGATTTCTATGAGTTCTCGTCCCTGATGAAATACGTTCATCTTGCCCCGGGGCAGGAAGTCCGCAGGCAAAGTCCGTCGGTTGCTATTGAATGGATGGAGGTAAGTCCGAAACAACTGTGTGACAAGGCCGCGGAGTGCGGTGTCTGTGCTTTGGTGGTGGAGCCTGACGGCGATGGTGTGTTTGCGGGGATAAGGGGGATAACGGCTGCCGTAGCGGCGGGCGGGACGAATTACGCGTCTTTCGGATCTGCCGGGGATTTCAGGGATATGCTTTCCGACGGTGGCATCACCAAGACGGGTTATGCCTTGAAGTCGGCCGACAGCCTGTTGGACAATGCGGGTATCAAACTCGGGGGAAAACTTGAGGACATAGAGCTGATGCACTATCTCGTCGATCCCGAAAAGACTCATAAGATAGAGGTGCTTTCCCGTTCGTATCTTTCGTACAATATGGAGGAGGAAGTTCCTGCGGCGGACAGGGAGGATGAAATAAATCTTTTCAATTTCATCGATGATGCTCCCGTGGCGGCTGCTCCGAAGTATAAGGAGGCTGTCGTTTCGGCGCTGCTTGATGCGGCATTGCGCGATGAACTGGCGAATATGGCTTTGGACAAGCTTTATTTCCAGATCGAGGAGCCGCTGATCAGGGTTCTTGCCAGGATGGAACGCAATGGTGTGCGGGTGGACCTGAATATTTTGAAGGATTATGCCCAAGGACTTGCAGAAGACCTCGTTGCGATAGAGGCTAAGGTGCGTGAATCCATCGGTTTGCCCGAACTCAACGTCGGATCCCCGAAGCAGGTGGGTCTGGCGCTTTTCGAAACGCTCCGCATAGATCCGCGCGTAAAGGGGAAAAAGGACGCGCGCAATACCTATCTCACTGATGAAGAGACTCTTATGAATTATGCTGAGGAGTTTCCGGTGATATATGACATCCTTGATTACAGGGCGGTGAAGAAATTGTTGGGAACATATATCGAGCCATTCGCATCGTGGGTATCTCCGCGTGACGGAAGGGTGCATACCACTTTCAATCAGGCGCTTACGGCGACAGGGCGTTTGAGCTCGTCCAAGCCAAACCTGCAGAATATTCCGATACGTACGGAGCGCGGGCGTGAGATACGCAAGGCTTTCGTGGCATCCGAACCGGGCAATGTCATAGTTTCAGCGGACTACTCCCAGATAGAGTTGCGCCTTATGGCTCATTTCTGTGGTGACGATCATCTGTGCGATGCTTTCTGCCACGGGCAGGATGTTCACGCGATAACGGCATCCAAGATATTCGGTGTGCCTGTTTCCGAGGTTACTCCGGAGCAGCGGCGTATGGCCAAGACCGCCAATTTCGGCATAATGTACGGCATCTCCGCCTTCGGTCTGGCACAGCGTCTGCACATTCCCCGTGTTGCCGCGAAGAAACTGATAGAGGATTATTTTGCTTCTTTCCCTTCCATACGGCAGTGGATTGAAAAGACCAAGGCTGATGCTTCGGGCTGCGGCTATGTCCAGACATTGTTCGGCCGCAGGAGGTATCTGCCTGAAATAAATTCACGCAATGCCGCCACGCGTGCCCTGGCCGAACGCAATGCGGTGAATGCTCCTATTCAGGGAACGGCGGCCGACATCATCAAGATAGCTATGAACAGGGTGGACCTGCGGCTTCGCAATGGCGCCCTCCGCAGCCGTATGGTGCTGCAGATACACGATGAACTTTTGTTCGAAGCCCCCGAGTCGGAGGTGGAAGAACTGATGGAAATAATCAGACAGGAGATGGAAAATGTAATCACCCTTTCCGTACCTTTAACAGTAGAGTGCAATTATGGCAAAAACTGGCTCGAAGCTCACTAATCTTTCGGACCTGGAATTGGTCGCTATGGCCTCGTCTGGCGAGCAGACGGCTTTCCTGATATTGTATGACAGGTATAAGACCGGTGTGTCGCTGCACGTTGGGGGATTCATTTCTCTGCGTGAGGAAGTTGAGGATGTGGTACTGGAAAGTTTTCAGAAGGCATTTTCCCAATTGGAGACGTACAATCCGGATTACAAGTTCAGCACCTGGCTGTACCGTATCGCCAGGAATACGGCGTTCGACCACATAGAGAAGTCAGGAAGGGTGAACAGCAATATGCCGACACATTCGATCGATGATGCGGATTCGGGTGTCAATGATATCGCCACGAATGCCGGAAATCCCGAAATTGCCGTAATCAGCAATCAGGAGTACGAAAAGGTGGTTGCCGCGATTGCGGGCTTGCCTGAAACCTACCGCAAGGTGGCTCAGATGGTCCTTATGGATAATTATGGCTATCAGGAGGTTTCCCAGGAACTGGATATTCCACTCAATACCGTGCGCACGCGCGTGAAACGTGGCAGGGAAATGCTGTTCAAGTTGCTTGAAACGGAGGATGAGAATGATTAGATGCATATAATGTTAGATGTGTATGGTGATGGAATTGCCTGAGTTCATAACGTCATACGATTTCTCGCGGATGTGCGAGCAGTACCGCATCTGGAACGAGCGTATCAACGTGATTTCCCGCAAGGACATAGACAGCGTGTGGGAACATCACATCCTGCATTCGCTCGGCATCGCCCTTTACCTCCAGAGCCAGTTGCCTGACGAGTTCGCCAGGTGGC
>JAKSJV010000096.1 GCA_024402005.1 Bacteroidales bacterium
TGAATGCGACTCCTATGGCCGCATACGTTATGTGCCGCTGCATAGCGCTTTATCAAAAAGTCACTGGACGCAAGGTCGGTTTCAAGCCGGCCGGCGGCATCTCCACTCCTGAGGATGCGGTTCTGTATTATTCGATAGTTTCCGATGTCCTTGGGCCGGAGTGGCTGGACAAGAAACTTTTCCGCTTCGGCGTGAGCCGTATGGCCAATAACCTGCTGTCCGCCATCGAGCACCAGACCGTCAAGTTCTTCTAGGCCCGTACATACCTGCAAATCCCGAAAAATTGATTAAATTAGCACAAATTTTTGTGTATTATGGAATACGATTTCAAGGAGATTGAGGCCAGGTGGCAGAAGTACTGGGCGGAAAACCACGTTTTCAAGGCTGTGGAGGACAAGTCGAAGCCCAAATATTATGTGCTCGATATGTTCCCTTATCCCAGCGGTGCGGGATTGCACGTGGGCCATCCCCTTGGATATATAGCATCCGACATCTATTCCCGTTACAAACGTCTCTGCGGATTCAACGTTCTGCACCCTATGGGTTATGACGCATTCGGCCTTCCGGCAGAGCAGTATGCCATACAGACAGGCCAGCACCCGGAGAAGACTACTACCGGGAATATCAACCGTTATCGCGGCCAGCTCGACAGGATAGGGTTCAGTTATGATTGGGACAGGGAAGTCAGGACCTGCGATCCGGCTTATTACAAATGGACGCAGTGGGCTTTCCTCAAGATGTTCGGCAGCTGGTACAACCCCGAAACGGACAAGGCTGAGCCCATTGAAACTCTTGTCGCCAAGTTCAAGGCGGAAGGGAAGTGGGACGGACTCAGCGAAAAGGAGCAGTCGGACCTGCTGATGCAGTACCGTATTGCATATCAGGGAGAAACTGCCGTCAACTGGTGTCCTGCACTCGGGACCGTCCTTGCCAATGATGAGGTCAAGGAGGGATATTCCGTGCGCGGCGGACATCCTGTGGAGCAGAAGAAGATGAAGCAATGGCAGCTTCGCGTGTCGGCCTATGCCGAGCGCCTGCTCAGGGGCCTCGATGACCTGGATTGGACAGACTCGCTGAAGGACATGCAGAAAAACTGGATAGGCAAGAGCAGGGGCTGTGAGATGGTGTTCCAGGTGGAAAACGGGGACAGGAAATATGACGTCACCATATTCACTACGCGCGCCGATACGGTGTTCGGAGTTACTTTTCTGGTGCTTGCGCCGGAGAGCGAATGGGTGGAGAAACTCACTTCCCCGGAGCAGAAGGCAGCAGTGGAGGAATACCTCGTGCAGGCAAAGAAAAAGACCGAGCGCGAGCGTCTTGCCGAGACACGCAAGGTGACGGGCGTATTCAGCGGAAGTTATGCTACGAATCCCCTTACGGGCGACAAAGTACCCGTATGGATCAGTGAATATGTGCTGGCAGGATATGGTACAGGTGCGATTATGGCTGTGCCTGCCCACGACGGCAGGGACTATGCCTTCGCCAAGGCGTTCAATCTGCCGATAATTCCCCTTATCGAGGGTTGTGACGTCAGTGAGCAGAGTTTTGATGCCAAGGACGGAATTATGTGCAACAGCGGCTTCCTCAACGGTCTTACCGTGAAAGAGGCCATCCCCGCTGCAATAAAATACGTCGAGGACCACGGGCTGGGTCACGCAAAGGTCAATTACCGTCTGCGCGATGCCATTTTCAGCCGCCAGAGATATTGGGGCGAACCTTTCCCCATATATTACAAGGACGGGATCCCTATGCCTGTCGATGAAAAGGACCTGCCGCTTACTCTTCCGGAGATTGACGAATTCAAACCTACGGAGACAGGTGAACCGCCCCTTGCCCGTGCAAAGGACTGGACCTATAAAGGCTATCCTCTGGAGACAAGCACTATGCCAGGTTTTGCAGGCAGCAGCGCATATTATCTGCGCTATATGGACCCGCAGAATGACAAGGCCCTGGTTTCAAGGGAGGCGGATGAATACTGGCGCAACGTGGACCTTTATATAGGTGGAACGGAACACGCGACGGGGCATCTGATTTATTCCCGCTTCTGGAACAAGTTCCTCTATGATCTGGGATATGTGGCGGAGCAGGAACCGTTCCGCAAGTTAATCAATCAGGGTATGATTCAGGGACGGAGCAACTTCGTCTATCGTATCATAGGCACCAATACCTTCGTGTCATATGGCCTGAAAGACAAATACGAGACCACTCAGATTCACGTGAACGTCAATATCGTCCATAATGACCGTCTCGACCTGGAGGCCTTCAGGAACTGGATGCCTGATTATAAGGATGCCGAATTCATCCTTGAAAACGGAGAATACGTCTGCGGGTGGGCGATAGAGAAGATGAGCAAGAGTATGTTCAATGTCGTGAATCCCGATATGATATGTGATACCTATGGGGCCGATACGTTGAGGCTTTATGAGATGTTCCTCGGGCCTCTGGAACAGAGCAAACCCTGGGATACCAAGGGAATTGACGGCGTCAACCGCTTTTTGAAACGTCTGTGGAGGCTGTTCTACGAGCGTGACAATTTCATCGTCACGGATGAAAAGGCGACTCCTGCCGAACTCAAGACCCTGCACAAACTCATCGGGAAGGTTCAGGCGGATACCGAGGCATTCTCGTTCAACACTACCGTCGCCGCCTTTATGATTGCGATGAACGAACTGGTCGAGGAGGATTGCCACAAACGCGAAATCCTTGAACCGCTGGTGATTATGCTGAGCATATACTGTCCTCACATCTGCGAAGAACTGTATCACGCTCTGGGCCACGATACTTCTGTGACCTATGCGGAGTTCCCCGAATACGTTGAGGCTTATACCGTGGAAAACAACTGCACCTATCCCGTCCAGTTCAACGGCAAGATGCGCTTTACCGTGGATCTGCCCAAGAGCGCTGCGCCCGCAGAGGTTGAGAAGGTCATACGCGAAATGCCGCAGACATCCAAATATGTCGGGGATGGAGCTATTGTCAAGGTGATTGTCGTTCCCGGAAAAATCGTGAATATTGTAGTGAAGCAGTAGGCGATGTCTAACAGGAAGATATTGAAAACCGTTTGGGGCTATGTCGTGATAACATTGGCCTGTATGCTGTACTGCTCTGCCTGGACCCAGGTGTTTATGCCAAACGGAATAGCCAGCGGCGGCATCACGGGCCTTTGCACCATCATACAGTACGGTACGGGTTTTCCTATGTACATTTCCTACGGTATAATCAATGCCCTTCTTCTTGTATTGGCTTTTCTCATCCTGGGACGGACTTTCGGAATCCGCACCATATATGCTATGGCGGCGATAACGCTGTTTATGGACATATTGCCGATGCTGGACCTGCCCGTACTGGTGCTGAAGGAAGGCAACGGCCTGCTTGTTCCTGTAATAGCATCATTGATGGAGGCGTTCTCCATTGCCATTATGATAAATTACGGAAGCAGTTCTGGAGGGACTGATATAATCGCGCTCATACTTAACAAGTACCTTCCGGTATCTTTGGGCCAGGTGTATGTTGCGACTGATCTGGTGATTATTGCATCGATTATGCTGATACCGGGCAAAACGATAGACGATATGCTTTACGGCTATCTGGCGGTAATAGTGTTCTCGTTGGGTTTGGATTATCTGATGCTCGGGCGCAAGTCCTCCGTACAGATGATAGTATTCTCCGACCACTATGCCGAAATAGCCGATTACATCAATAAGAAACTCGACAGGGGAGTCACCGCCTTGAATGCCATCGGGTGGTATTCCCAGAAAGATAAGAAAGTCCTGCTCATACTTGTCCGACGAAGTGAGATGCCGCAGATTACCGACAAGATAAAAAAAGTCGATCCGCGTGCATTTGTGGCCGTTACGCCTGTTTCCAGCGTTTACGGCGAGGGTTTTGAGGAAATAAAGACAAGTTTGAAACTGAAAAGAAAAAACGATGAGCAAGACAATTGAAAAAAATATATTGAAAGTAGTCACCGACTACCTCTTCATAACGATGGGAATGTTCCTTTTCGTAGGGGCCTGGACAATGTTCCTTATGCCTAACAACCTCATAGGCGGAGGCGTATCCGGTATATGCGCGATGTTGCACTACGCACTCGGGTGGTCTATGGGTATTACCAACTTCACCATAAACGGTATACTCCTTATAATCGCCTTCCTGATACTGGGCAGAGGCTTCGGCGTGAAAACGATTTATGCCATTGTCGTTTCTTCGCTTTGTTTCCAGTTCTTCCCGTCGCTCATACCTATGGACTTCGTCAATGAATTTTCATTGGCCAACGGAAAACTGCTCTGCGTCATATTCGGTGGCGCGATGACGGGTGTCGGGATCGGTTTCGCATTCACTCACGGCGGCAGCACCGGAGGTACGGACATCATTGCGATGATAATCAACAAGTACCATAACATCACTCCGGGACGCCTGCTTCTGATGATGGACGCAATCATCATCGGTTCATCTCTTTTCGTTCCGTCTTATCTGCCTGACGGGTCTCTGCAGGCCTTCCCTGAAAAGATGGCAGTTGTGGTTTACGCTCTTGTCCTTACGGGTGTCAACGGCTATACAGTGGACCTGTACCTTACCGGTTCCAAACAGTCGGTGCAGATCTTCATCTTTACGAAGAACATAGAGGTGATGGCCGATGCCATCGCTTTTGACCTGAAAAGGGGGGTGACTCTGCTCAAATCCCGCGGATGGTATCACAAACAGGAAGGGGAGGTCCTTATGGTCGTTGCCAGAAGGACGGACCTCAACGTAATTCTCTCGAAAATCAAGCAGATAGATCCCAAGGCATTCACGACCGTGACCTCCGTTATGGGTGTATATGGCCTCGGCTTCGATACGATCAAATCAAAACGCGTAACGGAAAAACCTAAACAATAATATATTACCTCAAACTTGAACTTCTTTAAACTTCAATATGAAAACTTCACTGCTTATGGTCATTCCGGCCATAATCTCCCTGTTTGTCGGCTTTATCGCGGGCAGACGCTCCTCTTCCTGGAATTTTTCTGAAATACTGCATTCCAGAAAAGGTTCCGACAGGATGCCGGAATGGCTGAAAAACTATAAGGAGAACTGTTACACCCGTACCATATACGATAAAGTTCTTGCTTTTTTCGGCAACGGGGAACCGTTTTTGAATTCCTACCTGTCAATTGTAGATGTGGCGCAGATGATAGGTACCAACAAGGTGTATGTCGCAAGGGCGGTAAAAGTATATTCCGGCAAGAACTTCTGCCAGTTCGTGAATGCCTACAGGATAGATTA
>JAKSJV010000097.1 GCA_024402005.1 Bacteroidales bacterium
GACAGCAGAAATGCAACATATATCGTTGCCAAGGCACGAGCTTATATGGAAACGAATCTGTCGTCGAAATCAAGCCTGAACGAATTGGCCAATCATTTAGGTATGAGTTATTCTTCGTTTGCCACAACTTTCAAGGAACAAACCGGATATACGCCAATCCGTTTCCTCAAGAAATTGAGGCTGCAACATGCCAAGTACAAACTTCTCCAGACAAACCACACCGTAAAACAGATATCTATGGAATGCGGCTTCTCCTCTGTAGAATATTTCTGTAACGAATTCCGCAACACAACGGGCAAAAGCCCTCTCGAATATCGACAGGAAATGTGGGATCAGTCGTGAACCACTTGTGTTAAAAGTCACATAAAAAATGTGATTAAAAATTAAAAAAAGCGAAAAACTTCGTTAATAAAAACGATTTAATTTCTTCCAGCCCTTGACCGGTGTGGGAAAAGTTCCGTAGTTTGAGAAAAAATACAAAACTATGCAAAACGATTTTATCACCAAGGTAAGGATGACCAAGCCCGTTACCGAAAAAGGAAACGGCATTTTCGTCGATATGCTTATCGACGGCAACTTCAAACTAATCTTTTCTAACCCCGCCAACAAACAGATTCTCGTCAGTCTACTGAACGAAGTGATGCCCAGCAAGATTACCGACCTGCGACTCGCGATGCAGGAAAAACGCGGGAGGCAGATCCAGCTTAAGAGCAGCGTATTCGATCTTGACTGCGAGCTCAGCGACGGACGGACAGTCGTGGTGGAAGTACAGTTCAACTCAAGAGCAGATTACCTGGATAGAATGTTGTATTATTCGACCTGGCCCATTTCTTCGCAAAAACTTGTCTCGGAAAATAATTATACACTGAAAGATGTGTATGTCGTTTCTTTTTGTAACTTTGCCCTTGAGCACGACAAAGATTGGGACGATAGTAAAGTGGTGTCTTCCTACACCATACGAGAAGACAGCAATGGCGAGATAATGACTAACGCACTGCACTTCGTGTATGTAGAGTTGGGAAGATTCACAAAGGAAAGGGGCGAGCTTAAATCGCAGCTAGAAAACTTCCTTTACTACCTGAAGAATATGAGTCGGCTCAAGGAAGTTCCGGAGAATATTTCATACAAGAGCGTTAACGAGATGGTTAAAGCAGCGGTCGTGGAATCCTTGAGCCCCGAAGACAGAACACTATACGACAAGAATATGCGCAACGAATTTGACCTTAGAACCGAGAAACTGATGGCCCGCGAAGAGGCCAGGGCCGAGGGTTTGGCAGAAGGGAGGGCTGCTGGTATGGAAATAGGGAGAGCGGAAGGGAGAGCAGAAGGGAGAGCAGAAGGGAGAGCAGAAATTGCCAAAAAGATGAAGAGTCTTGGCATAGACATCAACACTATCGTCAAGAGTACCGGCCTTTCCGAGGCCGAGATAAAATCACTTTAATCACACCAGACAATACGAAATCAGGCAGGGAGAGTCTTTCGACTCAATCCCTGCCTGATTTTATCGCACGGCCACGCTTCAATCCGAACTCTGCCTACAGCGTCAGCCGTACAGAGGTCCTGATGTCGTCGGAGGCGGCACCGACGAGGATGTCGAAGTCACCGTCTTCGGCAACCCATTCGTGGCGGGCGGCGTCGAAGAAGGAGAATGCGCGCTTGTCAAGCTCCACCTTGACCGTCTTTGTCTGCCCGGGCTCCAGATATACCTTGGCAAAGCCCTTGAGTTCCTTGACCGGACGGTCCACGGATGCTTCGAGGTCGGATACATAGACCTGGACCACCTCGGCTCCAGCCACCTTGCCCGTATTGGTAACCGACACGCTGACGGTCACGCCGTTGCCGTGGAACCTCTTTGAACTGAGCTTGGCCTCTCCATATTCGAAGGTAGTGTAGCTGAGTCCGTGACCGAAGGCGAACAGAGGCTTGATGTTCTGCGCCTCATACCAGCGGTAACCGACATAGATGCCTTCCGTATATTCCTGCTCCCATATACCCTTTTCCTCTTCGGGGGCGATTCCGGGATATTGGAGTTCCGTCCTGATGGGGCAGTCGCCCAAAGATACGGGGAAGGTGAAGGGAAGTTTTCCTGAAGGGTTGACCTTGCCTGCAAGCACATCGGCAATGGCATTGCCGGTCTCGCTGCCCAGATACCAGGCCTGCAACGCCGCAGGTACCTTGTCTATCCAGGGCATAGCCACGGGAGAACCGCTGACATTCACGTAAACAAGGTCGCTGCGGACGGCGGCAAGAGCCTCAACCACTGTATCCTGACCATAGGGAAGCGCGTAATCCTGCCTGTCGCGGCCTTCGCAGTCCTGATATTTGGCCTTGTTGAGGCCTCCGAAGAATATCACATAATCGGCATCCTGCACTGCTGCAAGCGCATCGGCGAGCATCTGCTCCGGAGTTCTGGGATCGGTCAGGTCATACAGACTGTAATTGTAGCCCTTGATGGTGGGCTCACCCTGGTATGCCCTCTCATAAACCACCTCCGCATCGGGGAAAGCGGCCTTGATGCCTTCCAGAGGAGAAAGTTCATAGCGGGCCTTGAGCGAAGACGAGGAACCGCCAACTGCCATAGGCTTGATGGCGTTCTCACCGAGAACCACTATCTTGCGGGCATCAGCCGATACGGGCAGCACAGCATTGTCGTTCTTGAGCAGCACTATGCCTTCACGCGCGATTGCAAGGGCATCGGCGCTGTGCTGGGGGCTGTTCATCGAACCGTAGTATTCCTTGCCGTTCATACCCGTGCGCAGCATCAGTCGCAGCACGCGGCGGCACTTGTCATCCAGTTGGGTCTGGTCCACCTCACCGCTGCGAAGCTTGTTCAGATAAGGTCTTGCCAGATAATAGTAGTCATAGGCATTCTCGACGTTGGTATCAACACCGTTCGTACCCGTACCGAATTCCAGGTCGGTGCCGTTGGCTATGGCCTCGTCGGTGTTGTGGACACCGCCCCAGTCGCTTATCAGCGCACCGTCAAAACCCCATTCACCCTTAAGTATCTTGTTGATTGTAATATCGTTATGACAGCAATGAACACCCTTGTACAGGTTGTATGAACCCATCACGGACCAGACGTGGCCTTCCTTGACGGCCTTCTCGAAGGCCGGCAGATAAATCTCGTACAACGCCCTGTCGTCGATGGTCACATTGACATTGTGACGCTTGAACTCCTGATTGTTCAGGCAGTAATGCTTCACGCAGGCGGCAACACCGTTGCTCTGCACACCCCTGATATACGGGGCGCATATTTCACCGGCAAGATAGGGGTCCTCACCCATATACTCGAAGTTGCGTCCGCAAAGTGGCGTCCGCATAATGTTAACGCCCGGGCCCAGAAGAACGTCCTTGCCACGATAACGGGCTTCAGCACCCACGCTGCGGCCGTAAAGGTCCGCCATATCGCGGTTCCAGGTGGCTGCAAGGCAGGTGAGTGACGGATATACCGTAACCGAGTCATTGGTCTGGCCTGCTGCGGTCCAGGCGTCCCACATAGTTTCGGGCCTTACTCCGTGAGGGCCGTCGTCGGTCCACAGCTCGGGTATCCCGAGGCGGGGAACACCGGCAGACGAAAACTTCGACTGCGCGTGGATGATACCTGTTTTCTCTTCCAGCGTCATCTGTGAAAGGTAGCTCTCCACCTTCTCCTCCAGTTTCTGCTCATCGCTCTTGCAGGCGACGCACATAAGGGCGATTGCGCCAAAAACAAAAAATAACTTCTTCATATAATAAAATGTATTTATTGTAATCTGTATTTGCTGTCGGCTCTTTTCTTCCAATATGCCTTCAGTTTGTCCCATTTATAGTAAACGCCGGAATAATTCGGCTTCAGGTCCTCCACGGTGGTTTCCTTCTCGTTCTGCAGTATCTTCACAAGGCACTGACCTTTTGCATTACGATAGAAAAACAGCTGCACGTTGACTCCAAGACAGAGTTTCTCGTAATTGCGGAAATTCTCTTCGGCCTGGGCGAACGTCCTGAAATTCACCCCTTTGATATTCATAAATGATTCGGCGGGCATAATATATGAATCGTGAGTGAAACGCAACGTGGCCACAATGTCCTTCCTGCCGGCAATGACCTCTTCCGCATCCTTAATCATACTCTCCACTATGCCTGCACCCCAGTTATATGTTTTATACGGCTGGGAACCATCCCATTCGCACGTGTTGCTGAAAATATTCGTGTTTCCGTGAAGCCAGAAATTGTACAGTTCCTCTTTTGTAAAGTATTTCATTATATCCGGGAAATTTTCATCGGCGGCCATAAAAGAATTTCCCGTTTCATACAAGCGGAACGCCTCGTTGCGGAAAGATTCGATTTCAGGAGTTCCCGCATATATTCTCGTTTTGAAAGGCTCCGGGTTGAATCCTTCATTCCATCTGTCCATATAATACTCCCTGGCCGATCTTGAATTATGACTGGTGCCTTTCTTCAGACTGTCCGGCAGAGGATATCCGCAAACCTGCGCACGCGCAGGATCTTTCCTTTCCGGTTCATTGTAAATCACCACCAGACCGTCATTCCCTTCACGGATACCATCCAGCATACAGTCTCTGCTACCGCGCGTCCTGCCTGCGTCGGTGGAATAGGTCTCAATCACGACCTTGCCCTTAAAAAGGTTTCCCGAATTTTCCGCCATTCTCTTCCCTATCCCCCTCAATTCCTTTTCACCGACGGAAGACAATGTTCCGAACTTTCCCTCAGAGCCGTCTATGATTGTCTTCAAATCACGGTAAATGGAAACGCCCTCATCCGTCAGCATTCCCTGCTCAAGATAGGAAGCATATCCGGCCAGGACTTCCTTTTTCTTATCCGGGACAATACAGTACCTGCTGCCGTGCCGGCCTATATGACTGATATAAAACAACCGGTAGCCTTTCGGAGCTGGTGTGTACACGGAATCCAGCCTATGATATGGATACATACTGCCCAATACCCTGTACGGGTCCTGCTCCAACATCTCCCTGTTGGTCTGTCCGAGACATACAATCTGGACAGCGAGTGCAATCAATATTGCAGATACTGTTTTTCTCATAATCCACAAAGTTAGGTAAATTTTTCTTTATTCCGCGAATACTGACAATTTGGCAGATTTTTGCAAGTGGCTCACGCTTTGATGGGTGGGAAGGGAAAGCTGTTTTGGGAGGAAGATACTATGAACAACAAATACGAAACACTTGAAAAA
>JAKSJV010000098.1 GCA_024402005.1 Bacteroidales bacterium
ATAGCATTTTAGATTTTCACGGCAAAATTTTTTTGTAAATTTGCCGCCGTGAAATCAAGTATGTCCATATTGATTCTGTCCGCCGTCGTTCTGGCAATTTCCTGCGGCCCCGCGCAGCAAGAGACGGTTGAAGTCCCTGAACTGGCCGAAAAAGTGGATTTCAGCGGATTTCCCGAAGACCTGCACAGACTCGACATAGGTGTAATCTGCACCTGGTCCGATTATCCCGATGCCCTGGAAAACATCCGGAATCTGGATG
This sequence comes from Bacteroidales bacterium, assembly GCA_024402005.1. Taxonomy (GTDB): domain Bacteria; phylum Bacteroidota; class Bacteroidia; order Bacteroidales; family UBA932; genus Cryptobacteroides. Next base: position 260 of record JAKSJV010000098.1, read on the forward strand.
AATATGACAACATAACCGGAAGTCCCGGCAAAGACGGGATTCCCGATTTTGCGGGGGAACATTTCACCTTCGTGCTGCTGCGGGATTCCACTGCAAGTCAGGTCACCCTCGCCCGCCAATGTCTGAAGATGGCTTCTATATTGCTGTCCGACGAATATGACGGCTCGGCCAAAGAGAGGTCCAAGGCAATCATAATTGCATCGGCAGGCCTTGCCAAAGCGGGCCTTGAAAACATCAGACAGGCATTGTCATACGCCGCAGCGGAAGTCACGGCCACGGGAGTGGATGAATTCACTTCACGCCAGGCGGCCGCTATGATTTGCTACAGCGCGCTCAGGCAGCGGCACAATCTTGCCCTGAGAACAACACCGCAGGAAGTGAACCTGATTATGGAACCGCCGTTTGAATTCGACGGCACGCTCCACGACATAGATATGAAATCATCCGAACTCGAAGAACTGGAATGTACTCCCCTACAATAACACCGGAAGAGATAGAATCCTTTGACCTTGCCGTCTTTCCTGGACGGATAGGCGTCATCTCCACTACGGGAAGGGATTTCAAGAACGCGATAAAACATCTCAAGGAACAGAGGCTGCTGGGATTCGACACTGAAACGAAACCTGTCTTCCAGGCGAATGCGCCGAGACACGGTACGGCGCTTCTCCAACTGTCCAGCGAAACTGACGCATTCCTGTTCCGCCTGAATCATATCGGCCTGCCGGAGGAACTGGCGGAGATTCTTGCAGACCCCTGCATAACGAAGATTGGTGCGGCAGTGAATGATGACATTCACGGATTGCAGAGGCACAGGTATTTCGAGGCCGGCAGATTTATGGACCTGCAACAGTTCGGAAGCAGATACGGCATAGAGGAGAAAAGCGTCAGGAAAATGTCCGCCATCATCCTCCAGCTGAAAGTTTCCAAGGCCCAGCAGTGCTCCAACTGGGAAGCGGCCCGTCTTTCCCCCGAGCAACAGCAGTATGCGGCAACGGACGCCTGGATATGCCTGAAGATGTACAAAAAACTGCTGGCTTCAGAAAGCATCATAAAATGAGCAATATCACACGATTCGCCATTGTCGGGACCGGACGCATCAGCGACTGGGTTCTGAAAGGTGCCGTGCAGGACCCCCGTTTCAGGGCCGCTGCCGTATGTTCCAGAAGCCTTGAGAAAGCGAAGGCTTTCATTGCAGGACATCCGGAAGCGTTCGCCGAAGGAGCCAGGGCATTCGACGACTTCAACGAAATGCTGGAATGGGACGGAATCGACGCAGTTTACATCGGCACTCCCAACTCGACACACTGCCGCTACACGGTTGCCGCTCTCAATGCGGGCAGGCACGTACTCTGCGAGAAACCTCTCGCCTGTTCCACGGATGAGGCGATGCAGATGATACGGGCTTCCATCAACAGCGGGAAGGCGCTGATGGAGGCGATGATTTCCACCCTCAACCCGAATTTCATAAAAGCGAGGGCTATGCTTCCGGAGATAGGTCCGATACGGCACTACAATTCTTCGTACTGCCAATATTCCACCAAATATGACGCTCTCAAGCAGGGTATCGTTGCAAATTCGTTCAACCCTATGATGGGCGGAGGTGCTCTTGCCGATATCGGTATCTACACCACTTTTGCCGCAATATCCCTTTTCGGCAGGCCTCTTAAAATCGACTCGAATCTGGTTCGTGTAAACACGGAATTCGGCGATACCGACATTCAGGGCACGGTGGGACTCTCCTACCCCGGAATGACGGCAGTCCTCTCATTCTCAAAGGCTGTCGACAGTTCCCTGCCCACCGAAATATGCGGTGAGAAAGGAAATATCCTGATGGATGCGGTTCACATCTGCAGGAAAGTGCAGTTCACCCCCCATTCGGAACCGACTTCAGGAAGAAGCGCGCAGGAAGGCCCCCGCGAAATCTGCAGCGGTCTGGACCACGATGAGTATTACTACGAGTTCAAGGAGTTCATCGACACGGTCGAAGCGGGAAGAATCGAATCGACGGTCAATACACACGACATCTCCCTGGCCAACCGCGAACTGATGGACGCAATCCGCTGACGTCTAATTCCTTCTGCCGGAGGTGAAAATCAGAATGTAGTAGATGAGAGTCGCGAGCGAACTCAACGCTCCCACAACATATGTATAGGCCGCTGCGCGGAGAGCACCTTCAGCCGCCGCGTGATTGCTTGTATCGGTGATTCCGCTCCTGTCAAGCCAGGCCAGAGCCCTGCGGCTCGCATTGATTTCGACAGGCAGGGTGACAAAGCTGAAAAGCGTGGTCATTGCGAAAAGGATTATCCCGAAAAGCATCAGCTGCGGGAAGACATTGATCAGAAACATTCCTGCAAGCAGAACCCAGGTCACAGCCCTGGATGCAAATGAGACGACCGGCACGAGCGCGCTGCGGAGACGGATGGGTCCGTAACCCGTAGCGTGCTGGACAGCGTGGCCACACTCGTGGGCGGCGACTGCCGCCGCTGCGGCATTGTATTGGTCATATACCGCCTCGCTGAGATTGACGGTCATATCCGAAGGATTGAAATTGTCGGTCAGGCGACCGTTTGTCGAGATTATTCTGACGTTCGTTATTCCGTGGTCAGAGAGCATCTTCTGCGCAACCTCGCGACCGCTCATATTCAGACGGCACCGGGACGCCGCATCAATTCTTTTCTGAAAAACAATCTGCACGATGTAGCTTATCACAGCCACGCCGATGAACATCATCCAGTACATTGCATTGGGGGTCATTGTTTCCATATTCTACGTTTTTTTGAAAAATTCATCCTTGAAGTTCACGAGATACACCTTTTCCGTAGCCCTGGTCACCGCCGTGTAAAGCCATCTCAGGTCGTCAACCGTAAGGTCCTGCCAAAACGGGTTGTCGATGAAGATGCAGGGCCATTGTCCGCCCTGGGATTTGTGACAGGTGATTGCAGTGGCATATTTCAGCTGGAGAGCATTGAAATACTTGTCCTCGCGGACTGCCTCATATCTCTTTCTGGCACTCTTGATGTGTGAATAATCTTCAGAAACGCCCTGATACAGCTCCGTCTGTTTGTCCGCAGGCAGTGACGCCTGTTCGGATGTCAGCGTATCCAGAATCACCTTCGCCTTCACTTCCACATCCCCGTAATCATTGAACTCGAGCACCGCATCGGCAAAATGTATACCATACCGTTCTTCGAAATGCGAGATTTTCACAAGGGTCGCCACGTCCCCGTTGGCTATGAAATCCATCTGCGGAACATCTTCCAGAAACTGATAGCAGTTCTTGACCACCATCAGTTTGTCACCCCTGTTCAACTGTTCCTCCCGCATCAGAACCGTCGAACGGATTCCGGCATTATATCTGTTCGCCCTCTTGTTGGAACGGCAGATTACCGCAATGTCATCCAATCCGTATCGGCCTACGGCATCGGACACCGCCTCGATCAAATCGCCTCCGGTAATTCTTTCAATGTCATTGAATCCGTCCAGAATCATCTCCGGATTGCCCGGAATTCCGCTTTCTATCTGTTTCCTGATTAGGGTGGCATTGGTAAGGATTCCTGACAAAGCCGCCTGCCGGACAACGGTCTCAAGTGAGGCGCTCTCCACGGCACCATACCTGCACAGATACTCCACGTCCAGGGCAGGGCTCCTGTCAAGCCCTATCGGAGGCAACTGCCCCTTGTCTCCTATCAGCACCAGTCTGTTGCCCTCGCCTGCCCTGACAAACGTGACAAGGTCGTCAAGTAGATCGCCCGAGCCGAAAAGGGAACCTCCCGGCTCGGCTCCGGTCGAAATCAGGGAACACTCGTCAACTATGAAAAAGGTATCATTCGCCTTGTTGAAATCGAGTTGGAATTCGCCGAACACCCCGCCTGATTTCTGCCGGTATATATGTTTGTGGATGGTGTATGCACTTTTGCCCGTGAATGAGGAGAGGACTTTCGCGGCGCGTCCCGTGGGGGCCAGAAGGACATATCTGGACTTGAATTCGCGGAGGGTCTGCACAAAAGCCGCTATTGCCGTAGTCTTGCCCGTACCGGCATATCCCGTCACCACGAGGATATCGGCATCACCCCTCTCCAGCGAGAACCCGGCAAGCTTGGAAGAAAGCTTTTTCTGGCAAACGGTAGGCTCAAATCCCAAATGCTTTTGCAATGTCCGGACAAATGTTTCCTGTGTGAGCATCAGGTGTCCTTTCTTAGGAAAACAAAGATGGAAAGCATCGAGAATACACCCAGACGCCCGACAATCATCTGACAACCCATCAGAACCTTGGCGAAGATGCCGGCATCAGCGAAGGTACTCATCGAAGAGCCGAATTCCCCGAAACAGGGTCCGACATTGCTCATCATCGAGATTGAAACGCTGAGCGAAGTTATAAAATCCACGCCGAGAGCGGAATACACGAGGGAACCTACCAGAACCAGATCAAGATAGAGCAGAACATATACCGCAACACTTGTGAACACGTCATTGTCAATGACACGACCGTCGGTCTTGACCCGTACGACAGCGTTGGGATGGGCCATCTTCAGGAGATGAGCCCCCGATGCCTTTGCCAGAATCCATATCCTGTCGGAGCGTACGCCGGACGTGGTTGAGCCCGAGCATCCGCACTGCACCGCCGCACACAGCAGAATCAATATTGCAAAGACAGGCCAGACATTGGTGTCCGTGATGGCAAAACCGGTTGTCGATATCGTACTGACCACGGCGAAAATGCTCTGCCGGAAAGATTCGAAAATATTGTCCTGCAGCCCTGAAACGGAGAGGCTGACGGTTACAAGGAGCGTATATGAAAAAATAGTTGACAGATAGAATCTGGAGACGGGATTCCGGAACACCTTCGGACTCCTGGTGGCAAAGGATGCGTAGATGAGGCCGTAATGAAGGCTGGACATTATCATAAACACTATCAGTATGGCCTCTATCA
>JAKSJV010000099.1 GCA_024402005.1 Bacteroidales bacterium
CTCCTGTGAAAATAAAGGCTCTCCCTTTCCTCCTTTCCCTGGAGCACCAGTTGCCGGTGCAGACTGGCGGCATCGACACGGATTCCCATCGAAGAAATCTCAAGGCTGCGCTGAAGGACTGGATACCAGAAAAGTATGTCCCCGTTCAGGCCGCTGAAGCCTTCCTCATTGGGGGTGGACCAGTCATCGTAGTCCGGAGCGCGCATATCGTGCGGCTCCCCGTTGGAGAGACTGCCCCCTATTCCTATGACAAACACAGCCCCGTAAGCCCTGCATATTGCATCTTCCCGCTCTTTCGGGGTAAGGTCAGGGTACATCTGCAGAAGTTCTTCCGAGTGGATGAAGTGTATCTCGTCGGGAAGGAACGGCTCGATTTCGGGATACCGCTCACAGACCAGATACTCCGTCCGCTGTATGGCATTGTAGATATTCCTGACTATCGCCTTGAGAAACGTCAGGTTGCGGTCGGCAGCCGTTATTGTGCGCTCCCAGTCCCACTGGTCCACATAAAGGGAATGAATATTGTCAAGTTCCTCGTCACCACGGATCGCATGCATATCGGTATAAAGTCCATATCCGGGCCTGATGCCATACTCACCCAGCATCACCCTTTTCCATTTTGCGAGGGAATGCACCACTTCCGCAACCTGCTCCCCCATATCCTTTATCGGGAAGCGGACCGGACGCTCCACCCCGCTGAGGTCATCATTGAGGCCAAGTCCGCGAAGCACGAAAAGGGGTGCCGTCACGCGTCGGAGCCGCAATGCGGTGGAGAGATTCTGCTGGAAGAAATCCTTTATTTCCTTGATGGCCTGCTCGGTCTCAAGATTGCCCAGAATCTGGGTATATCCGTCCGGAATGATGAGTGACATATCGTGATATCTTAATGATGACAAAAATACACCGATTTTGCTTTCAATGCAAAACATATTTTCATATGAGAAGTGGGAAAAGATTTTCGATTTTATGGAAAATGGTGCTTGAAAAGTTGCCGTAATTGTCTAATTTTGTATGCAGACAGTGCGCTATCACGAATGGTACAGAAAATCATAATCATCGGACCGGCTCATCCATACCGGGGAGGAATAGCGGCGTTCAACGAGAGGCTGGCTCACGAACTGTCCGCCGAAGGGCATCTGGTTGAATTAGTGACATTCACCCTTCAATACCCGTCGTTCCTCTTCCCCGGCAAAACCCAATTTTCAGAAGGGCCCGCTCCAGCAGATTTGCAAATAGATCGGAAAATCAATTCGATGAATCCGTTCAACTGGATTAAAGTGGGACATCATCTCAAAAAGAAGAAAGCCGACTTGATAATCATAGCATTCTGGCTTCCCTATATGGCCCCGGCACTGGGCACGATTGCCAGAATCAGCAGGACACCCGTCGTCGGGCTGGTCCACAACCTGATTTCCCACGAACACAAGCCGGGAGACAGACTCTTGGCTAAATATTTCTGCGGCAGTGTTGACAGATTCGTGGCGTTGTCGGAATCAGTCCTGAACGACATCCGCCGACTGGCCCCGAACAAACCTGCATCCTTCAGCCCGCATCCCCTGTACGATAATTTCGGCGAAGCAGTCGGAAGGGAGGAAGCCTGCAGACATCTCGGCCTCAACCCGGAAGACAGAATCCTGCTGAGTTTCGGACTGATCCGCGACTACAAGGGACTCGACTGGCTGCTTGAAGCGTTCGCCGCTCTCAAAGAGAGGTCGGGAGTGAAACTTGCTGTCGCCGGAGAGTTCTATGCCGACGGCGAGAAATACCACCGGCTTGCAAAAAACCTCGGGATTGACGAAGAGGTCATCTGGCGGACGGAATTCGTGCCCGACAGTGAAGTGAAATACTATTTCTGCGCGGCCGACCTGATTGTACAGCCTTACAAAACCGCCACCCAGAGCGGAGTCACACAAATAGCCTATCATTTTGAAAAGCCGATGCTAGTCACACGCGTCGGCGGCCTCCCCGAAATTGTTCCCGACGGGAAAGTCGGCTATGCCGTGGATCCCTCCCCTGCCGCAATCACCGCAGCTCTGGAGAAATTCCTGAAAGATTCCCCGGACTTCTCCGAAGGCATCAGGGACGAGAAACGGAAATACTCGTGGAAAAAGATGGCGGAGGCGCTTATTTAGGCATAGGCAGTGTTTACGAAAATATACGTTAAACATTTTGTATAATACAAAACAGATAGCCTGATGACACAGGTCGGAGCATACGGAAGGAATGTTGATTTGTAATTATGCTTTAAAAACATTATGTTTGTATTGCATAATAAATATCGGGTCAATTAATGGAATTTGTCGACAGAATCATAGAGCAGGAAAAGTTGTCTCGGCTGCTTTCAAGAGAACAGCCTGGATTTGCCATTGTCAGAGGGCGGAGACGTGTAGGAAAATCGACGCTGATTAAAAGGGTGTTGACGGATAAGGATATCTATTTCGAAGCTGACAAGACAGATGCTTCTACTCAGATGTCCAATCTCAGTTATGTGGTATCCCAAATGTTTGACGGCTTTGGCGATGCTCAGTACAATAATTGGCGGGCACTGCTTACGGCATTGAATCACAGGGTTACAGAGAAAATCACCATCTGCCTTGACGAATTCCCTTATCTGGTGGAAAGCGATTCTTCGCTCCCGTCCGTAATTCAAACGCTCCTGGATTCCGGAGAACTCAAATACAACATCGTCCTCTGCGGGTCATCACAGGCTATGATGTACAACCTCACCCACGACGAGGCGTCGCCGTTGTTCGGAAGGAAAGAAGCGGATTTCAACATAGGCCCCATCAGACTCCCTTTTTTGCAGGAGGCTCTGGGTCTCAATGACATCGAGACTATAGAGAATTATGCTATCTGGGGCGGTATCCCACGGTATTGGAAACTCAGAGAAAATTCCACCTCACTCAGGGAGGCCATAGACGAGCATATCCTGTCCACTTTCGGAGCATTGTATGAAGAGCCACAGCATCTCTTCCGGGATGATCTCAAGGATATCGTCAAAACGGCAACCATAATGACAATAGTCGGAGGGGGTGCTACAAGGTTGAAAGAAATCGCGGCAAAATGCAATGAGCCGGCGACCAATCTTTCAAGGCCGTTGGCGAAACTGATAGATTTGGGGTATCTCGAAAAAGACATCCCGTTCGGAGCCTCAGTAAAGGACAACAAGAAAAGCCTCTATCGCATTGCAGACCCGTTCCTCAGTTTCCATTACAAATTTGTGCCCGCAAACCGTTCATTCATTGAGTTGGGCAGAAAAGCTCTTATTGACAGCCTGCTTGATGAAAGGTTGCCGGAGCTGACCGGATATTGGTGGGAAAGGCTCTGCCGCGATGCCGTGACCGGCAATACAATAAATGGAATCACATACTCGGAAGCACGAAGATGGTGGGGGCAGGTTTGTATCGACGGCGAGTATATGGAAGTGGAATTGGATGTTGTAGCCGAATCATTGGACAAAAAGCATATCCTGATTGGAGAATGTAAATGGACCTCCGGAGAGAACGGCCGTCTGCTCACCAATGAGATACAGAAGATAGCCGATGCCCTACCCTTCACCAAAGGCAAGCAGATTGAGATTGTCCTGTTTACCAAAGTAATTCCCAAGGAAGACATAGGCAATTCCATCCTTCCGCAGAAAGTCATTGATATGAACAAATAGTTTTTATGGCACAGGCAGGATCATACGATAGGACGAAGAAAAGAATAAAGAATAAAGAATAAAGAATAAAGATTAAGTTAAATGCAAGCAATTATACTGGCAGCCGGGATGGGCAAAAGGCTTGGTGAATACACAAAGGACAACACGAAATGCATGGTCCCCGTCAACGGTATACGCCTGATAGACAGGATGCTGGAGCAACTGTCAACTCTTGGCCTTTCTCGTCTTGTGATTGTTGTGGGTTACCAGGGACATAATCTGATGAACCATATTGGGGACAGATTTGACGGGAAGTTGAAAATCGAATACATCACAAACCCTGTATTCGACAGGACTAACAATATTTATTCCCTATTCCTGGCGAAGGATAAGTTGTGCGAGGATGGCACAATACTTTTAGAGAGCGACCTGATTTTTGAGAGTACCATGTTGGAGAAAATCATATCTGATCCTTATCCCAATCTGGCGCTTGTATCAAAGTACGAATCCTGGAATGACGGCACGATGGTGAGATTGGATGAGGACAACAATATCGTCAGTTTCATAACAAAGGATGCCTTCCGGTACAGCGAAGCAGACAACTATTACAAGACCATCAACATCTATAAATTCTCCAAAGAATTCAGCCGGACGAAGTACGTTCCCTTCCTTGAGGCCTATTCCACCGCTGTTGGGAACAATGAGTACTATGAGAATGTTCTCCGAATCCTTTCATTCCTGAACTCTCACGACCTGAAGGCCCTTCCCGTCACCGGTGAGAAGTGGTATGAGATAGATGACAAGCAGGATCTCGACATTGCGGAAGCCCTTTTCGCGGATGATGGAGATGTCCTGAGAAAATTTTACGGAAGGTTCGGGGGGTACTGGAGATTCCCGAAACTCCTTGATTTCTGCTATCTTGTCAATCCCTTCTTCCCCACAAAGAAAATTCTTGATGAGTTGCAGGCCAATTTCGCCACCCTGCTTACACAGTATCCGTCCGGAATGAAAGTCAACACACTGCTGGCTTCGAAATGTTGGAAGGTGAAAGAGGAATACATAGTCCCGGGGAATGGTGCATCTGAACTCATTAAGCTTCTGGCGGAAAAAATTACAGGAAAAGTAGGAATCATCCGCCCCACTTTCGAAGAATATCCGAACAGGCTCAAACCAGGTCAGGAGGTGACTTTCATCCCCTTCAGAGATGATTTCCGTTACACAGCGGAAGATTTGATTCAATTCTACGGGAAGCATCCGGTTGACACATTGTTTTTAGTCAACCCCGACAACCCTTCCGGCAATTTCATACCATTCGATGATATTCTGAAACTTGCCATATGGTGCAAGGGCAAGGGGACACGGCTTCTGGTTGATGAAAGTTTCGTGGATTTCTGCGACAATTGGGAAACAAGTTCACTTTTGCAGGATTCCATTCTGGAACAATACCCGGATATGATTGTGGTGAAGAGCATAAGCAAGAGTTATGGAGTTCCCGGTCTCA